>DATDGT010000307.1:0-30479 GCA_036521975.1 Bryobacteraceae bacterium
TTGCCGCGGCTTGCAGGCGGCGCACGATCACGGCCTCATCCACCGGGATCTCAAGCCCAGCAATCTGTTCATCTTGCCCGACGACTCGGTGAAGATCATCGATTTTGGAATGGCCCACCTGACAAACCTTCGTTCCGCCACAGGTTTGAAAGGCACGGTCCTGTACATGGCGCCGGAGCAGCTTCAACTGAAGCAGCCAACGCCTCTTTCTGACCAGTTCTCTCTGGCCGTGGTTGCGTACGAGATGCTTGCCCGCAGGCACCCGTTCAGCACAGCCGGCCAGGAGGACCTGGGACAGGCGATTCTTCATTACACGCCTCCACCCGTTTCGGAATTCAACCCGTTGGTCGGCTCGTCAATCTGCCAGGTGATCCACAAGGCGCTGGCCAAGCAGCCTTTCCATCGGTTCTCCGACATCCGCACATTTTCGGATTGTCTGCAGAAGGCATTGCGGGGCGAGTTAATTGACATTTTCGATCCAGCGCGCATCGCTCCCCGGCTGGCGCGTGCGCGCAAGGCCTTTGAGAGCGGCGAGTTGGATGACGCGGCGGAGCGTATCAAGGAGCTGGAGTCGGAAAGCTTCCTGGCTCCCGAAATCGATGAACTGCGCAAAGAGGTTGAGGAGGTCCGGCGCGCGAACACGGTGAAGCAGTTGCTAGAAACAGCCCGGCGCCGCTTTGATGAAGGCGAGTACGTCCGCGCGCTGCAGAAGGTCCAGGAGGTCCTCAACCTGGATCCCAGCAATACTGACGCCTTCACTCTAAAGGGAGCTATCGAGAGCAAACGCGGCGCAACGCAAATTGAAGAATGGTTTCGCCTCGCCAACCAGCACATGGAAAACCATGCCTACGCCCACGCGCGGCAGGCTCTTGAAAAAGTGCTCGATCTTCGCCCCAAAGAAGTCCGGGCCAAAGCTCTGCTGGCGGAAGTGGAGCGCCGGGAGCAGGAACACATCCGGCTTACAAACGAAAAAGAGGAAGCCTATCAGTCGGCTTGGAATGCGTTTCAACGCGGCGACGTCAATACGGCATTCACCAAGGCGGACCGGCTTCTGGATCTGGACCGGCGCGCCCCGTACAGCACCACTCCCGAACAGGGCGCCAAATATCAAAAGTTTTACGAAGAGGTTCGATCCAAGCGAGATCAGTTGGCCTCTCAAGAGGCCGAGGCCCGCCGTCAACTGGAAGGGGGCAAGTTCGCGGCAGCTAAAGCGATTTGCGATGAAGTTCTCCAGGCATATCCCAACCACGTGCTGTTCCTCGCGCTGCGGGACGATGTCGAACAGGCACAGAGGCAGGAGATCTCGGCCTATGTGGCCAAAATTGAGAAGGAGGTCGAGGGCGAGCCTGACCTCAACAGGAAGGTCGCCATCCTGGAGGAGGCCGGCCAAAAGTATCCCTCTGAGGCGCGTTTCAACGAGTCTTTGCGTCAGGTGCGGTCGCGGCGCGATCTCGTGGATTCCGTCGCGGGCCGCGCCCGGGCGGCCGAGGAAGGCAGACAATTTTCCGAGGCGCTCGGCTTTTGGGAAATGCTGCGCGGCATCTATCCCAAATATCCCGGCCTGGACATTGAGATCGACCGCCTTCGCAAACGCCGGGAACAACAGGTCCGCGCCGATACCAAGAATCACTGGGTCACCCAGATCGATCAAGCCCTGGCGATTCGCGACTATGACAAAGCCAGTTCTCTTGCCGCGGACGCTCTGGCCGAATTCCCCGGCGATCCCGAGTTGTTGGCTTTGGCAAAGCAGGCGCAACAGGCGCAGACGCGTGCTTTGGAAGCTGTGGAGAAAGCCAATCGCGGTAAAGATCTGCACGCCGCAGGGAACCCGACGGAAGCTCTGAATCTGCTTCGGGAAGCCTTGCAGTTGGACAGTCAAAACCCGGCAGTGCGGGCCGCATTAGTCGAGATCTTATTGAAGCAAGCGGGCCCTCACATCGACACGGATTGGCGCACCGCTGAGCCCCTGGTTCAGGAGGCGCTTGATCTGGACCCAGGCAATCCCGGAGCCAGGAGCCTGAATACGCTCATCCAAGACAAGCGGCAAGCCGAGGAGGTGTCTGCCGCGCTGTCCAGAGCTCGCGAACTGCAGGCGCAAGGCAATTTCAAGGATGCCATTGCAGAATTGGACAAGCTCAGGTCCGTCTATCCACGCGAGAACCGATTGCTTCAGTTGCGCAGCGTACTTCACGAGAGGCTTTCGGCCAAAGACCGCGAGGAAATTCGAGCCCGCGATCTGGAAGAGTTGAACGAGCTTGCCCGGCAATCGAAAGAGACTAAGACCATCGCGGAACTCGATTCCATCTTCCTCCGGACCGATGCCTTTTCCAAGTACGAGGCCGACCCCGAATTTCAGAAGCCGATATCGGAGATTCAAGAACGGCTCCGCCGCGAGAAAGAAGCGACCTCAAGTATACCGGCAGCGGCAAGCGCGGCCCCTCAGGAGAGCCCTCAGCCTCCGGCTCCAGCTCCCCAGCCCAGCGAGAAAAAGCGAACGGATTGGGCCGATCATTTGCGCAAAACTTGGGTCGCGATTTTACATCGTCCAACGCCGAAGTTTCTCTGGCCTCTGGCTGGCTTCGCTGTCGTCGCTTTGGTCCTTGTTTTGGTGATCCACAGATTCCCGAGACATCGCCAGCCTGCGCCGGCCCAAAAGGTACAGATCGCGTTTCGAGTGAACCCAGAAGGTGCGACGATCTGGGTGGACAATCAACAGATCCCGGGAACCACCGTAGGAGTCTTGCCCGGGTCTCACACCGTCCATGCGGAGAAGGCAGGTTACCTGCCTCTCAATCAATCCTTTAGCGACCGTGATCAAAATCCAATAGAGCTGAATTTCGCCCCTGCGCCCCACGTGATTCGGATATTTGCGGACGGGGTGCGCAACGGCCAAGTGCTGCTTGACGATGCCGCGATGGAGCCGTTGCAGAACGGAAGCTATAGTCACGATTTGATGGGGGATGGCAATAAACACACGCTAAAACTTTTGGACGGCAAGAGCCCGGTCTTCTCGGTGGATTTTCAGGCGGACATCGGCACGGCCGCTCACTTGCTAGGGCTCTCATCATCGGCCGCTGACGTTCCGGTCATGGTAATGAGCAATCTTGGACCGCAGGCGTTCGCGTACTCGAGCGTGAAAGAGATGCGGGCTGGCTTGAAGGATAGCGGCGAGCTGAATCCGATTCCGGCGGGGGGGCTCGAGTTGGCCTTGCACGAGGGCGCCAACGAAGTTACGTTTGACAATGGAAAAAACCCAGTGCCTTTTGCCGTAGAGTCTGGAAATGCTCCTGTGCTCAGCATAAGAGTGGGAGCCGCAACGAGAGGATTCCTGATCATCACGTCCAACGTTGATGGAGCCCACGTGATCATTGATGGGCAGCAAAGACCGGGCACAGTTCAGGCACAGAGTTGGCGCCAGACTCTCGATCCAGGCCCACACACTGTTCGACTCAAGCTCGATGGATACGATGACCCTCCTGAACAGAAAGTCACCATGGCGGCCGGTCAAACCGTGACTCGAAAATTCGATCTGGCGCTGTCGGTCACAACCGCTAATTTGCAAGTTCTGGGAGGAACTCCGGGCGCGCAAGTTTGGCTGGACGGCACGCAAATCGGCGTTTTGGACTCGAATGGATCGTTCGGCTATAACCTCCTCAAACCCGACATCGACCATTCCGTTCAATTTAAGAAGCAATATTTTGAGGACTCCCCCGTGCTTCACAGGCAGGCACCGGTCAAGCAGACGACTTCGATTTCAGGACGTGAGGCTCAACTGAGGCCATTCGGCACGCTCGTGTTGACAGTGACACCTTCTCAAGCGCAGGTGACAATTCAACCGCGCGGCGAGGCGCGAAGGCCCATAACCGATAAAACAGTTCAACTCCGAGAAGGCACATACACAGTCGGCGCAGATCTTGATCAGTACAAGTCGGCCGATTTAGAGGTGCAGATTTCTTCGGGCAAGGAATCCCCTATCACGCTAGCGTTGGAGCGCATTCAGCCGCCGCAGAAGGAGAAGGAGAAGCAAACGGAGAACAAGCCTCCTCCGCCACCGCCTCCTCCTCCGGCTCGGGAACTCTTCCAGGGTGATCCGGCAAGCTGGCACGATGACCAGGGATTTTGGGTTCATCAGAAGACGGCGTACTTCAAGGATGTAGCCTTCGATCACGTTCTCGACGTGCAAAGGATAAAGAAGCGATTTGGTTATGAAAAGATCCGCTGGCGGATCTTCCTGAATGCCGACGACTATGACAACAACTATCTAGAGTTCGAGCTGGGCGACAAAGAATTAACCATAAGAGAAGTGCGGCCAGGAGGCCCGCAGGAACTGGCGAAAAAGGGACACGGGTTCAGCCCAGATGATAAGTACTATCGCATCGAGCTCGACGTGAAACGAGATCATGTCTCATACAAAGTGGGGCAAGCAGCGGATACCATATCACGAAAAATAGACGGGTGGACGGCATTTCTCGACAAGTTCGGATTACGAGTAATTAAGTAACAAAGGATAGCCGGTGGCAACGATCGGATTCACTCAAGCGGCAAGGGCACTCAGAATCGACACTCCTCTGGGACCCGACGCTCTTCTGCTGCGCAGCGTCTCCGGCCAGGAAGCGGTCTCCCAGTTATTCCGCTTTCAACTCGAATTGCTCTCGGAGGATGACGCCATCGACTTCAATGGCATCGTCGGCAAGAACGTTACGTTGCATTTGCAGATCGTCGATTCCGAGCGCCACATCAACGGTTTCATCAGCCGGTTTTCCCAAGCCGGCCGCGATGAGCGGTTCACCCATTACCACGCCGAAATGGTTCCGTGGTTGTGGTTCCTCACGCGTAAGGCGGATTGCCGGATTTTTCAACACAAGACCGCGCCGGATATTATCAAGAAGATCTTCGACGAGCTTAGCTTCAAGGATTACGAGCTGCGTATCTACAACTCCTATCGCACTCGGGATTATTGCGTTCAATACCGCGAGACCGATTTCAATTTCGTTTCCCGCCTGATGGAAGAAGAGGGGATCTGTTATTTCTTCGAGCACGATAAAGACGGCGCAAAGCACACGATGGTGCTCGCGGATGACGCGGCGGCTCATAAGCCGTGCCCCGGCCAGCCGAAAGCGCGCTGCGACTTTTCCCCGGGGAACTGGCATCCGGATGACGTCATCAGCGACTGGCGCGTCGAACAGGAGTATCGTCCCAGCGTCTGGTCCCATACCGACTACAATTTCGAAACGCCCAGCACTAGCCTGATGGTCACCGTGAAGGACCAGGGCGCATACGAAATCTACGATTATCCCGGTCTTTACTCGAAGAAGGGCGATGGCGACCAACTCGCCAAGACCCGCCTGCAAGAGACGCTCGCTCCTAAGGAGCGGGTCACCGGCAAATCCAACTGCCGCTGTTTCACCACGGGCGCGACGGTCGAAGTGACCGATCACTACCGCAAGGAAATGAACCAGAAATGGATGCTCACGGCGGTGTACCATCAATCCACCATGGGCGAAGCGTATGGTTCAGGCGGAAGCGACGAGGGCTTTTTCTACACGAACACGTTCGAATGCATTCCGGTGAGCGTTCCGTTTCGTCCTAACCGGGTGACTCCTAAACCCAGCGTGCAAGGTTGCCAGACGGCGTTTGTGGTCGGACCGGCGGGTGAAGAGATCTATCCGGATAAATATGGCCGCGTTAAGGTCCAATTCCATTGGGACCGCGAAGGCAAGAATAATGAAGATTCGTCGTGCTGGATCCGCGTAGCGCAGTCTTGGGCGGGGAAAAAATGGGGCGCTATGTTCCTCCCCCGAATCGGCCACGAGGTGATCGTCGATTTCCTCGAAGGCGATCCCGACCAGCCGATCATCGTCGGCCGCGTCTACAACGCAGAGGAGATGCCGCCTTACACTCTGCCCGATGAAAAGACGAAGAGTACTGTCAAGAGCTTGTCGTCAAAGGGCGGAGGCGGATTCAACGAAATCCGGTTCGAGGATAAAAAGGGCAGCGAACAAATTTTTATCCATGCTGAGCGGAACCAGGACATCCGGATCAAGAACGATCTATATGAGATTGTTTGCCACGAGAGTCACCGCATTGTGAAGGCCGACCACCTTGAGGAGATCGACGGCGACGCTCACTTGACCATCAAAGGCGATCAGAACGAAAAAGTCGGAGGCACGGTTTCCCTGACAGGCGGGGCGGATTACGATGGCAAGATCTCGAATAACTACGAATTGCAAGCGGGGACGGAGATCTACCTGAAAGCTGGAACAAACCTCGTGGTGGAGTCGGGCACAACGCTTACCTTGAAAGTAGGTGGCAATTTTATCAATCTCAATTCGGCCGGGGTTTTCATCTCAGGCACGATGGTGTACATTAACAGCGGCGGATCCGCCGGAAGCGGCGTGGGAGCGTCGCCGCAGACGCCTAAATCTCCAAAGGAAGCTGACGACGCGGTTCCCGGAGAGCTCTCCGTGCCGCCCCCCCCGCTAACCCCGCCCACGCCGCCCGCGCCGCCCAGCATGGCCGCCACGGTGTTGAAGCAGGCAGCGGCGAGCGGCGCCCCTCTTGCCGTCAATGTTCACAACTGCCCTATATGCCAGGCGGCGGGATAATCCCAGTGAGGCCCGAAGAGAGTCCGGCGGAGAAGGTTGGCCCCTACCTGTTCGCCGAGCCAGACGCCTCCGTCTACGCGGTTCTGGATGGCGCCTCCATCGACGGATTGCTCGCGAGACTGCACGACTATCAGCCTGTTTCGGAGTGCTTGTTTCGGGGAACGCTAAACCCGCCGGACCTTGTGCAAGTAGCTCCTTATCTAGTGCAACTCGACTTCAGGTCCGCGTTTTGCGATTGGGTGCTGGACAGCGGATGGGGCAAGCACTGGGGAATCTTCGCTGTTTCCCGCGTCGATTTTCGCGCCATGCGTAACCATTTTCGAGGCTTCCTGACAGTTCACGATCCCGCGGGAACGCCGCTGCTGTTCCGCTATTACGATCCGCGGGTTTTACGCGTATATCTGCCCACTTGCAACCCTCAGGAATTGAAAACGGTTTTCGGCCCGGTGCTGTGCTATATCGCGGAAGGTGAAGAGCCCAACGAACTCCTGCGCTTCCAGGCTGCCGGCGGAGCGCTAGCGCTCAACCGCAAAAAGCTGAACGAGGGAACGCCGCAGTTCGTTTGACGGAGGCGCGTGATGCTGACTATCCGCCCGGAACAGTTGGCGGTCTTTTCGCAGTTGGAGGTGCGAAAGTTCGAGCAATGGATGCTCGCGCACCTGTGGAGATTTTTTCCGCGCGAGTGTCGGGCCGCAGGCGATGGACAAGTACGAAAAACCATCCGGTACGGCATTGAACGTGCTGGCGGGTATGGCGTCGCCAGCAAACGGGATGTCTGCAAGTACATCGATTTGATGATTGTGTTTGGAAAGAATTTCGATACCGATCCGCGGTACCCTTGGGCGGCCCAGATTCTCGGCAAGCCGGGGGACCCGGCTGCCAAGATGCGCTCGGCGCTAGAAGCGGGGCAGCTCCATCTGAGGAAACAGTAAGAATTCGTGCTATGGACGATTCGGACGACAGTTCGAGCTCGACCCAAGGCGGCGACGGTGGCTCAACGCCTGCCCAGCAGCAGGACGACGGGGCTGGCGGCTCCACGCCTGCTCAGCAACAGGACGACGCCGGTGCCAACTCCACGCCCGCCCAGCAGCAGGACGACAGCGGCGCCAATTACACGCCTGCCCAGCAGCAGGATGGCGGGGGCGGCGCCACACCCGCCCAAGAAACGGACCCCGCAACGCAAGCTCAGGCGCTTCAGGCCGCCGGACAGGACGCCGACGCCAACGCAGGCACCGGACAACCCGGCGATCCGGCCGCTGTTTGCACCGACGAGCCTTACTGTGCTCCCCAAGATATTAAGCAATCCATCGTCGCGCAGAACGTGGCGGCGGATGATGACCCCGGGCAGCTGCCCGGCGGCTCGCCAGCGCGACCAGGCGCACTGGAGGTCACGGTGGTGGATGCGGGCGGTACCGCCATCGCAGGGGCTAGCGTCAACATTCAGAGGCCTTCCCAACAAAGCACCGCTAGTACCGATGCGTCCGGTAAGGCACTGTTCGATAATTTGATCCCTGACGATTACACCGTTGTCGCCAGCACGTCCTGCTGTTTTAGTGATTTCACGGTTTCTGGGATTCACGTGCCAGGAGGCTCGAGTCCTTCCGCGGGGGGCACTCCCGTCCGGACGACCGTGAAACTGAGCCCGTGTGATTTTGTTGTCAACGCGCCGTGCCGGATCGTCAAAGCCGACGGGGGTACCGTGCAGATAACAGCTACCGAGGAGCAAGGATGCGGCGCGGGAACATATGCGTGGACCACCAGCAGCACGAACATCACGCTCCAAAACGCGAATACACCCACAGTTACTGTGCAAGGCGCTAACCCGAGCACAGCGCGAGATGCAGAGACCATCACCGTGACGCGCACGTGTCCTGGCGGTCCCGGCTGCACGCCCGTCGTTAAAACGGTGACCGTCACTGTGGCGAAGGTTACTTTTTCGGCCTCGGCCAACCAGCGGTATGGGTACGACGATTTCGACACGCCCTCCAACTCGTTGGACGATCATATCTGCATCAAGCAACTGGATTATACGTTCTTACAGGTGACGATTCAAGGAGGCGCACTCGGAACGGACTTTGACTTCGTGTGCGACGACCCGAGTATTTGCACAGCGGTCGCTCCCGGGGCAACCGCTTCTTTCGATCTGCGCCTGAATGCCGGTGACAAGACCAAGAATGACACTCCCCTGAAGGCTAAGGTGAAATGCTCTAGCGCGGAATCCTTTACCCAGATCCAGGTCCACGTCTACAAAGAGAAGGTGGTTGACGTGGTTGTCGCTAAGATTTACGACAGTACGGTGGCGGGAACCAGTCTCAAGTACCCAACCGCGGATTACGCCGGGCACACAGCCACAGTAAATGCAAAGGTTAAGGAGGCTGTGGTCAAGTACAGCATTACGAATTACGACTCCGCGAACGGCCAGACCAATGTACGCTATGACCTGGATGGCAATGGCGTGCTGAGTTGGGACATCGGGAAAAATGGGGGCGCCGAATTCGATACGATCAAGGCCGCGATGACCGGCACGGGCACGAAGACCCGAGTAGCGATAATTAGGGACATGAAGTCGTTTTACTTTCTGAGCGCCGCCGCGGCAGTTGGCGACACGACTGTGCGCGTTACGGCTGGGAGCGTGTTCGCTTACCCGGCCGGGAGTTATTCGCTCGGCGCTGGTGCCTCTCAGGAAAGCGTCACTGTCGCCAGCTCGTCGGGCAGCACAATCACCCTCGGCGCCCCGCTGACCAAGGCCCACGCGGCCGGTGAGGGTCTCGAATTCCCCGCCGGAGGCTGGAGCAGCGACCCCATCGTGATCGTAGAGGGGAGCGACAGCTTGGACACTGTCAAATGGACGGTTCCGCACGAGGCCGGACATCGCAATCTCGCCCTCGCGGATATTGACGTCGATAAGAGCACGATCATGTACTATAACCGAACGGACTGGACCGACCATCGGCTCCGTTATTGCCCTCGAACCAAGAGGTACGAGGCCGGAACCGAGAACCAATGGGAGACGATCCCGCGCTGATGCGTAACCTGAGCCATGCCGCAGCGTTAGTCACGCTGGCTTGTGTGCTGTCTGCGCAACAGACGGCACCCAAGAAAGCTGGAGAGAAAACCATGCCAAGAACCGCACAGGAATACGTCGCAGCCTTCGAACGGGGCGAGGACTTCACGCCGCCCGCCACGGGCGTCATTATCAACGGCCGGCCGGATAGCGCGGCACTCGAGATCCTCGGAAAGGAGCTGGCCGTCGCAAGCCCGCCGGTGCGTGAGAAAATCGTCGCCCTTCTGGTGGACATGGGGCGGCTCACGGACCCGCTCACCCCTAAGGGAGCCGACGTGGTGCGCAATCCGGAAGTCCTTGCGCTGCTTGCCGGCCCGGCCCTGGCGCGTCCGGATCTTGGACGAGAAGCCGCAATGGATGCTTTGCGCAAGCTGGTCACCCGCTCCGATCTCGCCCGTTTCGACGACGCCATCGTCAAGACGCTCGAGAGTGCGCCCAGCGAAGAGGCTTTCCTGTTGGTGGCCAAGGCGAAGCCGCCCCGCGCGGCGGAAGTGGTCAATCGATTGGCCGCTTTGCCCGCTTGGAAGGAAGCAGAAGCGGTGAGGATTGCGCGCGCGGCGCTGGGCGACCAAAACGTGGAGGACGAATTTCTCGCGCTCGCCGCCAATGCCGAGCGGGCCAACAATGGCGAGGCCCTGAGCCACGCGTTGGGTACACTCGGATTGATCGGTGCTCCACGCAGTCTGAAGGCGATCGCCCAACGTCTGCGCACGCCCTCGACCATCCACATCCCCGGCGCGTTCGAGAAATCGGTCCGGCTGAGCGTTCTCGAAGCGCTGCTGTACAACTTTCCAGACGAGCCAGTGCTTTATCCGAATAACATCATCAGGGAAGCGGACTACACGGCGGCGGAGCGGTTCTGTACCGCCACGCTGGGAGTGACTTATTTAGCGCCGCCGCCGCCGTTTCTTACTTACCGCGGCTACCCCACCCCTGTCGGGAAGTGAGCGTCGACGAGGTCCGGTGGTTCAGCTTAAACGGCGCTTATCCCAGCTTCCGGCGCTGCGTCTCACGGCACCTCCACCGTCATCTCCCCCGGCGTGGAAAACGTGATCACTCCGGCCCAGATGCACATGAGTTGCGAAGAATTGTCGAGCGTAGGCGCGTTGCCCAGGAGCACGGTGGGCGCGCCCGGAACCCACGGGGCGGGCGTGTTCGGAATACAGGGCATCGGCGTGAGCACTCCAAGCGCGGCGGCCGTGGCGGCCGCCACCGTCGGATTCGCCAGGGACATGCACATGCCGAACGGCATGATGTTGACCATCGGCACGTGGTCTATGATGTTCGCGTCCGGAACCTCACCGGTAAAGGTCTTGTTCGTCGGCAGCACCACGAGAGAGCTCGGGGCCATGCCGAAACTGCACTGCATCATCGCGCCCATACACACTTGCATCGGCATTTTCGTTCCTCCGCAACGACCACAAATTCGTCAATAATTGTAGCAATCTCGAAACCGAACCACCAGGCCGGAAATGAAACGGAAACGTTTGGTATAGTAGCGCTTACCCATGTCGCCCGAGCTGGAACCTCCGAAGCTGCTAAGCCTGCACGCCCTTACCAAAGAAGTCTCCCAGGCGTGCCTGCGTCATCTCAAGACCCAGATCGAGGCCATGGCGCCGCTATTCCGCCCGCGCCGGTTTCTTGGCGAACACATTGACGGCATCGGCAAAGAAGCCGTCTCATCGGCCGACCGCAACTTGGCCGATCTCCAGCAGCTTTATGCCCGCGTGGCCGTCAAATCGTTCGACCTCCGCCCGGAGCTTCGTGCACCGCTGGAATCCGTCGCCACGCAGCTTCACTTCGACGAGTGGGAATACACGCACGCCGCGGAAACCGAAAGGGGCTGGCAGTCCATCCGCGTGACCGCGCCGCTCACTTGGGTGATTTCGTACGGCTCGCCCTACTCGTTGACCATGCTTCGTGGCGTCGTTGCGGGAAGTGGACGACGGGATGCCGAGGCCGTCCGCGCCTTCGTCCTCCACGCTTGCCTGATGCACGAGCTTTTCGCAAAGATCCCGGCATTAGCCGACCTTCTGGCCGGTCTGCGTTACAAGGTGGAAGTTCGCAAGTCCCCTCAGCTTAGCGACCTTCCGCTGGTCACGGTTTCCGCTCCATTCAGGACCTTCCGCCCCCCCGACAAACTGGTCGCGATGGCCAGCGGATTGGCGGGCGGAGCCTCGTTTTCCGAAGTCCTGGATGTCGAAAGCGTTCGCAACTTGAGCGATCCCTTGCTGGACGAAATCGCCGGTTTTATTCAACGCCACCAGGTAGCAATCTAACCCGATGAAGCGCCAACCAAGAGTCGTTTGGACGAAGGGAATGTTTCTTTCGCCGCAGCATTTCCAGGCCCAGGATCTCTACTTCGAAGACCTCATCCACTCCCGCTTCACCGCCTCTCATTTCGCCAATTACGGAGTCACGCATATCCAGATCGACGCCGAAGCGCTGGCGAACGGCCTGTTTAAGCTCACCGCCGCTCGAGGCGTGATGACGGACGGCGAGACGTTCGACATGCCCGGCTCAGATGAGCTTCCCGCAAGCCGCGAATTGGCCCGCCACTGGCCTCCGAGCGCCCAGACATTCGACGTCTACCTTTCTCTTCCGGAGCGCCGAATCAACGCTCGCAACGTCACCCTGCCCGGCCAGAGCCAGAGTTCCGGGCCGGCCGACACACGCTATATTTCCGAGACCCGCATGGCGCCCGACGATAATCAGGGCGCGGACGAAAAGCCCGTTCAACTGGGCCGGAAGGCATTCCGCCTTCTATTCGGAACCGAGCTCCGCGATGGCTATGCCTCTATTCGCATCGCACAAGTTCAGCGCAGCTCCACCGGTCTTCCGATGATGCGCACCTCCTTTGTGGCGCCATGCCTGGATTTGGCTTCCAGCGATTATCTAACGAACCTGCTCCGCCGTCAGGTGGAAATCCTGCTCACCAAAAGCGCTTCACTCTCCGGTCAGCGCAGAGAGGGGGGGAAGGCCGCCGCCAGTTTCTCCGCCTCGGAGACGGACAAGTTTTGGCTACTGCACACGGTGAACAGCTACGTTCCCGAACTCAAACACATTTTCAAGACGCGTCACGGCCACCCCGAAGTGGCCTATGTGGCCATGCTTCGCCTTGCGGGCGCGCTGTCAACCTTTGCAAGGGAGGGAAGTCCGGGCGATCTCCCTGATTACAATCACGACGATCTGGGCCGGTGCTTCAGAGAGCTCGACGCGCGCGTGCGCGACCTGATGGAAACCGTGATCCCTTCGAAGTATGTCACCATTCCGCTGACGCTCACAGATCGTTTTGTCTGGTGCGGCTCGATCCAGGATGACAATCTATTTAATAAGGGCCAGTTCTATTTGGCCGTGAGCGCCAAAATGGGCGTTGGGGATCTGATTCAAAAGGCGCCAATTTTTCTGAAGATGGCGGCTCCGGACGATATAGAGCGCGTCGTGCGCAACGCTCTCGCGGGTGTGGGCTTACGGCACGTGCCGGCGGTGCCGCAGGCCATTCAGACCAGGCTGGAAAATCAATACTTCCAGGTCAACCAGAGCGGCCCTCTATGGGAGCACATCGTGCTCGCCCGCCGCATCGCGGTCTTTGCTCCAGGAGAGATTGCGGAGCCTAAGATGGAAGTCGTGGTGGTGTGGGAGTGACTCAACACGCATCTACCGTATGCCACGGTCAGCGGACTGTGACTTTCAGTGGTGCTCCCACGTCAGTGCGGATGAGGGCTGCCCATGGACAAAGAAATCTTCGACAGCTTTGAGAACAAACGCTAAGCTGACGCATTGGTTAGCCGGAAAAGCACCTGCTTGGCCGCCAGTAACTATCGTCACGTCCTGATCGCCGGTAGTTTTTGGATTTACTAGGGTATAGAAGTCTTTATCCTCGCCCAGCGCCAGCTCTACGCTATATCTCCCCCCGTTTCCACCGCCAACGATCAGCGCTGCATCCTTTCCTTTTAACACTACCTGTGTAAAATTACGGCCGTTCAATCGCTCGATTGCTTCAATCGCATCGCCGACGTTGCGGCATGTATATTTCTGGTTCGTGTTCTTAGCGCCCTTCCAGTTGTCGGCAACTATTTTGTCGATGAATGGCATATGGTCATTTCGTTGGCGTAAACGTCGTGGTACCGCTTGGAGAGTGGACGACTAATTGGTCAACTCCAAGATTACGAGCTAATGATCTCAATCCGCCACTCTCTCCACAGGCGGCGCAGGGGTCCCTGTCTATCCACATTTCAGCCGCTTTCGCTTTTCCTTTCAGACCTGCTGAGACGGCCTTCTGAACGGCTTCGGCTTCCGCGTGAGTCCTGGTTTGTGCGTTAACTCTTTCAAGCGTAAACGGCGTTCTTGGTTTTTGCAAGCCGGAGTTTATGCCGTCGAAGGCTTGGCCGTTAATTTCAAGTCTCGCTAGTGTAGCATTGTCACCCGCCTCGCCTGCGGCAGACAGGCCGAGAGCCTTTCTGCGACTCGCCAGCATACCAAATCTATCCAGCGGTGCCGCTCCTGCGGTCGCTACGCTCGTTCTTTTCAACGCAGGGTTGGAAACTGTCTCCGCGTCGCCCATTCCAGCGGCAGCGGCGCTCGCTTTCTCCACCTCCAACACGTCCTTGGCGCCTCCGAGCCCTTTTACCAGATCCAGGAGCTCGGGAATTTCGGCCGCCACCTTTGCGGCAAATTCCGCCGCACCGTACACGGTCAGCAGAAGCATAATGACATCCAACAGCACTTGACCCGTGATCCGGCCCGCCTGGAAATCGCCGATCAAGGTGCGCCGGCTCAATTGTTCCTTAACGCCCGCCCACTTAGCCGCATATTCCTGCTCGTAGTGCTTGCCTAGTTGCAGCAAAAACTTCCTCGGATCCTCCAGGATGTGCTTGATCTCGTCGAGCAGAGCAACGCACTGAGCATGTGCTTTCTCTAATCTTGGATCGCCCAACGCCAACTCCGCCAATCGGGCCATTCCATACGGCGGCCACAGTCCAGCGGCCGATAACGGGGGTGGGTGATGGACCGACTCGTAAACACCCTCCAGGACGGACAGCTTTAACAGACTTAGCAGGGAGTTAATGCCAGCCGCCAGGCTTTCAGCGATTCCGAAGCAAACGCCCAGATCAAAGCTTTGGGGGCCCAGGAAAAGTTCCGCGTATCGCTTTAGATCGTCCCAAGTCGATGCGCTTATCACTGAAAGCACGGGATGCACAGCGGGCGGCGGGTCCACCGTCCAGCCGGGCTGGCCGGCGGAATCTGCCGGAATCCGAACGTTCTGAACGCTTGGCAGAGTTGAATTGCTAGCGCTTACGTCCCAACCATGCTTGCCTGCGCCGAGAGCCCCAGGCACCCGGAATCCGCCACCAGGGCCGCCGGAGCCGGCTGGCGAGTTCGGAGGTGGTGGCTCGTATTTTTGGCCCACAGGATCTCCAGTTGTCTAACTCACCGAAAACACAGCGTCCCCGGTATCGTTCGCAAACTCCTCGGTCTTCAACCAGCAGCACCACCCGATCCTCGGACCCGCCGCGGTCTCGTCCCCTAAGCGGCTCCACGGGACCTCCTCCGCCTTCAGCACCAACTGCAAGTCGAATTGCAGCACCAGGCCAACGTAGAAGCTCACTAAGTCTCGCAGTTCCTGGACAGCACGCCCATCCGGCAGAAACGCCAAGAAACTAACCAGCTTCAGCGGTCCCAGACGCACGCGAAAACGGGCCTGCGGGTCCCACACGGCGTCTCCCGCGATCGCGCCCTCGCCTAATTGGTTTCGCGAAGTCTCTTCGGCCATGTTGCAGCGGTCATCCTCGCTGAGACGATACCAACCTCCTTCGAACTCCTCAATTGCAACGGGCACGCCAAAATAATCGCGCAAAATGCCTTCAAGCGCCGCGGCGCACGCGGGCCTTTGACCCAACAGCCCGGCGTACCTTAACAGCGCTTGGTCTTGAACCGCCATTCTGCCGCGCAAACCGGCCGTGCCCAGACCAATCCAATCGAACAGGTACTGGCTGAACTCGTCCGTTTCCTGCTTCGCCGCCGACAATTGGAACCGGACGGGCAGCCGGTGCTTTTCCCAGGCCCGATAGAAGAGCGAAATGATGCGGTGGTTAAATAAATCGAAGAACTCCGCCATCGCGAAGTCTTTCGCTTGGGCGCGCGCCAGGATGTGCTCGGTGTAGTGGTGCGGAAGAATTCCCTGGACTCCTGTCAAGCCAAGAAACGCCACTGCCATGCGAGGCGGGTCTGTCTCGTTGGAGATCGAATACAGAGCGCTCGGCGCGAACTCCAGACTCTGGCGCACCTTGAACCGGACCGGTTCTTCGTCCGGCTTGGCGATGCGGCCCACTCCCGGCCGGTCGTTCAAAATCAAATGCAGGAGCCGCACCGCCTGGAAAAAATCGTATTCGTATGGATGCTCGAACAGACGTTCATCCAGCGGCAGCAGGTCTTCTTTCATAGCTGCATTAGACCCTTCTGGTGGAGCAGGCTTCAGCTCGCAACCTGGGCTTCAGCCCGGGTCCCGACGGAGGCTGAAGCCTCCGTTGCAGGCTAAAGCCCGCTCTACCAGGAACTCCAGGGCTCATAGCAGCCTCTGCGCGCCGATCTGCGGCGGCCAGCGCTTCAATATATTTCGCCGCTGCCGAGTCCTTGCGGTCAACCGGCTATACGAATTCACGGCGCTGTAGAGTCTGAAGAACCGTTCCAACACTGCGGAGAAAAGGAACACTCCCGATCCCGCGAATTGACTTTCATCGAATTCAATCTCGATATCCAGGCCCCGGCAGAACGCCGTGCCGGTTTCAAACAGCACGCGGCTCATGGAGGCTTCGCTTTTCAAGCCGGCAATACCATCGATGCGCTTCCGCACGTCCTCACTGCCGCTGAATGCGTATAATCGCAGGATTTCCTGCAGGGCTTCCCGTCCGCCGCCCTGCACGATGGAAAGGCGATTCAGCGAGAGGTGCGAGATCAGCCGCCACTGCAAACTGCCGCGGAGCGGCGGCCGAGCGGGTTTGGTGGGTGGAACCAGGCAGCGCGCTTGCACGAGCGGCAGCCCTTCGCCCTGCAACTCGCCCCACTCTTTGCGCCATTCGAGGCGCGAGACAAAGTCCCGGTTGGTGCATGTCACACGCGCGGTAAGCAAATCCACCGGCGGGGTGGCCGGTTTGAAATCCAGATCCACCAGCGAAAGGTAGACCTCTGTTCCTTCGTCGTCTTTGCGCGGCGAAGGCCGCCTGTGCGCGTACCAAAAGCATCGCGATTCCCCATCGGACGAATGCCGGAAGGAATAGAACGGCTCGTAGACTCGCGGCTCCTCGTCGTAAGTTGCCGCCGAAGTGACGCGACCCACGGAATAAACCTCCATCGACGCCTGCCGGTGCCGGTCGGGGATCAACTGGTACTCGGTTACGGCGTGCGAAACGCGGATCGGTTCGGCCGACTTCTCGAAGAGATTGACCACCGGCGTGCAGCCTAGCTGAAGCGTGTCGGCGGTTACCGCCTGTGCGACGGAAGGCATCCGGTCGCGCAGTTCCGAATCGCGGAAGAAGATCAAGATCTCGAAAGACGTCCCCAGCGCGTCGAGCGGCTGCGCGTCCAACCCGTCCAGATCGAAAAAGAAGAATTTCTGAGGGAAGTGGAAATATTCCTGCAACAGGCGGTAGCCCAAGAAGCTGCGATCCGAATATTCCAGCAATCCCTCGCCGGGTTCGAATCCCACAGGCCGGATACGGTCAGCAGGCAACACGAGGGGCTCCACGCGCGGAGCCGCGCGAGGCCGCAAGTGTATGCGCGCCGCATGCACGAAGAGCAGTTCGTAGAGCAGGTGATAGGGTGTGCCGTCTCCGTTCAAGAAAAAACGCAATTTCGGAATTTTCAGCTTTGAGACCGGCAGATTTCCAAGTGTCTCCAACTGGATTCGAAGCACCCAGGCGGCATCCGCGGGGGCGCCGATGGCCTGGACCGCGGCCGTGGAGACGAGCGCGACGCCGGTCACCGTGAGCGGCCAGACAGTCACCGGATACGCCGTCCGGAAGGTGCACTCCAACGCATCGCTGGGTCGCGAAGTAAACAGCGACCCGGATGGGACCTCGGCCGGCTCGGACGGGTTGGTTTGTCCCGGCTCAAACCGGAACTGCGCTACCGCCATCGAAGGCACCGGCCGCAGGTAATGCGGATACAGCATATTCAGCAGCGATTCCACTACCTCCGGGAATTCGTCGTCGATCTTGTGCCGGACGCGCGCACAGAGCAACGCAAACGCCTCGATCAGCCGCTCGACATGAGGATCGGTGCTCTCCTTGGCCTCTTCCAGTTGCAGGCGGGCGGCCACCTTCGGGTATTTGCGCGCGAATTCGCCCGCCATTTGCCGGAAAAAGGTAAGTTCCTCTTCGTAATACCGGTAGATTTCGTCTGTCATCTGCCCCGCAACACCCGAAACCGTCGCGACTCCTTTGGCAGGTCGGCTTCGTAGACCACCGGCTCCAGGGCCAGGTCCATGCGCAGCATGCCGGAGATTCGATACGAGAACGTCAGTCCGGCGTCCTCGGTTAAGGCGACCTGCACCCGGCTTAAACGAGGCTCAAACAGGCGGATGGTGCGCTCGATCGCCCGGCGTATCGCCTCCCGATCCATCGGAGCCGTGGTAAAGTCCTGAATGCCATAAGCGGCCAGAGATTCGCGCGTGTAAGGGAATTCTTCGGGAATATCCGCTTCGCTTCTCCGCGTGTTTAAGAGATTCGTCAGGTCCCGGGCGACACTGTCCTCGTGCAGCCGCAACTGCTCGGATTCCGGCGGAAGAACCTCGCGCGAATTTCGCGGCTCATCATCCGTGAGCCGGTCGAAAAGAGACGCTACCAGCCGCCGCGGCATCGATCGCGCCATGGAGTTGTTAATCCTCGCAATCGAGGTAAGCCTGCCAGGGGTCCAAGCGGCAGAGCTGGTTGTACAACACCACGGCTTGATCTTGCTCCGAGCTCATCTCGCTCTTCTTATAAATGCGATACAAGCGGGACCACACCGCCCCGACTAAGGCGCTGCTTTCCCAATGTTCTAGCTTGTAATCGGCAATTTGCTTGGTCAATTCTTCCAATACTGTTCGCGCCAAACGCTCCCGATCCGCGTTCCGGCAAACGTCGACTAACATCAGCTTGCGCACAAAGCGGGCGCGCCCGGACGTTTCCTGGGCCGCCAAGGCCGCCATTTGCTGCAGTCCTCTATCCACGTTCCCAGCCCGCACAAGATTTTCCGCTTCCTGCCAGGATCCGGACGTATCGCTGGGCATGCCCTCTGTCCAGAACCCCGGGAGAATCCCTTTCGGCGCTTTCCTCTCCTCCGGCCCCGGAACCACATCCGGTTCCTCTTCGCGTTTCCTCTTGAGCGCCTGGTTCAGCACGCGGCGCATCTCCTCGAAGTTTTCCTTGGCCAACGAAAAAGCGGGCGCGGCTTGGCCGAACCGTTCGTCCACTATCTTCTCGAGCGCCAGGAACTGTTCATAGCATTCTTCGAAGGATTTGTACAAAGACTCCAAGGCCGCGCGTTTCGTCGCCCTCATCGCGGCATCGAAGGCGTCCAACGTGATCCAGCCCTGTTGGCGTAAACCAGTGATCCTTTCGCGCTCGTTGTCCGAGAGACGCGCGATCGCGTCTTCTCTTCCGATTTCGCGCGCTCGCAGGTAGCGGGCGAAGCTGTAGTTTGCCTCCCTGCCGTCGCGCGCGGTGATCGGAACCTGCTGCTGGAGAACCTCCGGCATGCGATCGTTGAGCCATGTGAGGGAGCTGGCGCGGTAGTCGAGATCCCCGCTTTCGACAGCCGGAAAGAGCCCCTGATCCCAGAACCGGTACAGGAGCTCTTTTATCAACCGCAAACAATCCCGAAGACCGGCAAAGCCATCCAGATGAATGGCCGCTTCAGCCAGGAAGCAAGCGACGCGCAGGTCCTTGGTGTTGGCCTTGAGCGCCCCCAGCGCCAGCTCCGATACCCGATCCCACTGGGCCGCTTTACGGCCCTCCTCCTTTTCCCACGCGCCCTGGCTCAGATTGTCATCCGCGCGCCGGGCTTCCAGAATCTGGGTGAAGAGAGGTTCATAGCGCATATCGCGCCCAGAGGGGCTCTCGGCGGAAATCGGCTGAAGCAGCTCGTCGCTGAAATAGACCCGATCTGCCATCTAGGATTTTGATCTACGACGTCTTCCCGGCCGTGAGATCGGCATTAGCTGTTACGTTTCCGCCGCCAGTGCCATCGGTCCGCTTCTGCTGCGTGTACGTCCACGTGATCTTGCCGTAATTCAGGTGCACCGTCTCTGTCGGAAACCCCGGCTCCGCGCTGGAATTCGACGTTGACGTGCCGTTGCTGCTTCCGTTGTTGTGATGCTGCAACTGCACCTTGGAGATCATTACCTGTTCCAGCTTGATCTCATAAAACACCACCTGGCTCCCCCCGGCGCGGGTCATCTGGAGCGTCGCCTTAGACAAATGCTTGCCATTCGACACGGCCTCATTCAACTTCGGGGATGCCTTGTCGACAAGCTTCGTGAAGACGAAATCGCCGTGCTGCGTTCGTCCGGTGGCCGCCCCGCCCACCGAACTCTTCGTGCTGGAAACCGGTTGGATCATCTCGTGACCGAGCTCCAAGACTTCGATCCAATCCTTGTGTTTGTCATCCAGGGACTCGCCTGGAATACCATCGATCTGCATATAGCCTTCAACCAACTGCGCCATAACTGTGATCCTCCTCAAATAAATTGAATATCCCCGTGCGGCCTGACCGCATCGCCAAGCCTAACAAAACGCGGCCAATTCTTCCGGCTCGGAAAAGCGCGCCGTCCGCACGGCCGCGCGCCCTCCCTTCCTCGCCTAACCCTCAACCTTTCCGCTGCGGCGGCAGCCGAGCAACCAGACGCAAAGAAACTGTTAACTCATCCAACTGGAAGTGCGGACGCAAAAACGCCACGGCGGTGTAGACGCCCGGTTTCGCGGGATCCTCCGACACCTCGATCCGAGCTTCCCGCAAGGGAAATTTCGCCTTCGCATCTTGAGGCGCAAAATCGTCCAATAGAACATAGTTCTTTATCCAGTCGTTCATGAACCTCTCGCATTGCTCCCGGCTCATGAAGCTCCCGATCTTATCCCGCATCATCGCTTTCAAAAAATGGGCAAAGCGCGAAACCGCGAAAATGTACTGCAGTTGCGATGACAACTTCGCGTTGGCATTGGCGTCCGCGTTCAGATATTGTGTAGGTTGATTTGCGGACTGCTCGGCCATGAACACCGCGTTCGTAGTTCCTTTGTAGTGGCAGAGCGGAATGAATCCGAGCTTGGAAAACTCGTACTCGCGCCGGTCTGTGATCGCGATTTCCGTAGGACACTTGGCGTCCGCAAGCCCATCGTCGGTCGTGAAGGTGTGATACGGCAGCCCTTCCACGAGCCCGCCTCCCTCCACGCCGCGAATCGCAGCGCACCATTCGTGCCTGTCGAATGCATCGGTGATTCTCGCCCCCAGCGCATAAGCGGCATTGCCCCAGAGATACTTCTTGTGATCCCTGCCGTCCACCTTCTCCTCGAAATCGAACTCTTCCACCGGGGCAGTGTCCTTGCCGTAGGGAAGACGGAGCAATATGTGAGGCAGGCAAAGTCCGACATATTTGGAGTCGTCGCTCTTGCGGAAGTCTCTCCACTGGACATACAAGTCGTTGTCGAATATTTGCGCCAAATCCCGGCGTTCGGCCAGTTGCGTGAAACTGTCCCAACTGAACAGCGCCGGACTCGCCGCCGACAAGAAAGGCGCATGCGACGCCGCCGCGATATTTGACATGTTGCTCAGAAACTGTATGTCCTCGGGATGTCTCGTAATCTCGTAATCGCCAATCAGACAGGCGTAGGGTTGCCCGCCCAGCATGCCGTATTCCTCTTCATAGATTTTCCGGAAGAGCGCAGTCCGTTCCCAATCGTTGATGGGGCCGAAGTCCTTCTTGATGTCCGCCTTGCTGACATTCAGAACCTTGATCTTCAACATCGTGGAGGTATTGGTGTTCGCCACCAGATATTGAAGTCCCCGCCAGGATGCCTCCATCTTTTGAAACTCCGGCGCGTGCATCACTTCATTGAGTTGGGCGGAGATCAATTCGTCCAGCTCCTTGATGCGCTGGCCCAGCATCTCGTCGGTGTCCTTCGCCACCCGGATCTGTCCCACCAGGACCTGATCGACTAGTTCCTTGACCCACTCCTTGCCTTTTGACTGCTCCTCCTTGGTCTGCCCTAGGCGTCCATTCTCCACGATTGCATCGAGCAAATTTCCTTCAGTGGTTTGCAGGATCGAACCGGGTTGCAGGTTTGGCTGGGGATTCGTCGCCATGACCTATTCCTCCTTCTTCCCTGCCTCTGGAATGCTCTGGCTCCCCGCCTCGGCTCCGATCCGTTGAAGAGCCTCTTGGTTGTTGAGGACTTCCTGGAGCAACCCCTCCAACTTGTCGTTTCCGATCAGATTGGACCGCAGATTATGCAGAGCGTTGCGCGCTTCCAACAATTTTCTCAGCGACGGGATCTGTTTTGCGACCGCCGCCGGATCGAGATCCGCCATCGAGCTGAACCGCAGTTCCACGCCCAACCGGGTATCGTCTTCGCTTAGTTTGTTGTCCACCTTAAACGCGAGCCGCGGATTAATTTTCGCCAGCACGTTGTCGAAATTATCCTTGTCGACTTCGACAAACTTCCGTTCCTTCAGAGGCGGCAGCGGCTGTTCGGGCTGGCCCGACAGATCCGCCAGCACGCCCGCCACGAACGGGATTTCCCGCTTCTCGATGGCCCCGCCGGTTTCCACGTCGTAGGTGATATGCACCCGCGGCGGCCGAACCCGGCTGATCTTCTTTTGTAGGCTTTCCTTCGCCATAAAATTCCCTTCTTAACCTCCAGTTCTGGAGGATCAGGACACTATACCACAGAACCCGCCGTCATTGTTTTAATTCCTCCGCCGCCTTCGTCGGACATCGCTGAAGGCCATCAAAAAAAGCCGGATTGAACACGTCCTGACCTGCGGGAAATTCCACAAACTCGACCGTTGCGGGCGGGCTAAACTCCTGCGACCTGGCCTTAGCATCGCCCTGATGATGGCTCCACCGTACCTTCTTCTCTCCGAGCGAACGATCGTCGGCAAGCCTAAACAGCCGGAATGTTCCCCACAGGGCCCCATAGCTGCCAAATCCATCTGTCGCGCCCGGCCCAAGTATCCGGATCGCCTCCGCGCCCCGCTCCTGGACAGACTGCGCCGGCCAGGTAAACTGCTTCTCAAGGGAAGTTTCCGCCGAGTCCAATTTCGTTCCGTCGAGCGTCAATCGGATTGCGATCGCCTGCTCTGGAGTCCGCCGCAAGGAGTATGTCAGCCTCGGCTTGGCCGGGTCTTTCGCGAAAAACGCGTTCGCTAGCTTTTGAGCGCCGTTCAGAAAAGCCAGCAACTCCTGCGTTGCCTTAATACCCTGCGCGCTGAGATTAGGCTCCCATTTGCCTTCGTGAGGAACCACAAGATCCGCCGCTTTCTCCCTAGCGTATTTCCACACCCGGCCGGAGTTCGGCGCGAACCAATTCTGAAGATCCTCGAGACTGACCTCCGAGTTAGTGGGAGCCGCCGAATTGAATGGGTATCTGCTGAAAACCGGCTTCATCGGGACGCAGACTAGCTGCTGGAGATCGCCATTTCTCTGGCTGATAGGATCAACCCGTTTGACCCAGGGATCGACCAGCCGAATTGGTTCTTCCAGCAAACTGGACAGTTCAGTATCCATACCGTTATTGCGAAAATCGCGGAAATTGTACGTCAACTGCTTTAGCACGTTACGTGCCTGAGCTTGCGCCATTCTCGCTTCGCCCGTTGCCGTCAATTTCTCCGCGGCAGTGGAAGCCTGCGCCAACGCATCCATTTTTTCCTGAAGCATTCCGAGACCGCCGATATAGGGCTGGTTATGCTCGCTGACCAAGGAATCGGACTCCGCCGGGGTCGTGTACGACGCCGGTTGAAAGGCTTTAGTTACATCCGCCGCGGTCGTCGAAGCAGGCTTATTTTCCAGTAACTTGTCCCCGCCTTTCGGCACCTTCGCTTTGATAGCACCTTTAAGAGCATCTTCGGCTTTTCCGAACACGCCGGGGTCTTCTACGCCCTTGGCTTGAAAGTTGGTATTGGCCGCGACGAGTTTGACAAGTCCCAAGAGGGGAGATTTTGGCGCAGCCAGAATGTCCAGCTTGCTAACCGCATCGTTAACGTCGGTGTAACCATTCGGATAGCCGAGCACATGATAGGACGCCAGGAAGTCATGCCAGGTCGAGATGTATTGCGAATAGTAGAGCGACTGGAGCTGTTCCTTCATGCCCGGATCCATGATCTGAGCTGCCTGCTGCAAGGTCGTGGTTCCCATCACGCAGGCTTCTTCAGGGGGGACCTTATTCTGCGCCAGCAGTTCTTCAAAGTTCTGCCGGCCCTGGGATGTGAACGCCCCCCGGACTTCCTCCTGACCCTTTAGGACGCGCTCGAGGTCTGGAACCGATTTCGCAGCGATCAGGCGAGGCAACTGTTGATCGATCTGTTCCAGAACTCGTCGAAGCTGCTGATCCGGTCCCCGCGTCTGATGCAAGTAGGTCTGCGCATTTCTCACCGCGTCTGGGTTTTCCGCGAGCAATATGGGGAGCTTCCCTGTTTCCGCTATATCGTTCGCATAGAACTGGAGTTGAGATGTCAATAAAACTCTTTCTCGTTCGCTCAGATTCGGGTGCGCGTTCGCCGCGGCACGTTGCAGCTTCGAAAACAACGACGGATCCGCGGGACACCCCAGCGTGGTGATGGTTCGGTGTGTCTTAAGCTCTTCGTAAATAGCTTCGTCATTCGTGTTCTGGCCCACGACCGCCTGTCTTAGATCCTGAGCCAGAGTTTGGTTAAGATGGTTCAGGCTTAGCTGCTTCAGGCGCTGGAAATACGCCCTTCGCGCTTCTTCGCGCAAACGTTCTCCCTGATACAAGCCCCAATGCAGGTGCCATGGATTTTCGTCCAGTTCCAGTAATTGCTTGCGCAGCCCGTCGAGCGCCAGAAGATTCGCCAGGTTCAAAACGTCCGAGCCGCGCTGCGCTTCCCGGACGCGCTCCCGCACGTTCGTGATCAGGTTCCAATTTCCGGCCCAAGAGATGGTCCAAATCAGACCCAGAAACAGCGCCAAGCCGATGGCAGCCGCTACCGCTGTCTTGCGATATCGCTCGAACGTGGCCGGCGCACGCCGGACGCTCGGCCGGTCCGAGCCCAACACGGTGTGGAACAACTCCGTAAGGAACATCCATCGGTCCACCAACGGGCCGGAGCCGGCGGCCTTCGGCCGCGACCTGAAGATCGTGGTCATGCCCCCGTGTGGCGAGAAAATCTGAGTCGCATCCGGCGCGGCGCCGCCAGCCCAAAAAGTGGTGGGGGTTTGCCCCGCATCCGGAGAGGCGGCCGGCATTCGCTCCACCTTGCGAGTGCCGGTGAAAAAGAAGCCACGCAAATGGGGGCCCGCGCGCAGCGGATCCGGCTTGAAGACATCCACGAGGAATTGCACCAGCGGCGTGCGAATTCTCTTAAATTCCCTTGGAAACTCGTAGATCGCCCCTTTGCGGCGCGGGTCGGTCTCCTGTGACAGAGTCAGCAGCCGGCGATCGCTCAGGCGGAGGAAAAGGGACATGAAGGAGCGGTTGAGCCGCTTTGTTTCACCTTCCGCCCAAACACGCTCTTGCGTGCGTTCCTCCGGTTTCTCGGCGGTGAGCACGCCCATCACCTGGCCAGCCTCTGTTTCGCCAACTCCGCTGAAGAATTCCTCGAAGTAGGGCAATGCATCGGCGTTCGTGAAAACTACATAGACCGGGAATTCCCTCCCCAACGTGCTGGAGACCACCGCCAGGCGTTCGCGGATCTGCTGGGCCGACCGGTCGAGTAGAGATGGCTCGGGCGTTTCCTTGAACGCCCGTGAGTCGACTACCAGCAGCGTTCCTCTCAGGGAGACGGGCGGCTGAAACATCCTGAGCCACCTCCTCCATCCGCGCGTTCCTCCCCAAGGTTGCACCACGGTGAGAAATTCCGCGAGCCGACCGGGTTCGGCATTGAAAACGCGGCCACTCACCTCAAGGAACAGCGAATCACTCGCCAGCCACAAATTGGCCACGCGCGTGGGAGTAACGGAGCCGTCGCCGCCGGTAACCTGTCCCGCCAATAACGCGGGCTCAATTCCGCTATGATGCAGGATTGCCGTTTTTCCGGCTCGCTCTGGTCCCAGAACCAGGTACACAGGTAGATCCAGAGCTCTCGACGGTTTTGCATCCGCCCGGCCCGGCGCCCCGCTCAGCCGTTGGTCCGCCTCACGCACCAGGCGCAGTAACTCCACGTCATCTTCGTGGAGCACCTTGGCCGGCGCGCCTTGCGCGGCTGCGGCCGGCGGTGCGGCATTTGGCGCCCGCCGCGCCCACCACCAACTGATCACGCGCTCCAAAAGGACAATGGCCAGAAGCACAGCTACGCCTATCGCGGTCCAGAGCAAACCGAACTGCGTCGTGTCGGTAGCTCGACGCAGCGCAATGATCCAGATCAGCAGGATATAGAGAAAGAGGACGAAGATGAGTCTTCGAATTGTCATACTGCTGGAACCGACGCCGACAGACTTGATGCAATGTGGTCTATTGAAGACAGATGCAGCCAGAACGCCAGGAACAGGATGCCAGCGGCGGCGAGCGCCCCGACCGACCACCATAGCCACTCGTGGCCCGCCGCGGGTCGGACCTCCGCAGGCGCTCGATGAATCTCAAGCGGCGGCGCAAGCTCGTAATCGAGGCCGCGGAGCGCCTCAATCCGTGACCGCACGCGCTCCGTGATGCGATATACTTCTCCCCGCAGGGGAGGCGAGAAGCGTCCTTCGAAGCCCAGCAACAGGCACAGCAGATAGATCTCCAGCAAATCCGCCAGTTGCGGTGAATCGCGTCGGTTTTCTATGTCCGCCAGCTTTTCAAAAAAGACGTCCCCGGCGACAGCCTGGCCGAATAGCTCGATATTGAGCGGGCGTTTTCGCCATTCGTCGGCTTTCGTCTCTTTTGAGGAAAGAATCGTCTCGTCCAGAAACGCAACCACCGCGAACTCCGCCTCCTTTATCTCGGTGGGGCCGTAACCGGCTCGGGCAGCTTCTTTTTCCGCCTCCTGGAGTGCTCCTTTCATCCGCCGCCGGAAAGTTTCCAGATCGCCGAGCGCCTGCCGGCCGGCTTGAATCCGCACAATACCTGTAAGAACGCTTTGAAAAAGCAAGCTCAGAGTCTCCGATTTCGCCACGGGGGCGGAAGCATACACAGGCTGCATCGTTCCTAATCCTTAAAGTCGTTCCTAATCCTTGAAACGGTTTATCCTTACATTATCCTCTCTGCCGCATGCGCGCAAGACCATTCCCTGGCGGTCGCGGCTCGGTGTGAGTGCCTTCCCGCAAACATCCGATTTCGAGCCGCGACGGGGTTCCCCCCGGGCCGGGAGCGGTCGCGTGTCTTCCGCGCCTCAATTTCTAGTGCGAAAAACGATTCGAAAAGGGGTCAAGCAAGTCGAGGGCCGCCCAGCGGCTCCTACATCCGGGAAGGAACCGCGTCGTCGTTAATTGCGCTGGAAGCGGCTGGTTGTGCGCGGGCGAGCGGGGGGTAGACCTGTCCCCTTTGGAGCTCCGCCTGCTCCTTGCAGTTCAAAAGAGTGATAATCTCTTTTTTTAGAGTTTTCATGCGTCAGCCGTGGCGAGCGTTCCCGCTTCTCTTTGTCCTGGGGATCGTCTGCGCCCAACAACCCCCGCAATCAGAACATGGATCGCTGAGCATCGACGATATCATCCAGATGTCGAAAAAGGGCATATCCGACGACGTAATCATTTCACGAATCAAAGGTAACGGCAAAAAGTTCGATCTGAACGCGGATGAGATGGTGGAACTCAAGAAGTTAGGGGTCAGCGACAGAGTCGTCAACTACATGGTGGACCCCGCTTATTCGCCGCCACCACCACCACCGCCGGTCTCCCCGACACAGCCGCCGCCGGCGCCCCCCTCGAATCCTCCGCCACCTGTTGTGGCCCCGTCCCCCGCTCCGTTACCGCCATCGGATCCTCTCGCTTTGAAGGTTCCTCCCGATACGGGGATTTATTATCTGACCAAGACAGGCGATTTTCTCCCCCTCAATCTCAGAACGGTCGTACCGTTAAAGGAGCCTGGCAAAATGCCGCTCTTTAAGGGTCATGTCGTCGGCTCCGTCGTCGGGGCCGCCGCCACCACCCGGCTGACCAGCGGTCCCGCGACCTTTTATGTCCGGCTCGGAGAGAAAACCTCGATTGACGATTTGGCTCTTCTGCTGCTCGACAAATCAAAAACCCGCCGAGACCTCGATTTCGGACCAAAGCCTGGAAAGCCCGTCTTTCGCGTGAATGCGCTTAAACCGTTCGAGTCCAAAAACGTCAGCCCCGGCTTGTTCCGAGTTGCTGTTCCGCCGATTCCCCGTGGCGAATATCTGTTCTACATCCTCGGTAGTGGTGACGAGAAGAAAGGCCTGCTCGGAAGAGGTTACGACTTCGGAATCGACTGAGGCTATAACAGACTGGAAAAACGTCTACGTGGGCCAAACCACGGAAAAGGAGCAGTTGCACGGAACCGTGCCGGTGACGCAGTTCGGGCGGATGTGCCAGAAGCCGGACATCAAGATTATTGCCGCGAACTCCCGCCAACGGCAGAGTCGAACGCGGCAACGGCACGCATCAGGACCGGCTGACCAAGAAGATGGGGCGCAAGAACATCCGCACGCACGAGGCGGCGAAGGAATTCTTACAGCAAGAGTATCTGGCCGATCACAACGAACGCTTCGCGCGGGAGCCTGCCCCACCGCAGGACTATCATCCTAAGGCGCCGCCGCCGCGGGAGTTGGAGCAGGTGTTCTGCCTGCAGACGGAAAGGAGCATTTCCAACGACTGGGTGGTGCGCTATGAGAGTCGCTATTTTCAACTGGAGCGGACGGGGATTATCCGCGGCAAGCGAAGGTGATGGTGTGCGAGTGGGAGGAGGGACGGGTCGAGATCCGCTATCAGGGTAAGGCGCGGCCGCATCGCGAGATTGAAGCGCCGCAACCGAACCCGTATGGTCCGAAAACTTGATCCACCTGAATCGCCAGATCTTGGCTGCGCGGCGATGATAGATTGACCAGATGTCCAGGGTCTTGGATCCATTCCGATTTGTTCTGATCGCCGTAGCTGGGTGGATGAACCAGCGTCAACTGCAGGCGATGGATTACCTCAGAGAGGAGAACCGGGTGTTGCGAGAGCAACTCGGCGAGCGGCGCTTGCGGTTCACCGACGGCCAACGTCGGCGGCTAGCCGCCAAGGCCAAGGGATTGGGAAAGAAACTGCTGCAGGAGGTGGCCACGATTGTCACGCCGGCGACGTTGCTGGCCTGGCACCGGAGACTCATCGCGGCGAAGTACGACGGGAGCGCCAAGCGGAAGCAGGGGCGGCCGCGCAAAGCCGGGCAACTGGAGGAACTGGTGGCGCGCATGGCTCGGGAAAATCGGAATTGGGGCTACCGGCGCATCCAGGGTGCTCTCTCAAACCTGGGTCACGAAATGGCGCGCAGCACCATCGCGGCCATCCTCCAACGGCACGGCCTGGAACCTGCGCCGGAGCGCGGTCGGAAGACCACCTGGAAGGAGTTCCTGGCTATTGGAGTTCGGCGGCGGCGTCGAGCAATCCGACGTCACTGCCTATTTCCAAAAAATCGGCTTGCCAACGCCCAACGTTCAGATCGTCGCCGTCGACGGGGTCAGTGCCGATCCTACCGCCGATCCCGATTCGACTGGTGAGGTGATGCTCGACGTCGACATCGCCGGAGCGCTCGCCGGCGAGGCCAAAGTCGCGGTCTATTTTTCGACCTTCGACGAAAAGGGCTTGGTCGATATCCTCAGCACGGTGATCAACGATCAGGCAAACGATCCCTCGGTGGTGTCGGTCAGCTGGGGGTGGGACGAGAACCAGCCGTTCAACAATGGGATCCTGTGGTCGGCGGCGGCGATCGAGCACGTCAACCATAGCCTGTTGGCTGTAGCGCATCTCGGCATCACCGTTTGCGTCTCGACCGGCGACGACGGCTCCGAGGCGCAGGTCCGGGACGGTCACGCCCACGTCAACTTCCCCGCAACGAGCCCCTATGTGCTCGCCGTCGGCGGCACTACCTTGCACGCGCGCAAGGGAACAAACGGGCAGATGGCGGTCACCGAGGTCGTATGGAACGACGGCCCCGGAAGTGGCGGCGGCGGGGGCGTCAGCGACATCACCCCGATACCGAGCTGGCAGGAGGGTAAAGTACCCCGCTCGATCAACCCAGGGAGCTTTGCCGGACGCGCGATCCCCGACGTCGCCGCCAACGCCGACCCGAATACCGGTTATCTGGTCATGAATGGCGGCCAGTTCGGGATCATCGGCGGCACCAGCGCCTCGGCCCCGCTATGGGCGAGCCTGGTCAGCCGCATCAACGCGCTGAACGGCGCCCGCGCCGGAAATTTCAACGCCCTGCTCTATGCCACGATCGGACCCGCCGGCGCTTTGCGCGACATCACCAGCGGCAACAACGACACCGACGGGCTGCTCGACGGTCAGTTCCAGGCAGGACCAGGCTGGGACGCCTGCACCGGATGGGGCGCGCCCGACGGGATCAAGCTCTTGGCCGCGCTCAAGTCTCCTACGAGCTGACGCATCGAGAACACCGGAATGGAATTCCTTCGGTCATTCATTCATGGTTAAGCTACGCGAAGGGCTAAGCTGCGCGGCGGCG
>DATDGT010000308.1:0-2265 GCA_036521975.1 Bryobacteraceae bacterium
GCGCTTGTCCCGAAAGGTGAGACAACCAGTTAAGACACTGGTTACCGTTTGATGATAAATCGTTCCCTCAAATCGGGCAATCAATTTATTCTGGTCGCGTCGGTGAAGCGGAGACGGGCTCTGGTGGCGACCAACCCGATCGAGGAATAGCCGGCCGGAACTCATCGCGGACGATGAGAAGAGCGTGGTCCTCCCGACGCGTTCTTTTACCTGGGCGCGGGGCCGACCGGCGGGAGGCGGTTGGATCCCGTACCCAGGGTTTGGTGTTTGGACCACATCGGACCGATAGATTCCGTCATGCCTCCGAAAACGCATCCCGGTGGCCGTCGGAATCAAACCGCCGGGGTAGCCCGGTAAAGGGAGCGGAGGCATCGGCGCAAACTCTGCTGTGGCGATTACAATCCGGCCCACGTAGCATCCGGTCGCTTGCAGGGTTTCCCAGTATAGGGCGCCTTTGCCTTGCTCCAAAACTGTGCCGCTGGCACGCGGCTTAAAAATGAATGGCGACATTCACCTCGCTCCTGCGTGCTGCTGCGCCAGCCAATCCTGCTCGAATTCTGCGGGCGGCCGGTAGCCCAGCGCCGAGTGCAACCGCTGCTGGTTATAGACCTTCTCAATGAACCGCTCCAGGCAGTTCCGAGCCTCGGCCAGGTCGCGGTACTCTTGCCGGAACACCTCCTCGTATTTCAGGGTTTTCATCCACGACTCACATCCGCCGTTTTCCCACGGGCTCGCTTTATGACTCATGCTGATCTGGCAGTTGCGCGCCTTTAGCAAATCGGTGTAGTCGCAAGAAGCGTACTGGCTGCCGCGGTCGGAATGATGGACCAGCCCGGAAGCCGGCTGCCGTTGGTCGAACGCCATGCGGAGCGCTTCGATCGGCAGATCGTCCTCCAAGGTGCGGTCGAGCGCCCAGCCAATCACCCGGCGGGAAAACGCGTCGATGACCACCGCCAGATATACGAACTCCGTCTCCAAACGAATGTAGGTGATGTCGGCGACCCAGAGCTGGTTGATCCCGCTCAATTCCATCTCGCTCTTCAGATTTGGATAGACCTTCCGGTCGTGGTTGGAATCGGTGGTCACCATGAACTTTCGTTTCCGAACGCACAGCAGATTATCCTCGCGCATGATCCGCCGCACGCGGTTCGGCCCCACCTTCCAGCCCTGGCGTTTCAGCTCGGCTGTGATCCGCGGCCGGCCGTAGCTGGGCCACTTCAGCGCGATCCGCTGGATGGCGTCGCGAAGGTCCATGTCCCGATCCACTCTCGTCGTGACCTCCTCATCGAAGCGGTAGAAGCTGGCGCGACTTACGCCGCCCAGCTCCACCATGCGCTTCGCCGTCAGGCCTCGGCCCGCTTTCATTTCTTCTTCGATTTCCCGGTAGACCGCGGATTTCCAGTCAGTGCCTGCAACATCCGCTGTTCCTCGATGCGCTGCAAGCAACCTTTCAAAAAATCGATCTCCAGGGCTTGTTGGCCGACCTTCCGTTCCAACTCCGCAATCCGCCCCTCCGACCAGCGCTGCTTGCCATTGCCGGGAAATGCGTTGCCGGGGCCATGTCGGAACTCCCGTCGCCACCGGTGCAGGACGTTCGGATTCACCTCCAAAGCCCGCGCCACTTCGGCGATCGAAACCCCTTGTTCCAGCCGGCGTACGGCGGCCAGTTTGAACTCTTTCGTGAACTGCCTACGAGACAATCCCATGACACAATTCTCCATTCGATGAAAATTGTGTCTTAACCAGTTGTCTCAAAAATCGGGACAAGTCCAATGTGGTCTTAGATGTTGGATGTGGCGGAGGACGGACGGTCCAGAGACTCGCCACGCTTGCGGACCTCGGCAAAGTGCACGGCGTGGACTACGCGGAAGCGTCGGTAGCAGCCTCACGCGGTTTCAATAAGGCCGCGGTCGAATCCGGCCGGGTTGAAATCCAAAGGGCCACAGTGTCACGCTTGCCGTTCGCAAATGATGTCTTTGATCTCGTCACAGCCGTTGAAACGCACTACTACTGGCCTGACCGCCTCCGGGACATGCGAGAGATTTACCGCGTCCTGAAGCCGGGCGGGTCGCTCGTGATCATCGCGGAGGCCTATCGCGGCCGCAGGTTCGACTGGCTGTGGCAATTTGCGATGAAGCTGATCGGGGGCGCTTATCTCACCCCTGACGAGCACCGGGATTTGTTCGCCAAGGCCGGCTACGCCGAAGCCCAGGTTTTCCTGGAACCCGCCAAGGGATGGATGTGCGCGACCGGCCGGAAACACGA
>DATDGT010000309.1:0-64876 GCA_036521975.1 Bryobacteraceae bacterium
CTATCCCACCGGTCTCAAACCGAACCGCCGACTCATCTCATCGCTCGCCCTCAAACCCGGCAAGATATTGCCGCGATGGAACTACACCATTGCACCCAATCTGTGAGAATCTATGGAAGTTAATTTTGCGTGGACCCTAAATACTACGAGCTCACGCCGAAAGGACGCCGGCAGCTCGAAATTGAAAAGGACGCCTGGAAGAGGCTGACGGCTGCCGTGGATCAGGTGCTCGACCCGATTTAGGAATCCGTGCGATGCTCAGCGATTTTCTTTTTCGCATTCGCTCGCTTCTTCGGAGGGACGCGGCGGAACTGGATTTGGATGACGAGCTGGCCTTTCACAGGGACGAACAGCTTGGCAAGTACTTGAAATCGGGCCTGACTCGCGAGGAGGCGCTGCGCCGCATCCGAATCGAGTTTGGCGCGATCGATCAGGTGAAGGAAGAATGCCGGGAAGCCAGGGGCGTGCGGCTGCTCGAAGAGCTGATGAAAGATGTCCGCTACGCGCTGCGGGGCTTGCGCAAAGCTCCGCTCTTCACTGCCGTGGGTGTCGTTACGCTGACCCTGGGTATTGGGGCAACCACCACGATGTTTTCCGTCTTGTACGGAGTCTTGCTGCGCCCGCTGCCCTACCAGGATGCACCGCGGCTAATCGTGCTCAACGAGACCACGCCGAAAGTTGGAAACGTGAGCGTTTCGTATCCGAATTTCCTGGATTGGAGGACGCAGACGCTCACGTTTTCGCAAATGGCCGCTGTGGGCGACGTAAGCTTCAATCTTGGCGGGATCGATCCGCCGGAAAACATTAGCGGCGCCGCTGTTTCCTCCAGTCTGCTGTCGATGATGGGCGTGCGGCCACTGATCGGGCGCGATTTCAAAGCATCGGAAGATAGCGAGGGAACCGCGCCCGTCGCCTTGCTCAGCTATAGGTTTTGGCAGTCCCATTTCGGCGGGGAACGTAACGCCGTCGGGCGATCCCTGTCGCTGGACGACCGCAGCTTTACGATCGTCGGCGTGCTTCCGCCGGATTTTCGCCTGACCGGCAAAACAGATGTTATCGAGCCCATTGGAGTCTGGGCCACAAACGAACCCGAGGCCCACAATCGAGGCAATCACGGCGACATGGTGGCGATTGGGAGAATGGCGAAAGGCGCAACCCTGGCGCAGGCGCGAGCAGAGATGGAAGGCATCGCGGCGCGCCTGGCGAAGGCGTATCCCGCCACCAACGACCAGTTCGGCGTTGTGCTGCGGCCTATTCGCGATGTGTTCTCCGGCGATGTGCGGCCTGCGATTCTGGCTCTGTTTGCCGCCGTCATCTTTGTCCTGCTTATCTCCTGTGCGAACGTCGCCAATCTGTTTTTGCTGCGCGGCGCTGGGCGCAGCCGGGAAGTCGCCCTGCGCATGGCTGTGGGCGCCAGTCGAGTCCGGATTGTTCGTCAGCTCGTCACCGAGAGTTTCGTTCTTGCGACAATCGGCGGTTTTTGGGGTGTGGCGTCCGGGGTTGCCGGACTTCGCGGAGTTGCACGGCTCCTTCCCCGCTCCCTGGCTCAAGAAACCATCGATCTGAACGGCGTCGTGCTGCTTTTCGTTTCCGCCGTAATCGTGTTTTGTACTTTCTTGTTTGGATTAGCGCCCGCGTTGCGCGCGACGAAGCCCGATGTGCAGTCCGGCTTGAGAGACGGGAGCGGCGGAGGGGAACGCAGGAAACAAGCCCGCTTCGGGCAAGCGCTTGCGGCTGCGGAGATTTCTCTTGCGCTTGTTCTCCTCATTGGAGCCGGTTTGACGATCAAAAGCCTGTCGCGTCTGCTCTCTGTAGATCCCGGATTCCGCCCCGAGCGTCTGATCACGATGCAAATGAGTTTGCGGATTTCCGCATACGGCGCGGATCCCGACATCTTGAATTTCTGGGATCGGGTTCTCGACGGGGTGCGAACCCTCCCTGGCGTCGAGGCAGCGGCACTCGGCACGGTGGTCCCCTTTACCGGCGATCACTCACGTACGGACATCACCGTCGAAAATATGGAACTACCCACGCTAGGAGCGTTTCCGCATCCGGACATTCACAGCGTCAGCCCAGGGTACGTGAGCACATTGGGACTTCATCTTGGGCGAGGGCGCACGTTCACGGATGCGGACAATGGAAAAGCTCCACGGGTGGCAATGATTAACTCAATGCTCGCCCGGCGCTACTTCGCGAAGGAAGATCCAATAGGAAAGCGGTTCATCTTTGGCCACCCATCGCCGAAAAATCCGCCCAGATGGTTCACGATCGTGGGAGTGGTGAGCGACACCAAGCTCTACGGTCTCGCAAATCCAGCGCGGCTCGAGGCCTACGTGCCGTTCCGCCAATCCGTTTCAGGCGAGATGAGTTTGGTGGTCAGATCGGCGCGAGATCCCCGCGCGCTGATATCTTCCATTCGCGCGGCAATCTCGGCTGTCGATAAGGAGCAACCCGTGTTTGGCGTGGCGACCATGCAGGAATTGATCGGCGGGTCGGTGGAGACGCCGCGCACCATACTGATTCTTCTCGGCCTCTTCGGGGCGCTTGCTCTAGTGTTAGCCGCGGTTGGAGTTTACGGGGTGATCTCCTATTCCGTTGCGCAGCGTTCCCACGAAATCGGAATTCGCATGGCTCTCGGCGCACACCCCCGCGCCGTCCTGACCACAATCCTCGTCCGAGGAGCCAAGATCGCGAGCGCCGGTGCACTCATCGGCGCTATCGCGTCCCTCGGTCTTACCCGATTGATGGCGAATCTTCTCTTTTCGGTCGGAGCCAACGATCCGTTGACATTTGCCGCGGCGGGAATTCTCATGATGCTCGTCGCGATGTTCGCCTGCTATATCCCGGCGCGACGCGCGCTGCGCGTCGATCCAATGGTCGCGTTGCGCCATGAATAAGGGAGACCAAGCCCAATGACAAGTAAGCCGTATCTAATTGATTCATCGTAGTATTGGCCGGGCGCGCCTGCCATCTCCGGGCCGGACGGATTACGTTCGGGAGCGCGTCGTCGGGATTGATCGACGGGTGTTCGGTGCGAGGAGAACCCCTGATAGGAAGAACGCCTGAATTTCTAGAGTCTGCCGCCCCCGTTGCCTCATCGCCATGGTGTACTCCCGGAACCGTCCGCGAGCGTCTAATTTCGCGTCTGGCGTAACCGGATTTGGTTTATACTGATCTTGTGTAGTGAAAGGAGCTGGTTTATGAGTCTGGCGCCCGCCTCCTTGCGGAAACTTCGTCCTCTCATTCTGTGCGGTTCTTTAGGATTGGCCCTCCTCTCGCTCCCCGTCGTGACGGCGTGGGCTGGCGATAACGAGAAAGATCCCGATCAGATCGGCAATCGTGACGTCGGTAAAGGCGTCAACTTCTATTCGCTCGACAAGGAAATCGCGCTAGGGAAGCAACTGGCGCAGGAGGTCGAGCGGCAAGCCAAGATCATCGACGATCCGGTGATCGCCGAGTTCGTGAATCGCGTGGGCCAGAATCTGGTGCGCAACTCCGACGCCAAGGTTCCGTTCACCATCAAGGTGATCGACACTGAGGATGTCAACGCGTTCGCGCTTCCGGGAGGCTTCTTCTTCGTCAATTCGGGTCTGATCCTGAAGGCGGACACCGAGGCGGAGCTGGCAGGCGTGATGGCGCATGAGATCGCGCACGTGGCGGCGCGGCACGGCACGCGGCAGGCCACCAAGGGCGAAATCGCGCAGCTCGCCACCATCCCCCTGATCTTCATGGGCGGATGGACTGGATTTGGCGTGCGCCAAGCCGCTAGCGTTTTAATTCCGGTTGGATTCCTTACGTTCTCTAAGCAAATGGAAAGCGAAGCCGACATGCTCGGGCTGCAGTACATGTACAAGACCGGGTACGATCCGGAGGCGTTCGTCGACTTCTTCGAAAAGATCGAGTCGCTGGAAAAGAAAAAGCCGGGCACGATTGCGAAAGTCTTTTCGACCCATCCGCCCACCGACGATCGCATCGCGACGACGCAGAAGAATATCCAAACCATGCTGAAGCAGCGGCCGGAGTACGTCGTCACGACGTCGGAGTTCAACGATGTGAAAGCGCGCTTGCAGGTGCTGCACAACAAGCGGACCATCAGCAAACAGGACCCGAGCCGTCCTCAGTTGCAGCGCAAACCCGGCTCTGGGACCAGCACGACCGGCGACTCGACTAACAGTGGAGACTCGGACGATCGCCCAACCCTGAAGCGCCGTCCGTCGGACGACCAGAACTAAGACACGCACCGATGAAGGCGCCGTGGAGGGCGGGCTTCAGCCCGCGCGGCACTTCAGTGCCGCTTCCGATCGGCGAGGCTAAAGCCTCGCGCGGGCTAAAGCCCGCCCTCCGTCCGGCGATCCTGATTCTCTTTGTCTCGATTCTTTGTTCGCAGCCGTCGGCCCGCGAGCGCGTCGGCAAGCTCCCGGATGGCAGTTTCCTGCTGCCCACTGGTTGGCGGATCAAGCCTGTCGGAAAACAGATTCCGCTGGACACGCTTCCTATGTCTTCGGCCCTTTCGAGGGACGGCAAATATCTGCTGGTGCTCAATGGCGGCTATCGCCCGCCGTCTGTCAGCGTGCTCGAAACGGGCGAGATGCGAGAGGTGGCGCGTGTTCCGGTCGCCGACGGCTGGCTGGGGCTGACGTTTTCGCCCGACGGGCAAAGAGTCTACGTGGGTGGCGGATCGAAGTACAGCGTTTACGAATTCTCGTTCTTCGGCGGTGAGCTTAAGCCCAGCCGCCAAATCGAAATCGCGCCGGGCACAAAACTTGGCGCTTTTGATTTCATCGGCGACGTCGCTGTTTCATCCGATGGCCAGCGGATCTACGCCGCCGAGCTGTATCACGATTCCATCGCGGTGATCGATTTCCGGACGGGCCGGGTCGTGGCGCATCACAAGACCGGCCGCCGTCCCTACAAGATCCTGCTCAACCCCGATGGTAAATCTTACTTCGTTTCAAGCTGGGCCGATGGCTCGGTGTATGAGCATGACGCAAACACCGGTTCGGAAATGTCGCGCATCCGTCTGGGGCCGCACACCACGGACATGGCGATGAGCGAATTTGCCGATTCCGGCCGGAAGGGATTCCGCATATTTGTGGCGGCATCCAACACCAATACGGTTTTTGTGGTCGGCGTCGACCAGGCCGGCAACATGAGCGTCGCCGAGACGCTGAACGTCGGCATGACGGCACGGCAGCCCGCGGGGATGACTCCCAGCGGCTTGGCTCTCAGCCCCGATCATATGCGATTGTTCGTGGCGTGCTCCGACGCCAATGTCGCCGCCGTCGCCGACATTTCCGAGGAGCGGAGCCGGGTGGAAGGGTTTATTCCCGCGGGGTGGTATCCCACCGCTGTGCGCATGTTGCCCGATGGCCGGTTGCTGATTCTTAACGGACGCGGGCTCCAGAGTTACGCCAATCCCCAATTCACCGGTCCTACCGGCCCGGCGCCTCAGTCCGGACAAGGTGACGCTCGCCGCCAATACGTGGCCTACATGCAAACCGGAACCATGTCGGTGGTCGATCCGCTAACTGACGAAGCCCTCGATGCCGATACGCGCCAGGCCATGGAATTGTCGCCGTATCGCGACGCGCAACTCGACGTCGAATATCTCGCAGGCGACAGCGTGATCTATTCCAGGCGCGGCAAGCCTTCGCCCATCCAGCACGTCATCTACATCATCAAGGAGAATCGCACTTACGATCAGGTGTTCGGGAAAATCGGCAAGGGCGACGGCGACCCGTCCTTAACGTTGTTCGATGAGTCGGCCGCGCCCAATCATTACAAGCTGGCGCGCCAATTCGTCCTATTCGACAACTTCTATACCAACGCCGACGTGAGTGCCGATGGACACAACTGGGCCACGGCGGGCATTGCTCCCGACTATACGCAGAAGACCTGGCCCAGCGAGTACGCCAAACGGCTCGGCTATTACGGATACGAGGGCGGCGAGCCGGCCAACATTCCGCCGGCGGGATACATCTGGTCGAACGCGACCGCCGCGGGGCTTTCGGTGCGAGATTACGGCGAATTCGTCGAGAACAAGCCGCAAGCGGGCGCGGACGGCGTACAGGTGGCCAAGGTCAACGATCCCTCGCTCGCCGGATTGGTGAACATGCGCTATCGCAGCTTCGATCTGGATTATCCCGATGTGGAGCGCGCGCGTGTGTTTTTGGAGGATTTGAAGCAATTCGAGGCCGGCGGCGACATGCCCCGCCTGCTGATCGTGCGGCTGGGCAACGACCACACTTACGGAACCACTCCCGGCAAGCTCACGCCTCTATCCCTATTTGCCGATAACGATCATGCCCTGGGAATGATCGTGGAAGGCATTTCGAAGAGCCGGTTTTGGCCCACCACGGCGATTTTCTCGATCGAGGATGACGCGCAAAACGGGCCCGATCACGTGGATTCGCATCGCTCCGTGATGTTGGCTATTTCGCCCTACACGCAGCGGGGAATCGTGGATAGCACGATGTACAATCAGTCGTCGGTGATGCGCTCGATAGAATTGATTCTGGGGCTTCGTCCGATGACGCATTTCGACGCCGCCGCGCGCCCGCTGACGGCCGCGTTCGCCGCAGCGCCCAATAACGCGCCTTACACAGCGGAAAATCCCCGCATTTCTGTGACGGATCGAAACCCTCCCAACGCGCCCGCGGCTGCTCGCTCTCTTCGCATGGATTTTCACGATGCCGATGAGATCGACGATCGCGAGCTGAACGATATTCTGTATCTCGCCATCCAAGGAGTTCCCGCGCCCCCGCCCGTCAGGAGTTATTTCGCTCGGACAAGTGCACAACCAAGCGCCCAGCGAAGCGTTGTGCTCGATGATGCAAGCGCACAGCGAAGCGTTGTGCGCGATCATGATGACAAGTGACTACCCTTTGTTTCCTATGGCACATGCACCAGCCGTTCTACAAGAATTTGTGGACCGGCGAGTACAAGCTGCCGTGGACGCGCCTGCACGCGCTTAAAGATTACGCGGGAATGGTGGAGATTTTGGCGGAATTTCCGCCCATTCGCCAAACCTTTAATCTTGTTCCCTCCATGCTTCTCCAGATTGAGGAGTATGCGAATGGGAAAGCCTCCGATCCGTTTTTGGTGTGCGCCGAGCTTCCCGCCGAGGATCTCACCGCGGCGCAGCGCGCGTTCGTTCTCAAATATTTTTTTCAAGTCACCAAAAAGCGAGTGTTTGAACGCTATCCCCGATATGCGGAGTTGTTCGACCGCCGCGCCCAGCTCTCCACGAGCGATCTGCGGGATTTGCAAGTGCTGAATCAACTGGCGTGGTTCGACGAAGATCTGCTGGCGCGCGATCGCGAGCTTCAGGAATTGGCGAAAAAGGCCCGAAACTACTCGCGTGACGATCAGATTTTGGTCGTCCGCAAGGAGCGTGCGGCTCTCCAGCGCGTTTTGCCGGTCTACCGCGAATTCGCTCACCACGGCCAGATCGAAATCTCGACCACCCCTTTTTATCATCCGATTCTCCCCCTTCTCTGCGATTCGCAGATCGCCGAGGAGTCGCATCCGGGCGTGCGCCTGCCCACGCGATTCCAATATCCCGGCGACGCGCGCGAACAGTTGCAGCGCGCCCGTTCCTACATGAAAGAGAAGCTGGCGGTCGATCCGGCGGGCTTATGGCCTTCCGAGGGATCGGTATCGGATGAGGCTCTGACGCTTGCGGCGGAGTGCGGCTTCCGATGGGCCGCGACCGATAACGGCGTGCTAGCGCGCACGGTCGGGCGCGACGCCGGTCCCGTCGAGACTTATCGGGCCTATGTCTGGCGTCAACATGACCGCGAATTGCGAATGCTGTTTCGCGATCATTATTTGAGCGATCTAATCGGCTTCGAATATCAGAACATGACCGCGAGCGACGCTGCGAGGCATTTTCTTTCGCGCATTCGAGAAAATACCCAGGGACGCAACGCGTTGGTTCCAATAATTCTGGACGGCGAAAACGCCTGGGAATGGTACGAAGCCAATGGCCGTCCTTTCCTGCGTGAGCTTTACAGCCGCATCTCCGACGATCGTGAGCTCGAGGCGGCGACCGTTTCGCAGGCCCTGTCGTTTCACGATGCACAACCTCTCGACCACATTTTTCCCGGCTCGTGGATCAACGCGAATTTCGACATCTGGATCGGCGCCGACGAAGACAACGAGGCTTGGGAGCGCCTGGGAGAAGCGCGGCGGATGTACGATTCCAAACGCGACTCGGTCTCCGAAAACGCCCGCGCGCTGGCTTATGAAGAGCTGCTGATCGCCGAGGGAAGCGATTGGTGCTGGTGGTACGGTCCGCAGCATGCCTCGGACAATCGCCCCGAATTCGACGAGCTGTATCGCGATCATCTGTCCAACGTCTACCGCGCCCTGGGCGAACCGCCGCCCGCCAATCTATCGCAGCCGATCTTGAAGGAACAGGAGGGACCCCTCAGCGCGCCGCCCTCGAACTCGTTGAGCGTCACACTGGACGGCGAGGTCACTTCGGCGTTCGAGTGGATGGGCGCGGGGCATTACCGGCCCGATTTGCGACAGGGCGCGATGCATTCGAGCCTAGCGGGCCTATCGAGCCCGTCGCGGCCGCGTGAAATCTTCTACGGCACGGATGGATCGAACCTGTTCGTGCGCGTCGATGGCGCGGGCGACGCGGCGGTGGGCGTCGAGTTCGACAATGGTCCTGCACAGGTTGAGGCCGCGCGCGGACACATCGTGGAATTGACAACTCCGCGCTTAAGCCACAAATTCCGTGTGGTCGTGAGCCGCAACGGCTTCGGTCCGGCAGTGTTTCCTTCCGAAGGCTGGTTTGAGGTTTAATCAAAGCTTGGCCTTCCCCTATCGCGCTGATCACGTCGGCAGCCTTCTTCGCCCTCCGGAGCTACGCGCTGCTCACAGCGATCTCCACGCCCCTCCCGGGCTTGTCCGTGAAGTGGAGGACCGGCACATTCTGCGGGTGCTCGAGCGCCAGAAGGAGCTCGGCCTCGAAATCTTCTCCGACGGCGAGTTCCGGCGCGGCGGATTCATGAGCGACTTCTACGATTCCGTCGAAGGTTTGGACAAAGACGGATCGGTGGCGCGCGAGTGGCAGGGCAAGAGCCAGACGCAAGGCCGGCCGCTGAAGGGCGTGGTGGTCGAAAAGATCCGGAAGACGCGCAGGCTGGCGGCTCACGAGACCGGCTTTCTCGAACGCCACAGCCCCGGCGATTTCAAAATCACGCTGCCGTCAGCCAATCAGTTCCCGGCCATCATGTACAAGAAGGGCTTGAGCGACCGGGCTTATGCAAATCCTTCGGAATTTCTGTGGGACGTCGTGCCGATTATCCGCAGCGAGGTTCAGGCATTGGCCGCCGAAGGAGTGAAGTACATTCAAATCGATGCCCCGCGCTACAGCTATTACGTCGATCCGAAATGGCGCCGATATATTCAACAGAAGATGAGCCTGGATCCGGAGCAAGCGCTGGAAGAAGCGATTCGAGCCGACAACGCATGCCTGGAGGGTGTGAATCGCGAAGCCGCCGTCGCAGCGATTCATCTGTGCCGCGGCAACAATCGCAGTCAATGGTACGCCGAAGGCGGCTACGATCCGATCGCGGAGAGATTGTTCGCCGAGCTGAACGTGACCGCGTTCCTGTTGGAATACGAGTCCGAGCGCGCGGGCAATTTCGACCCTTTACGCTTCGTGCCGAAGAACAAGACTGTGGTGTTGGGATTAATCAGCAGCAAGCTGCCGGATCTGGAATCGGAAGACGAAATCGCGCGGCGCATCGATGAAGCCGCCCGGTTTGTTCCGTTGGAAAATCTCGCCTTGAGCCCGCAATGCGGCTTCGCATCGACGGCGGAGGGCAATCTCTTAACCGAAGACGAGCAGTGGCGCAAGATGGAACTGGTGGTCCGCGTAGCCCGCAAAATCTGGAGCGGGACCGCGGCGCCATAATAGGCATGCCAAAGGCTCAGGCCGAGGCCTCAGGTATATCCAGCGATCCCTTAAACGACGCACCACTACCGAGGGCAGAGGCATTCCTCCGCTGTATAATGGCCCAAGGAGATCCTCCATGAAGTTGCTGGCCCTCGCCGCTTTATCAATTGCGGCCGCATTCTGCCAGAGCGCCGATTGCGATTCGCTGCAAAAATGTCAGGAAGCCCTCCAGGCCAACCGCTCCAGTTCGCTCGCTCATTTCCGCATGGCCGAAATCTACTTTATGCGAGGCGTCTACCAATCGGCCGCCAACGAATTCCGCGCTTCGCTGAACGGCGACCACAATCCAGGATGGGTCGAAGCCTTGGCGTTGGTCAATCTCGGCAAGATCTTCGACATCACCGGCCAGCGCGAGAGAGCGCGAAACCAATATCAGCTTGCGCTGAAGACTGACGACAACACAAAGGGCGCGCTGGATGAGGCCAACAAATATCTTGAAGCCCCCTTTAAACCTAATTAATTAGCATGACCAGGCTGATTTTCGGAACGTTGGCCCTGCTGCTCTCGGGCGCAGTCTGGGGGCAACCCGCGGCCCCCGCTTTTGATGTTACCTCTGTCAGGGTGAACAAGCGAGCCCACGTGCCACAAGTCGGACAACCCCCGCCGCGTGACCGATTCGGGTGTTCCGGAAACAGATTCGAATCAATCGACAACCTTCTATGGCGACCCATCGCATGGGCTTATAACGTGAGATTCTTTCAAGTCTCGGGGATGCCGAGATGGGCTGAAGGGTCGCCGGAGGCATTTTTCGATATTCAGGCTGTAACGGAGGCGCCGGTCAGCGTGGAGCAATGCAGGGTTATGGTCCAAACGTTGCTTGCGGACCGCTTCAAGCTCGTCGTCCATCGGGAGACGAAGGAACTCCCCGTCTACGCCTTAGTGCTGGGGAAGAACGGATCGAAGCTCAAAGAGGCGTCCGACCTTGATCCTTCAACACCCGAGCCCGTGGGCGGATTCGTGCGGATCGAGAAGAGCACTACCAGGGTGTCGGTCCGATGGTCTATGGCGCAACTGGTGGACTGGCTTTCCCTGTCAACAACCCGGATCGATCAGCGGAATGTCGTGGACCGGACCGGGCTCAAAGGAATTTATGAATTCAGTTTGATGTACGAGCTGTTCCCGGAGGTGGCGGAACGGCTCGGGCGGCACGACAAGCCAGACGTTTTCACCGCGGTGCAGGAGCAACTCGGGCTCAAATTAGAAAGTCGAAACGAGCCCTTCGAAGTGGTAGTCATCGACCATTTGGAACGGCCTTCCGAAAACTAACAGACGCGGGCTGCGTCTGTACATCGGACGCCGCAACGCCCGCCCGGCCGGCGACTCAATGACGATCAGCGTAGCGGCATGCCAATAATCATTTCTGCTGTCCCAAAGCCAATCGGATAGTATCAAGCGGCAGGACGAGCTTCAGCGGGTCGTTTACGAGCCGGAGAGCGCCAAAGCGTTCGTACCAAGCGGCTGCACGATCATCTCTTGCGTCGATAGCGAGGGCGACTCCTCCGACTTCACGGGCGACAGCGACAGCTCGTTCTCCCGCAGCCAGCAACAGGTCTGCTCCCAAACCCCTGCCGTGCAAGGCGTGAGAGACGGCGAGCCTACCCAAGCGGAAAACGGGTACCTCATAGCGCCCGAGCTTCCTTGTCACGATCTTGGGCGTCCTTGCGAACTCGATTGCGCCAGGGCTGATAGTGTAATAACCGAGGATCGTTGACGGTGCACCGGGTCCGACTGCGACGAAGGTTTTCGCACCACCACTTTCGTGGTTTCGTCGTGCATATCGTTGCAAATACTCGTTTAAGACCGCGACACCGTGAAGCGCGGCGAGCCGGCGCTGGTCGATGTAGTCACGCAGCCGCGCTAACCGCGCCAGCTCATTCTACCGGTCCGCCAAGCGCGCCAGAATGCTCCACCTGGCGCAGGAGCTTTTCGGCATTGGTGCGTTCCGCTCCCGCGAATGCGTGCCGCAAATACAGGCGCAGCGCTTCGGCGGATTCCGCGTACTCGCCCTTTTCCGCCAGCACCCGGCCCAGCACGTAATTCGCCGACGGCTGCGCCGAGGCGCCCTGAATCTCCGCCGCTTTCCTCGCGCTTCTTTCCGCCGCGTCCAGATTGTGCAAGCGAAGATTCGCCAGCGCGTTCACGTAGAACGCGCCGGGGAAATCATAGGAATTCAGCCGCATCACCTTGTCGGAACGATCCGCCGCGGCCTGCCAATTCGATTCCTTCAAATCCAGCCGGTAAAGGCTTTCATAAGGATTCAAATAAGACGCATCGACTTCAATGGCCCGTCCATACGATTCTCGCGCCTGCTGGATGTGATCGCGCCGTTCGTAAACGCGGCCCAACTCGAACCAAGCCGCCGCGAATTTCGAATACAAATCCACCGCGCTCTGAAAACTTTTTTGCGCCGCATCGGGCAGGTCACGCCTTATTGCCGTCAGGCCTCTCTCATACAATTTGCGCGCCTCTTTCGGCGCGCGAGCAGTGGTGGCGCTGATGGTGAACCCGTGAACGGCCGTCAAGCGGTGCAGAAAAATAGTTCCCACGTCGCCGGTGTCAATCCCGCGGCGATCGCTGAGGAAGACCGAATCGGAGCGGTACCCTGGCACTTCAGCACGCAATTCGCATTCGCCCGATCGCCCGGCTCCCCGGCTGCCCCCGTTTCCAGAGAACGATCCATCTGCCGCGGCCTCGGGCACCGGCGACCGTTCTCCTAGTTGAAAGTTGAAGCGGCCGTGGGAATCGGCATAAGTTTCGCGCACAGCCACGCCGCCGCATACTCGCACGATCGCCGCACGTTCCGCTGGCGGTCCGCTGTCCCCGCTCACCATCACTCGTCCGGTGATCAAGGCCGGGCCGTTGGGCGAATTGAAAACCTGGTTCGCCCTCGCGGCAATGGCGGATGGGGAAGCGGTATTGGAGGATGCGCCAGGGTTCTGCGGGACGTTGCTTGATTGGGCGAATTGGGCAAAGCTCAGTGCGGCTGCCATGAGAACAGCCGTCCCAATTGCCGTCAGCCGCATCGCCGATTCCTTTCTGGGATTATAGTATCCTTATCGTCCAATGAGCGAAAGCCCCACCCTCACAAGCCCCCCGAAGCATCAACCCTTCGTCCCCGACAACGCCAAGATGCGGGAGTTCACCCCCCGCGCGCTGCTGCTCGGGTTATGCATGACTGTGGTGTTGGGCGCTGCCAACGCCTACTTGGGACTGAAAGCCGGCATGACCATCGCGGCGACGTACCCGGCTGCCGTCATTGGCATGGCCGTTTTACGCATCTTCAACGGCTCGGTTTTGGAGGAAAACATCGCGCGCACGGCCGGCTCCATCGGCGAATCAGTGGCCGCCGGCGCCATCTTCACCATTCCGGCATTTCTAATCGCCGGCTCCTGGACGGCTTTCGATCCCGCCCACGCCTATTGGAAATCCACCGCGCTGATGGCGGTGGGAAGCGTGCTCGGCGTGCTGTTCGTCTCGCTGGTGCGGCGAGCGTTGGTGGAAGATCCCACTCTCCCTTTTCCCGAATCCGTCGCGGCCTCGGAGATTCACAAAGCCGGGCGGCGGGGCGCGCAGGCCGCGCGATACCTGTTCTGGAATATCGGCCTCGGCGCACTGGTTCAAATTTTGGGCGCCATGCAATTGTTTGCCCCCGACAAGAGTTTCTTCGTTCCCATCGGCGTAATCGGCAAAAGCTTCGTGCGTCTGGGGTCTTCCGGGAGCGCCAACATCGTGAACACCGGCGCCGTTTCCACCTTCGATGCGCCCACCGTCAGCCCGGCCTATATGGGCGTAGGCTACGTGATTGGGCCGGAGCTGGCCGCGCTGCAATTTTCCGGCGGCGTGCTGGCGTGGGGAGTGATGGTCCCTTTGATGATGTTTTTCCTCGGTCCGCAACTGCGGGCGTTTCTGCCGCTCGATCCGGCCGCGGGCGGATGGGCCGACATGGCCGCGGCGGTGTGGCGCTACATCGTCCGCCCCATCGCCGTCGGCGGCATGATGGTGGGCGCCGCATACACGCTGTTCCGTATGGGGCGCAATTTGACCTCCAGCCTGGGCCGCGCTCTCACCGAGTTCCGCCACGGCGCTCCGCCCATGGAATCCATGGCGCGCACGGAGCGCTACATGGGATCGAAAACCGTGCTCTCCCTCATCGGGCTGATGTTCCTGCTGATGATCGCTCTCTACATTTATATTTCGGGACAGATCGTCGCGGGAGTGGTCGCCGCGATTGTCATGCTGCTGATCGGTTTCTTCTTCGCCACCGTGTCGGGAAACCTGGTGGGCATGATCGGCTCTTCCAATAATCCGATTTCCGGCTTGACGCTTTCGACGCTGATCATCGCCGCGCTGCTGATGGTGGCGCTAGGCGTTTCCGGCTCCGGGGGAGTGGCCGTGGTGCTGGGAGTGGCGGCTGTGGTGTGCGTCTCTTCCGCGGTCGCCGGCGAGCTGTTGCAGGATTTCAAAGCCGGCTATATTTTGGGCGGCACGCCACGAACCATTCAAATGGCGGAGTTGATCGCCGTGGTGGTCGCAAGCCTGGTGATGTACTTTCCGCTCCACGTTCTCCAAGGCGCTTACGGCTTCGGCAGCAAGGCTCTGCCCGCGCCGCAAGCCGGGTTGATGGCGGCGCTGGCGCAAGGGATCGTGGGCGGGGAGATGCCGTGGCCGCTGGTTGTCACTGGCGCGCTTTTTGGCGCGGCTCTGATCCTGCTGCGCGTGCGCAGTCCCATGCTGGTAGCCGTCGGCATGTATCTTCCGTTTTCCACTTCATTCGCGATTTTCGTGGGCGGAATGTTCCGCGGCATTCAGAGCATGCTCAGCCGCCGCGCCGGGCACAACGAGGCTCAGCGAACACGGATGGAGAGCGTCGGCATCCTCATCGCGAGCGGCTTGATCGCAGGCGAAGCTCTTACGGGCCTGGTGGTCGCGACCTTCAAGTTTTACGACATTCCGATCCATCAATTCTTCGCGGAGCCTTCCTACTTGGTGGGAGTGTTCGTGATCGCCGCGCTCGGCGTGCTGCTGATTTTTTTGCCCTTGGCCCGCGCGGGAAAGCCGGATGAACCTCCTCCGCCCGCGGCGATTGTGTAAACTGGCTCCGGCCGGGGGCGTAGCCAATCCCCGACGGACTGCGGCCGTCCAGCCGTATGATAGAGACATGCAAGTGACCCTGCCGGAGCAAGCCCTCCCCGCAAAGCTCACGCTGAACCCGAAACTACGGATCAAGGACGACGACGAATACTGGGAGTTCTGCGCGGCGAATCCGGACGTCAGATTTGAGCGAACGGCGCAAGGAGAGATTGTTATCGTGCCACCAGTAGGAGGGGAAGGCGACTTTCGCAATGTGGAGGTAGTGAGCCCTCTGGGCGTCTGGTCAAAGAAAGACGGCCGCGGAAGGGCCTTCGGCTCCAGCGTCGAATTCATCCTGCCAAGCGGCGCGGCTCTTTCGCCGGACGCCGCCTGGGTATCGAATGTTCGTCTGGCGAAACTGACCAAGGAGCAGCGCCGCAAATTTCTCCGGCTGCGCCCCGAGTTCGTTGCGGAGGTCATGTCCCCGAGCGACCGCCTGAAAGACGCAAAAGAGAAGATGGCCGAGTGGATGGCGAACGGCGTTCAACTCGGCTGGCTGATCGACGGGGACCGCCAAACCGTCTACATCTACCGCGTCGGCCGAAGCGAGCCGGAGAAGAAAACCGGCATCAAGAAGCTTGCGGGAGAAGGACCTATCGCCGGGTTTGTGTTGGATCTGACGGACATCTGGGCGGGGCTGTAGCTGCCGCGCGGCTAACCCCGAGCGTGATCTGCGCTAATTGAGTCCTGCCTTACCCTGCAGATGCTGCGCGTCCTGCTGGTTCTCCTGGCAGATGTATTCCATCAGCTCCTCGTTCGGTCGAAGAGTCGCCGTAAATTTGATCTTGAATGGATGAACGTACGTAGCCGGGTCGATGATGGTGGTTTCGTTCTCTAGCGTCCCCAGATCCACTCGGGTGTAGCGCTCGATGGTGTGCAGTTGCTCGCTATGCGGATGGCCGCTGAAATCGAACCAGAATTTATCGTTGAACCCGATGGTATCCACCACCATCGTGTCGCCGTCCCATTTGCCGATGGAATGCCCGTACCAGGTAGGATCGGGATCGTTTGGATGCTTGGTTTGGTTCAGGAAAATCTGGCGAAAGCTGTGAATGTTGCCTTCGAACAGGAAAAAGATGTGCGCGTTGTCTTGCAGGATGCGCCAGGGATAAGGAGCGATGCGCGGCACGCCAGTGGGCAGGCAGTTGGCCTCGGGATCGTCTTTGGATTCGCGCGATTCGAAAATCTTCTGGCCCGCCGGGGTCATCTCGATCTTTTCTCCCGGCATCAATCCTTGCTTGATATCACCGATAGGACCGCCGCCGTTCCAGACGCCGGAAAGATCCACATGCCCGTCGGGAAGATGCGGTGTAGGGCCTGTAGGACGCGCAAATCCTTTCCCCTTCTTTGCTTTTTTTGTATCGGGGTTCGCGCTGCCGCCCGCGGGAGCGGTAGCCTCGCTGGAAGTCAGCGCCGGCTGGTTTTTCGCCGCCGGGGCCGCAGGCTGCTGGGCATTGGTTGAAATTGGGCCCAAAAGCTGAAATGCGGCAATGGCCGACAGAAGTGCAATGACGCCGCCAAGAAAGTTTCTCATTTCGATTCTCCCGCGCCTACTGGCCTTCCGTATTCGACCCCGCGAAGACTTTACGCCCGTCGGCCAGCGTCACGTTCCTGGCATTGGCCAAGTTGCTCCCGTCTTTCGCCATGGAGCCGCTGACGGTGATCTCATCGCCGACCTTCAGCGAATTCCGGCTCCATCCGTTGCGGATGAGCACGTTGATGCTTGCGAGCTCGAGATTCCAAGTCGTGACTTTTCCGCTGTCGTCTTTTACATCGACATAGAATCGAGCGTGCGGATTGGTCCAATCCACCTTGCTCACGGTGCCGTGCAAGGTGACAGGTTTGTTAGAATCGTACTCCGCGGCGAAGGAATGATGAGCGAGAACGGGAACGGCCGGGACCAAAAGTCCAAGTCCGGCGGCTAGAGAAACGAAAACGATCTTCATTGAACCCTCCACAGGAACGCCGTCAATATAGCACAAATCAATACGCTTTCGCGATGACTACCCGGCGATCCACATCGGCGCCCGTGACAATGCACTTGCCTGCGCCGTCATAGGTATCGACGAGAGGAATGCAGCGAACCGTGGCCTTGAATTCGCGCATCCGCGCGTCCACTTCCGGCGAATCGGCCGCGTGTGCCATCACGAATTTGCCGCCGCCTTTCTCCGCGGTCACCTCGGCCAGCAGAGCCTCCACGTCCTGAATCGAATTCGCCATCACCGTGTTTGCCTGCAGCCGCTGCTGTGCGCGGGCATAGAGATGCTTCTGAATGGCGTCCAGCGTGGACGCGAGTTTCTCCGCGGCTGCCGATTGCGAGATCGCCTCCTTCTCGCCGGTATCGCGCCGCTTGATTACGACCTTTTCCGCCGAAACGTCGCGCGGCCCTAATTCGAAGACTACCGGCACGCCGCGCCGCTCCCAATAGAAGAATTTCGCGCCGGGAGAGTGGCCTTCCCGCGCGTCCAGATGCGCGCCCAAGTCCTGTGAGATTCTGGCGGCGACTTCCATCACTTCCGCGCGCTCCTGCTCTTTCCGGTAAATCGGCACGATTACCGCTTTGCGCGGCGCGAGTTTGGGCGGAATCACCAGGCCCTTATCGTCGGAATGCGTCATGATCAATCCGCCGATCAACCTCGTACTCACGCCCCAACTGGTTTGCCAGACGTAATCGAGCTTGCCTTCCTTACTCTGAAACTGCACGTTGAAAGCTTTGCCGAAGTTCTGCCCGAGATCGTGGCTGGTCCCGGCCTGTAGCGCCAAACCGTTCTGCATCATCGCTTCGATGGAATACGAACGCAGCGCGCCGGCGAATTTCTCCGAATTGGTTTTCATGCCCTTGATCACCGGCATGGCCATCGCGTTCTCCGCCACATCGGCGTAAATATCGATCATTCGCAGCACTTCTTCGCGAGCTTCTTCGTGGGTCGCGTGAGCCGTGTGGCCCTCCTGCCAGAGAAACTCGGTGGTGCGAAGGAACATGCGAGTGCGTAGCTCCCAACGAATCACGTTCGCCCATTGATTGATCAGCAGCGGAAGATCGCGATAGCTCTGAATCCATTTCGCGAAGAAGTGGCCCACCAGCGTTTCCGATGTCGGCCGGATCACGTACGGCTCCTCCAGGGGCTTGCCCCCGGCGATGGTGACCACGGCAAGCTCCGGCGAAAATCCCTCAACATGCTCGGCTTCCTTCTTCATGAAGCTTTCGGGAATCAGCAAGGGGAGATAGAGATTTTCATGGCCGGTGGCCTTGAAGCGGTCGTCCAGCTCGCGTTGCAGCCGCTCCCACACGGCCCAGCCGTTGGGCTTGATCACCATGCAGCCTTTGACGATCTCGGCCGGCTCGGCCATGTCGCCTTGAATGACAACGTCCTGATACCATTCGGCGAAATCCTGAGCTCGGGGAGTGATGGGGGATTCGGTCATTGTTTGGTGTGCTATCCACGATAGCGCAGACCGGATACTGGGTCCTGCAGCTCAAGCTGGACGAGTTGTGGAGCCCGATGCAGGGGGCGCGGAACGCTTTCATAGATTTTTCATAAGTCTGGAAGAACTTACCGAGGAAGATCCGACGCGAATTAAGGAGCAATACGCGCGACTGGCCGAAGGGATTCGTAGCAAATCAGGCCTCATCAGCCTTTGGGGGGCCTCTCGAGACACTGTTGAACAGCGAGCGATGTCCCAAGTGCCACCTACAGGAGATCCGGCAGCTTAATTGCCTCCGCAGTCTTTGCTGGGTCCTGCCCATCATCGGCGGGTATAGCGGCGAATAGAGAGTGGCGTCGCGACACAGCGCACAGCGCCCGGCGCGGGACCGGGCGCTTCACAAAGATCCTGAACTCCCCGCCGCGCCGGGCTGCGCTGTGCGCTGAGTCAATGGAGGGACATGGGAAGTCCACAGCTTCGAACTCCGCCGGCCGAAAAACCCCCGGCTAAGGCCGCTTGTCAGGACAAGAAGTCCGGACCTCTAGACCGCGTCGACTCCTTTTTTCGCGACTTGGGTCCGGGATTGATCACGGGTTGCGCGGACGACGATCCCTCCGGGATATCGACCTATTCTGTCGCCGGCGCGGCCTATGGCTATGGGACGCTGTGGACCGCCCTGATCTCTTTTCCGCTGATGGTGAGCGTGCAGATGATGTGCAGCCGCCTGGGCATGGTAACCGGTCGCGGGCTTGCCTCCGTCATCCGCCGGCATTATCCGCGCTGGGTCCTGTGGGGCGCCTGCTTCCTGTTGATCACGGCCAACGTGTTTAATATCGCGGCCGATCTCGGCGGCATGGGCGCGTCTGCCGCTATGGTGACGGGCGTCAGCGCCAGGATATGGACGGTCTTCTTCACGGGCGTGATCATCAGCTTTCTCTTCTGGTCCTCATACCGGCAGATTGCGCGCGTCTTCAAATGGATCACGCTTGTATTGCTCGCGTATGTCGCGACGGCGTTCTTCGCGCATGTCGATTGGCGGAGCGCGTTGGCCGCAACGATCGTGCCGCACCTCGCCTGGTCGCGCGATTCACTCTCGGTGCTCGTCGCTATCCTCGGGACGACCATTTCTCCTTATTTGTTTTTCTGGCAGGCAGCCCAGGAGGTTGAGGAAGAGCGTGCCCAGGGTCGCAATCTGGCGCAGCGCAAGGGCGCGACCGATGCTGAACTGCGCCGCGCGCGCGTCGACGTCGTGACCGGCATGTTCGCGTCGAACCTCATCATGTATTTCATCATTCTGACGACGGCGGCCACGCTCCACGCGCATGGCGCGACGCACATCGACACAGCGCGGCAGGCTGCCGAGGCCCTGCGGCCGCTGGCCGGCAACGCGGCCTATTGGCTCTTTACGCTAGGCCTCATCGGCACGGGGATGCTGGGTGTGCCGGTGCTCGCCGGCTCCTCGGCCTATGCCATTGCCGAAGCCTCTGCCTGGCGGGGATCTCTGGAAAAAAAGCCGCGCGCAGCGCGTCGTTTTTACGTGGTTCTCGCCGCGGCCATGTTGGGCGGACTCGCCATCGACTTTGCCGGCGCGGATGCCGTGAAGATGCTGTTCTGGTCGGCCGTGCTCAACGGCGCCCTCGCGCCGCCGCTGATCTTTCTGGTCGTTGTTCTAACCAGCAACAGACGCGTCATGGGCGAGCGGGTAAATTCTTTCGCGTTGCGCGTTCTCGGATGGATCACCTTCGTACTCATGAGCATCGCAACGTTCGGAATGCTCGTCTTTCCATGACTCAGCGCCCAACGCAGCCCGGCGCGGGGGGAGTCACGGATTCGGGTGAGCGCCCGTCCCGCGCCGGGCCCTGTGCGCTGGAGCCATGCCTGACGTCACCTTGCGCGTCTGTTTGTCCGCTCCGCAAAATCCCTGCTGCGTGCGTAACTATTGCGGCGCGGCGCCTTTTACGAATGTCCTGAGAAAACGTAGCAGATCCGCTCCCCACGTGGCTTGGCATAAAAAATGCTATACGTGAGCTCAGAGGTTATGCAACGGTGTGCAATCGCCGCGAATTAGAGAGTTTGATCGTGTTTCGGGCTGGAACAGATCAGGCGACTGGAAGGTGCTCTGGCGCGGAACTGGGCGACGCTCGCGACGGCACCGCGCGATGCACGCGGTTCGTTCCTGGAGGACTTGGCCGACTTTCAACGACAGACAACCCAACTCGAAAAACTCCTCCAGGCTTTGGAAGAACCCGCTCATCAAAGCGCGCCCCTTGCGGCTTGAAAGAAAGGATTTGCGATGCCCCAAATCTTATGGGTGCGGCTACTTTGGAACGACGGTCCACTGGGCCGGGTATAGCCGCTGCTGATCCTGCTGGATGTGGAATTCCCAGTAGCGATCAAAGTCACCAGAGAGGTAGATGGCGCGGAGCTTGACAACGGCCTCGGCCATGCCTGGGGTCCAACGCATGCCGGATCGTTCCATGCGGTCCTTTGATCAGGTTCTTACAAGCGCCCTCGACCGGGCCGCTGGCAATGGGCCAGCCCTTGGAAGGGTATTGGTCGTAGCTCATGTAGGAGCGGTTCTTGGAGAAGTAGGCCGCTACGGCCTGCAGCGTCTTTTGAGGAGCGCCGGACAGGCGGCGTTTGGTGACCGATTGCCGGAGGCCCTTGACCACCTGACCGACGTCGCCACTCAGGATGCGTAGCGTGCGCTCCAGGACCCAGAGATCGGCTTCCAGGCTGCCCTCGGCGTGGAACCCGTAGGCAGCCTTCCAGAGCTTCTCCCTCACGTGCATCCAGTCCAGGATGAGCGTGACTCGCAATTTGCCTTTGACCCGGATCTGGAGAGCGCGTTCGCCGTCGGTCAGCGCAATGCGGGTGAGCAACCCCGCCGTATCGCGGCGGTCCATTTCGGCGGCTACTTCATCGATCACGGCGGACTTGCCCTTGACCAGACTGGCCCACACGCGCTGGTTCTCCGGCCTTGGGGCCACCGCTTTGTCGCCGCGTGTCTGGCGTTCGGTGGGAAACAGGCACTCCAAAACCTGTTGTGGAGTGCGGACCCAGGGCACACGGGTAAAGACGGTAGCGACGGTCGCCATCAAGTTCCGGGGCTCAGAAAGCGCGGGGCGCGCGGTTCGGCGGAGCCCCTAACGTGCCGTGAGCCGACGGCGGCGGATCGAATAGAGGATGACGAGGAGTCCGAAGGGCACGGCTACCAGCATGACAGTTGACGGCTCCGGAACGGACGCAACTAGGAAGTCTGGGCCGAAATATCCCTGAGCCAGACCAGTTGGCGTCGTGGGGAAAGTCAGCCCGGAGACGCTACCCGCCTCCACCGAACCTCCGAGGGTGAGCCCGGCGATGGTGGTCGAGCCGCTCTCGAGGAACAAGAACTGGTCCGTGTCCCCGGAGGTCTGATCAAGCCCATAGGCGCCTATAGCGTAGGACCCGGGACCCAGGACCACGGGCGAGATCGAAACGAAATCAAACCCATCGATCAAAAGCGATGGGGTGCCCGAGGGAACCGTGGCGGAGGCCAGCAGGGTTCCACCGCTGTTCCAGATTCCGACCGGATGAGACTCGACGGGGCCCGACGCTCCGTTGGAATCGAAGAACCCCAGTTCCGTAACCGTTACTGAGGAAGTGAGAGTGAAATCGTAGCCGATGGTGGCGTTGCTGTTCCAGGCGTCATTTTCATCGCCGCCGGTGCCCGGCGTGATGGCGATCGCGTCCGCTCGGCAAACCGAAATTGCCAGCACGAGACCCGAGATCAGGGCAATAGACGAAACAATCCGCACGACATTCCTCCTTTCGTTGGGGGGCTTCCCAGCCCCTCGAACGTACGAATTATACTACACAATAGAATCTTTCGGGGAGGGAGGGGTCGGCCAACGACGCCAACGACGCTCACACCTTGCCCCGTTTTTGAGCGGGTTCTCGGATTCCCTCCCGCCCCGCCGCCCATGGCGCGAGGATGAAGCCCTCTTTCAGGCGCGTCAAGCTGCATCGGGTGAAGGCTCTTCGAGCCGGTCAAGCTCAGTCTCTTCCTCCGCTGTCAGCAGAACCACTACCAGGGAGCACTGCCGCCCTCCCGGGCAGTGTTCCATCAAGGATAGGTTTGCAGCACGACCGCGTTCGGACATTTGTTTCGCAGCCTTTCGAGAATCGGCGCTTCGCGATACACGCTTGTCACGCTGGAGAAGCTGTCCCGAGCGTATGGGTGAGGTGGACCGCGCGGTACGGGAATTGAGAGATCGTTCCCAGGGTTGCTTGTGAGCGCCCGGTCCGCGCCGCGCGCAGGGCGCTTGTGTCCGCCCTGACTGCGATTGCGAATGAGGATTAGTCTGGTAGGACGAGCTTCAGCTTGTCTGGTGCTGGTGCGCGGGCGGAAGACTGCCCCACATCAAGGTACCGCGGGTCCAGCAAGCGGTCGGTTTCGATATTGCCCATGGCCGCCAGCAGCGATTCCTTGACGCGCGGGAAATCCTTTTCCAAACTCGCGATCAGCCCCCGAAGCGAACGCCGCACCTCGCCGCTCCGCTGGCCACAGCCGCACGGAATCACCGGCGCGCCCAGGCTTTCGGCGAAGCGCGCCGTCAGATCCTCGGTGACAAACACCAGCGGGCGAATCAGCCGGAAATCGCGTTCGCTACTCCAGGTGACTGGGGGAAGAGCGCTGGTGCGTCCGGTAAACAATGCGTTGCGCAGAAAGGATTCGCAGAAATCGTCGGCGGTATGGCCAAAGGCGATGACGTTGGCGCCCAACTCACGCGCGATCTGGTACACGGCGCGGCGGCGGAAGCGGCTGCACAAATCGCAGCCGTGATCGGGCTGTTCCTCCAGCAGGCGCAGCGAGGGGTTGTCGCGGTGGTAAGTCCAATCGACGCCCCGCGACTTCAGATATTCGGCCAGCGGCTCAAACGGGCGCAGGAATTTGCCCTGTTCCACCGTGAAGGCGCACACGGAAAATTGGACGGGAGCGCGCGTTTGGAGCAGCAGCAAAACGTCCAGCAGGGTCAGTGAATCCTTGCCGCCCGATAGCGCCACCGCTACGCGGTCGCCGTCGTGGATCATCTTGAAACGCGAGACGGCCTCGCCGACCTTCCGCAGCAGCGCTTTTTGAAGTTCCACGGTTTTCCTTAACGCGCACAACGCATTCGCTGTGCGCTTTAGCCGTGGCCTAAGTACATCAGCCAGCTCAGTCCGAACGTCGCGCCGACAAACCAGGCAAAGCAGTAAATGGCATAGCGGAAACGCTCGCGATCTGTGCGCTTGGTGACCACTCCGAGAACGATGGAGGTGAACAGCGCGAACAGCAGCACCGCTTCAAAGTGGGAGAGCGTTACTTTTGGCATCTCAATCCTTCTGGCGAGTTGCGATTTCGTAGGCATCCACCATGCCGAGAATGTTCAGCAATCCCGCCGCCACCAAAAATTTCGTGCCGTAGTCATGGACAGGGCCGGCCATGTCCGGCTGGGAATATCCCAGCCATACGGTTAAAAAGTAAAAGATCCCGGCCATGACGTTGCCGAGAAATCCGCCCACGTATATCACGGTGGTCAGCAGATCGCCGGTCATGGGGCTGAACAGCGCTCCGCGCATCATTAATCCGAGCAGAAACATCGCCGCCACGCACGCCGCGATCAGGCCGCCCCGTCCTGGCCGCTTGAGCAGCAAGTGCCCGCCGCCGGGTATGATCCACCCGAGCAGGACGGCCGGGAGCCATCCGCCGGGCTGGCTTCTAGAAGCTGTATTGTCCGCCACGCTTTCAGTTTATCGCATGATGGAAATATTCATGCCAATTTCTCGGGAAACGCTGATGGACTGGGCGGCGAAAGGAGCGCGGGTCGCCGTGGTGCTCCTTATTGCATGGGTGATTACGCGCATCGCCCGACGGCTGCTCTCCCGCGGGCGCGTCTATGCCATTGCGATGATGGAACGCCACGGCGACGCCTCGCGCGGCGAATTGGAAAAGCGCGCCTCCACCATCTTTATCGCTCTCAGCAAGCTCGTCAATTCCCTGATTTGGATCGTCGCGCTGGTAACGGGTCTCACCGAGCTGAACTTCCATATCGAGCCGGTTCTGGCCGGGCTAGGCGTCGCCGGATTGGCCATCGGCTTGGGCGCGCAGACGCTGATCAGGGACTGGCTGGGCGGGCTGTTCCTTCTGCTTGAGGATCAGATTCGCCTCGGAGATTCGGTCACCATCAACGGCATTTCGGGCGACGTCGTGGAAATGCATCTCCGGACAACGGTTCTGCGCGCAGAGAGCGGCGCCGTGCACGTCATTCCCAACGGAACGATCACCGCGCTGGCGAATCTCACGCGCGTGTATTCCTATTACGTTTTCGAAACCACCCTGGCGCATCGCGCCGACGCGCTGAAGGCGCTCGATATTTTGCATGAAACCGGAACGGAGATCGCGGGCCAGGAGCCTTTTCGGGACGTGATTCTGGCTCCGGTGGAAGTGATGGGGATCGAGCGGCTGGGCGAACGGGGCGCGACCCTCCGCGCCCGCATCAAGACGCTGCCTGCGAAGCAGATGTTGGTGGGACGCGAGCTGAATCTGCGCGTGAAACAGCGGTTCGATGCGGCGGGAATTGCGTTTCCGCCGGTGTCGTGAGATTGCGCGATCACCTGGCTCGGCTTCTGCGCAGGATAACGCCCTGATGTGAGCTTCTGCAAAACCGCTTCGGTACTATGAAAGGGAGTCGTGCCCTCAATTACCCTGGACCTCGATGAGGAACTCGCTGGACTCCTCGCAAAACTAGGCCAACCCGTTCAGGCGGCCGCGCGCGAGTTGATCGTCGTGGAGTTGTACCGGCGAAATCTCATTTCGAGTGGCAAGGCAGCCGCACTCCTTGGAATCCCGCGTCTCGCTTTTATTCAGCGCGCCTCGCAACTCGGAATTCCTTATTTCCGCTTCACCGAGGACGAGTGGAACGCGGAGGTTGCGGAAAGCAAGCAAACTTGAGTGACGGCGGTTTCGAACTCCAGCCCTTTGATCGCGCTGGCTCAAATTAGCCGCCTTGACCTAATATACAGGCTTCACACGCGCGTCCTCGTCCCGCCGGAAGTGGAGCGGGAAGTAAGGCCGACGCTGCCGAATCTCCCAGCGTGGATCGGGGTAAAAGCGCTATCGCGCCCGCCGGAACCGCGTGTCGTTAGCACCACTATTGGTCCTGGCGAATGTGAGGTGATCAGCTTGGGCTTGGAAGTCAACGCCGAACGGGTGATCCTCGACGACCAGCCGGCGAGACGCCTGGCGGCCCGGCTCGGACTCAGAGTCATTGGAACCCTGGGGCTCCTTCTGGCGGCCAAGGACCGAGGTTTCGTCACCAGAATCAAGCCTGAGCTGGAGCGCCTAAGGGACGTTCAATTCTTCATGGACCAGGACCTCTATGATCGCGTCATCGGGCAAGCCGGAGAGTAGTCCCTTCCGTCCACGATTCGATTTCCCTCAACTCTTCCGTGCTCAGTTTCCAACCGGCCGCGGAGGCGTTGGTGCGCACCTGATCTTCGGTCTTCGCTCCGGCGATGACGCTCGCCACCGCAGGCTGGGCAGCCAGCCAGCTCACGGCCAACTCCAGCAGGGTGTGCCCGCGCGAGGCAGCGAATTTCTCTAGCGACTCGGCTTGCGCAATGTTTTCGCCGGTAAAAATCTTGGGACCGAACTGATCCTTGCCCCGGCTGCCTTCGGGGAGAGCCTGCCCGGAGCGATATTTGCCGGTCAGCAGACCGTTGGCCAGGGGAAAGTAGGGCAGGAACGCCAATCCCTGGCGCGAGCATTCGGGAAGCACTTCGGCTTCCGGCTCGCGATGCATCAAGCTGTATTCATTTTGCACGCTGACGAAACGCGCGGCGCCGGCCGCGACTGCGTCGCGAGCCTCGCGGAGCTGCGCGGCGCTAAAGTTCGAGCAGCCGATTTCCCGCACCTTGCCCGATTTCACCAAATCGTTTAGTGCCGCTAATGTTTCGGCGATGGGCGTGGAGGCGTCTGGCGTGTGGAGCTGATAGAGATCGATGGTATCCGTTCCCAGCCGGCGCAAGCTGCCTTCGATGGATTGGCGGACGTAGCCGGGCTTGGCGCCTCCGGGAAACCGGTCATCCATGCGCAGCCCGAATTTGGTCGCTATGACCACTTGCTTTCTTCGCGCGCCCAACGCCTGGCCCAGAAACTCTTCGCTCATTCCGCCGGCGTACATGTCGGCGGTGTCGAAAAAGTTGACGCCCGCGGCCAGCGCAGTGTCCACGACGCGCGCCGTCGCGGCCCGATCGATGCGCCAGCCGAAATTGTTGCAGCCCAATCCCGCCAGGGAAACTTCCAGAGATCCGATCCGCCGTTTCTCCACCGTCGCCTCCGTTACATCGCGCCTTGATTTTCCAAACTGCGCCACAAATACCAACTCGCTACGGAACAATAGGGCCGCCAGGCCGCCGCGAGACGCTCCATCTCCACGGGCTTGGGCAAATCGGCCAGATCATAGGCTTTCTTGATCGCGGCCCGCACGCCGAGGTCGCCGGTGGGCAGCACGTCCGGCCGGCGCAACGCAAAAATCAGGAACATGTGGACGGTCCACACACCAATGCCTTTTACGCGCGTCAAGTGCTCCACCACGGCGGCGTCTTCGAACGCCGCGCAGGCCTCGAAATCGACCTCGCCGGAGCGCGTCATGCGCGCCAATTCGCGAATGTAGGTCAGCTTCTGAGGCGACAATCCCAGCGTACGCATTTTGGCCGGCCGCAGCCGCAGGATGGCTTCCGGCGTCAGCGGTTCGGTTCGCGCCGCTGCCATCAAGCGGTTGAAGATGCTCAGCGCGGCTTTTCCGTGCAATTGCTGGTAAACGATGGACCGCACCAGGGTTTGGAAGATGGGATCGCGGTATTGGATTTTGTACGGCCCCACGCGGTCGATGATTCCGCCCAGGACGGGATCGGATTTTTTGAGGTGAAAAATCGCTTTTTTCATGGCTGGCAGGGCCCGGCGCTCAATTTTATGTAAACCCGCGCCAAGCGTTCCGCATCGTAAGCTATAAGTATGCGCGCCTCATTCATTCTAGTGCTCGCCGCGAGCCTCGGCGTGGCGCAAAATCCTCCTGCCGCCGCGCCTGGCTCGGACGCTCCCATCAAGGTGAACGTAAATCTGGTGAACGTGCTGTGCACGGTTCGCAACAAAGCCGGAGGATTGGTAGGGAACCTCGAAAAGACCGATTTCACGCTCTACGAGGACGGCAAGCAGCAGGAGATCAAATATTTCACCCGGGAAACCGATCTGCCGCTGACCATCGGCCTGTTAGTGGACACCAGCGAAAGCCAGGACCGCTTGATCGAAATCGAGCGCAACGCCGCGCACCAGTTCTTCACCCACGTTCTTCGCCCCAAGGACGAGGCGTTTCTGATTCAGTTCGGCGCGGAAGCCGAGCTATTGCAGGACTATACCGGCTCTCCGCAACTGCTGCTGGAAGGTTTAAGGCAACTGCGTCTGAGCGTGCCGGTGGGCGGTCTGCATCCCGGCCCCGTGCCGACCATGCAGAATCACGCCGGGACGATTCTCTACGACGCGGTCTTCCTCGCGGCCGACGAAAAGCTGAGGAGTGAAGTAGGGCGCAAAGCCATCGTCGTGATCACCGACGGCGTGGACACAGGCAGCAAAATAAGCCGCGATAAGTCCATTGAAGCGTCCCTGAAAGCCGACTCGATCATCTACAGCATCTTCTATCAGGACATCGCTGCCTATGGACCGTTTGGCGGCGGAGGCGGCGGGCGCGGCGAATTGCAGCGGATGTCCTCCGATACTGGTGGCAAGGTTTTCGATGTGGATCGCCGCCACACACTCAATGACGCGTTCCGCGAAATCCAGGACGATATGCGCAGCCAATACGCCATTGGCTACACGCCGACCAATGGGCGCAAGGATGGAACGTTTCGCAAGATCGATCTGAAGGTTTCGAGCAAAGACGACAAGGTGCAGACGCGCAAGGGCTACTACGCGATCGATACGGCCAACTAGGAACAGCATGAATTTCTCGCAAAGAACGCAAAGTCAGCAAAGATAGCTTTGCCTTCTTGGCGGGCTTTGCGAGAGTGTTTGCTTCTAGCGCGAGGCGAAAATCGGAAGGTCCTGGCCGCCGTACCGTTCAAAAATATCTTCCAAGGTCGCGTCCGCGCCGGCCGTGTAGTATTTCGTCGCGTCCCCAATCCGGATTTGGTCTCCCGTCGTGGAATCGATCTGGATCAAGGCCGCCGTCCGGCGAACCTCGGGGGAGCCGCCCACCGGCGAAAATTGCCAGCCCCATACTTCCTGGATAAAGCGAACCAATGGTTCTGTCGGGCGAGCGGAGAAAGGACGGAAGATGTGCACTACAAGTCCTCTTTGAAGAGCGCCGAACGTGGCCTCGGGCTCGAGGACGTCGGGCGGGAGCGCGGCTCGCGCCTCCAGGCGAGCGGCGTGAATGGAATCGATTTCGGCCGCGGAGCGTTCTTGCAGACCGTCCCATTCGGCAACCGTCATTCCTCCCGGTGCGTTGTCGTCGCTCGCGACGTTGCCCCAGGCGGCCAGCGATTCCAGGACGCTTACCGCCTCCCAGGAATGGTCGATGGCCTGGTGGACTTCTTTCTCCAGCGCCAGAAGAGACTCGACGCCGGCTAAATGTCCACGAATGGCGAACAGCTTTTCGCGCAGCCGGACGGCGAGTGCGCCGTCGATGGCGGCTTGTTTGGCTTCGGCGCGGGATTGGTCGTTGCGCTCCATGGCTTGATGGATCGCGAGCACATAACGGTCAATCGCGTCGCGAATCTCTCGCCGCGCGGCCGCGGCCCGCGCGAGCGCGCCCCCGATATCGTCGCGGGAGTGCTCGGGGGAATCTTCGGCAGGTTCCAGATACCAGAGATAGTCCGGATCCCAGCGCCGGTAAAGATCGTCGAGAGTTCCGTGGCGCTCGGTCAGCCGGTAGCCCTTGATCATTAGGTGCTGGCCGCTCTTCGGATCCACGCCCACGCGCCATCGCATCCGCACCACCACAGGTCCGCGCTGCTCCCACTCCTCTTCATAAAAGATTCGCCGGCCGCTTCGATCCTCGATGGCCGGGTCGGTCAGCGCGATGCGGTATCCAGACTCGTTGACCAAGGTGATGCGCCGGTTTCTTGCTAAATGAATGGGCAGCAGATTGACGGCCTTGCCCGGTTTTTCCGCCTTGTCTTGCGCATTGGGAGCGTCGGGGTCCGCCCGCGGATCGCGTGGAGGCTTCACGCCGTTCTCGAGCATTTCCCATGCGCTATCTTTCCTGGACTCCGCGGAATCCACTCCCGTCAGGTCCAGAGGAAGCATCAGCAGCGATCTTTTCACCGATTCCTGCGCGGCCGCGCGAGCTTTTCGTAACTGATCGATTTTGGCTCGCCAAGCCGCATTGGCGCCGGCGGCGCTCAGATCCCGCGCCGGCACCAGGAGCACTCTGCGAGACAACGCGTCGCCATCGTCGATCCTCTGCTGCGCCGCCGCGATCAGTTCCTGGAGACGATCGCAATCGGCCAATACAGCCGGCTGGTAGTCTTCGTCGCGCGCCGCGATCATGCGCGCGAGAAAGAGCTTGTAGATGGCCGACTGCATGACTTCCGCCTGGCCTCGGCTCAGGCCCGCGTCGGCGCCCTGCGACGACTTGGCATTGGCGCGCGCGCCGTGGTCGAAGCGCGCCATGGCCTCATCGACATGCGCGCGCAGGCGGGAGTTCGCTTCGGCCAACTCCCCGGGCAATAGGCGCAGATCGTCAATGACCTTGCCCGCGTCGGCGAGGGAGGGGGCTTGGGTCTCCTCGCGCGCCAGCCCTAGCAAAGACGCGATCAAAAGCAACAAGAGTCCACGAATTCTCATTGCATCCCAAGTCCGCCGAAGAAAAGCTTACCTCATCCGCTCCCCGGTCGCATTGGGGAGCGAATAAACCCGATCTTTAGACTCTGTGGCGGGGCCAATGTTTCACGGCAATATGTGGACCGGCGGGACCGTTCTTCCAGAGGCCGAGGGTTGGTGGGGCAGGCCCCCGGCCTGCGGCGGCCTCTCAGGCCGCCCGGCGCTGGACCACGGTGGCGGGCAACGAACATCCCGCTTATTCGGGCGATGGCGGCCCTGCTACGTCGGCATCCTTGCAATATCCCGAACAGGCTGAGATCGACGCCTTCGGAAATCTCTACATCGCGGACACCCTGAACAACGTGATCCGGAAGTCGGGGCAAACGGAATTATCACGACCGTGGCCGGAAACGGCTTTGAGGCCGGCATCGGAAACAACCTGGTCGGTGGAGGTTATTCCGGAGATGGGGGCCCGGCGACCAAGGCGAAGCTGTATCTTCCCGTGAGCATCGCCATCGATTCCAGTTCAATGTTACGGTGCCGCTGTCGGCGGCTACCGGCGATAATGCGATAATGGCAACATACGCCGGCGCGAGCACGCAAGCGGACGTGCTTCTAACGGTACATCCCTAGCAAGCACTAACCCCTGCCGGGTGGAGCGGCCCGAGGCCCGCATGGGAATGTGTCGGATCACAAATACCCCCATGTGGCCCACCGGCCAGAACCAGCGCCACGTCGCTACCTTGAAGTCCCTCGACGGACGGATGAAGGCCAACGCGGCCATCGTTCCGGCGGAAACCGGCGATGGCCAAGGGGCTGTGTTAAAGGATTTGTGAAGCACTACACTAGCAGGTCCGGGGCAAAGTCGACTAGCAGGGCGGTTACACCTTCCAAACCGCTCGCATACGCGACCGTGTTCGCATTTCTGGTTGTGCTACACGTTCTGGTACCGACTGACGGTTGAGTAGGCGTACTAGTCCTGCGTTACCTTGCCTTCGCAACTCGCAGCGAAGTATTTTAAAAACAGTCGCCCACTCTACTGGAGACGAACCGAGGCGAGAGATGAAAAGACTCAGTACGTGGGCAGTGCTGACGCTAATTACGGCGAGTTTTAATTCCGCTAAGGCGGACGTTCCAACTCTCTACGGCTACGTCAGTGGTCTCATCGATTTCACCCGAATATCACCGTCGGGCACAGTAACCTCGTTCCCCTACTACCCGCCGCTAACGGCTATCACGTCCTTTGCGGTTTCCCCGACGGCGGCGTATACCTAGACGCTTTGGACGCCTACACCTCCGTGCAGGGAATTTACGAGATAAACGGCCAGACGGGTGCCCTGATGGGCGCTCTCGCCACAGGGGTCCCCGGCTTCACCGAGATGCAGTTTGCCCCAGACGGGACTCTCTACGGCTACGTCAGTGGTCTCATCAATTTCACCGTCGGGCACAGTAACCTCGTTCCCCTACTACCCACCGCTAACGGCTATCACGTCCTTTGCGGTTTCCCCGGACGGCGGTGTGTACCTCGACGCTTTAGACGCCTACACCTCCGTGCAGGGAATTTACGAGATAAACGGACAGACGGGTGCCTTGACGGGCGCTCTCGCCACAGCGGTCCCCGGCTTCACCGAGATGCAGTTTTCCTCCACGCCGGAGCCTTCCTCTATCAGCACCGCAACGGTCGTTCTTGCAACGGTCGTCCTTTGGCGTCGCCGTCGAAGTCTCAAACCGAAGTGACCGCAGCGGCCAGCGCGGCCGGGACCTCCTCGGGCTTACCGGCAAGCGCGTACATCCATCTGCCGTAAGTTCCATCGGCATTCACGGCATCGACCCAACGCTCGGCGGCCTCGCGTTTCACTTCCTTTAGCGGATCGAAACCCTTGGTTTCCAGGATCACGTGCGCTTCCGGCGTGGCGCTCAGCCTCACAATGAAGTCCGGAATGTAGTCGTGCATTTGTCCGTTATGAAGATAGGGAATCGAGAACCCTAGCCCGGCGTTCTTCACAAAAGCCGCCGTCGCAGCGTGGTTGTCGATATAGTAGGCGGCGGATTGCTCCCATTTTTTCGTGTCGGGGACAATGTAGTTCAAATGCGAATGGACGACCTCGCGCGGCTCGCGGCTAGTCCAGAAATCGACCTCGGCGGTCGAACCCGGTCCGCGATTAGCTTCGTAGCGGGGAACCTCCGGGGCCTCGCCTTGCGAGGTATCGGGCCGGACGGCTTCAAGAAGCCTTTCGATAACCCAACCGTAATAGGGGGAAAGGAACACATCGAGAATGTCGGCGGGCGCGACCGGTTCGACGTATTCATTAAGATACCGCTCGACAATCTGCCGCATTTGAGGGAAGAGCACGTGCGCCGGGGCTTCGCAGCGCGGCCGAGCGGCGTAGTCGCGCGTGAGCGCCGCCGCCATTTCGAAGGTCAGTTCTTGCAGACGGCGGCCTTTGCGATACGGATTGAGATTGAGATTTTGAATGGCCCCCGGGCCGGTCAACGTGTAACGTCCCTGATTATTGGGCAGCCCGCCCTTCACGTCCACCTCCGGTGGAATCGTGCCCGGAACCAGGCGAAGCGTCGACAGCGACCCCCATTCCACCGCGATGCGATTGCGGATGGCCCTCGCGTAACCTTCTACCCGCGGATAGCGGATTTCGAACGCCGATTTTGCCGGAACGGCATGAACGTGATAGCGTTTCTCTTTCTTCGGCGCGCCGCCTTTTGGATCGGATTTGTACGGGATCACCTCGAACGGCACGCCGAACACCTTGGCCACCTCTTCGGAAAACTTGCCATCCTCGGTCAGTTCGTAGCTGGTTCTCCGCAGTCCGCGTCCGACCACCTGCTCACACAACAACTGAGACATGAACGGACGCAACCCGATGATGTGCGTGACGGTGTTGCAGTCCCACCCTTCGGTCAGCATCCCAACGCTCACGATGCAGCGCACGTCCCGGCCGGGTGGATCGAGCGGCCTGTTCATTTTGCCGGCCAGATCTTCGAAGCCCTCGGGGTAAATCGGGCGGCCTTGCGTGTCGGTTGGCCATGAGAGACGGCCAACCGTGTCGAGCGTCAAACGCATCCATCGCGCCTCGTCCGATTTCGCTTCGCCGGTGTCGGTTTCGTGGACCACCTTGAAATCGACGCGAATCGTGGCAATATTTCCGTCGCGGTTGAGGAAGCCCTCGATCTTTGCCGATGGAATTCCGGTGGGCTGCCTGTTCTCACCCAGCCATTCGTACATAACTTTGGCGATCTTAGTGTTCTTGCACACCAGGATGAAGACGGGAGGGCGGGGGTCGTCTTTTCGCTCCGCCCACTCGCGGCGGAGGTCTTCCCAGAGCCCGGCGAGCATCGCGATGGGATGAAAAGCGTACTTCAGGATGGCCTCGGGCTTGGGATTGCCTTTCGAGCCGCCGCGTTCGGCGCTGGTCAACTGCGGAAGAATCCATTGCCAGATATTGAAGTAGCCTGGAATGGCCGCTCCAGTGGTGTCGCGGACGGCCAATTGTGGAATTTTCACCAACCCCGATTCAATCGCCTCCACTAAACCGAAATCGCTGACTACCCATGGAAACGGCCTGTTGCTGTCCTGGCCAACCCGCCCCAGAAAAAAGGGCGTGGCGGAGAGATCGAGGCAGAAGTTGATCCCGCGAGCCTTGTGGATTCGGTCCAGTCCCTCCACCCAGACGGTGGCCTCCTTGTAGAAGAAGTCGTCTTCCTCGTCTTCTCCGTCCTGGCCATTTTCGCTGTGATTCCGGATTCGATAGGCGTGATGGGCTTCATCGTTCAGCACCAGGATGTTCTGTTTGCCGCCGATGTCCCGCCCTAAGACGCGGTTGACCCACGCGGTGTCGCTTTCGATGTAGCGAACGGACTCGACCCAAACTCTTTTCAGATTGCCTTGCTTATCTCGTTCCTCCTCGGTCACCGCCATCAGGCCGGCCAAAACTTTTTGATCCAGCTCTTTCAGCGTGATGTACCGGCTCCCACGCGCAGTGGTCGTCTTCTGTCCGATATTAAACAGCTCTTTCGTCCGCACGGGAACGCCGACTTTGGTAACTTTGGCCGATACTCCTCCGGTTTGCGGAGTTTGCGGCTCGAAGATGTGCCAGTTTGTGACCAGGACTTTGCCCTGCCGCAGCGAAGGCATCAACTGCGGCGGCACCAGGTCGCGCCTGCGGTAAACGCTCGCCTCTCCCGCCTCGGGATACAGTTCCGAAAGCCTGGAGCGGATGGTGACATTCGGGCAGACCACAAGCACGACGTCACTGTAGCGGCCGTCGCCGCGATTGGCGACTTTGTTCAGAACGCTCCAGGCCGCCATCATTCCCATGACCGTGGTCTTACCGCTTCCCGTCGCCATTTTGCAGGCATAACGGAAGAACGGCCGAATCCCCTCGGACTGCTGTTGCGCGCTTGGCTCATCCAGCGGCACAGTAACGCCTTGTAGGAAATCGGCACGCGCTTCATTGAAGAAAATGATCGTCTCCGCCGCTTCCATTTGCGCGAAAAACAGCCGTGCTTGCCGCCCGTCGCGCCGCCAGTATTCAAGAAGCTCGAGCGTGGTTCTGGAAGCGCCGGGATAGCCTTGATCCCGCCACGACTTAACGCGCTGACGGACCAAGTTGACCAGCGTCATTTCGAACGCGCCAGGCTGCCCTTCGGATTTACGGAGTGTTCCGTCCGAGATATCCCACTCGTGAGTCTGATTCCGCGGCGGGAAAACAATTGCGCTGCGGCGCCCTGCCCTAAGTTGCGGCTCTTCGCCTTCTTGGATGTACCAGTATTGGTTCGGCTCCTCAAAAGGAGAGTTCAAGATGGGATTGGGAACTTCGACCGGGTTCATCGGTTCCCCTACGCGGCCGAATCGCGACGCTCTCGGCGCACGAGATCACTTTCGCCGTGCGGCCCCTTCCTCAGCCCTTCCGCCTCGTCCAGGTTCTTCACGACCAGCAATTCGTTTCCACGATCGTCGATCACCTTCACGGCGATCTGATTGTGATTTCCGGCCTCGAACGGCTCGCTGACGGTTCCGGCGAGATGGTCCCAAACGGAATCCTCATAGCGTCCCTTCAACGCCTTTTTGAGACTGTCCCAAGCCGCTGTACGAGGAAAGAACGCTTGCGAGACGTGGAAGCAGAGGCCGTTGTAATCCGTGTCGAGGAACCAGGCTGGGACCTTGTCCTGCTCGGCGGCGTCTTCGCCTTTGTAGTGCTGCGTCTTCATTTCGACCGGGTCGAAGGTGTCCAGGCCCAGAAGCTCGACTCTGTATTCTGGAGTTCCGTTCCTGCCGTTGCTCGGCACAACTCGAATATCAGGGAGCCCGCAGACGCTAAAAATTTGACTGCTGCGCATTGTCTTAAGCAAGTCGCTCATAGTCAAATCCGCAGTCGCCTGCACATAGGTGGCACGCACGCCGACCGTTTCGGCGCATTTCTCGACGAAAGACCGAGCCTTCGCCTCGACAGCGAAGCCGATCACGAACAGGTGCTCGAATCCTTTCATGTACGCTTCCCGCGCCGCATCAAAGACGAGCCTCTCCGTCACAGCTCCGTTCTCCGGCCCGAACACGAAAGCGACCGGCTGATCCTTCCCATTGACGATGACGCCCTCGGCAGAGAGTGTAAGCGATTTCGCCGGCGGACGGATGTTTTTGAAAGTGACCGTTTTGTTGCCGGCAAGCCGCAAGACCGGGCTCTTGCGAAGCACTTCGAGCATCCGGTTGACGAACGGCTCGCCATTCGGCTCTTTTTCCGCGGCATCCGTTTGCAGATCGGTAGGAGCAGGGATCGTGGATTCGACACAGAAGGGTCCGGTAACTCTGGTGATGCCCTTCTGGGATTCCGGACGGTCCACCAGGACCTCTTCGTCCGGCGGTTCGTTGTTGGCAATGCTCTTCAGCGTGACGTGCGGCACGATGCCGCCGATCTCTTCGCCCTTTTTATTCTGCCTGCGCTTGTAGACGAATCCCCCGGCCGGACCTCGGGAGGAGTCCTTGAGCTCGTACCACGGATACGTCGCGGTGAGCAGACGCTGGCGGCCAAGAGCGAGCGGAACGCGGCTGACATCCGTCGTGATCCAGCGTCGGCCCCACTGCTCGGCGACGTAGGCGGTCGTTCCGCTGCCGCAGCTCGGATCCAGTACGAGATCGCCGGGGTCGGTGGTCATCAGCATGCAGCGTTGAACCACTGACGTGGAAGCCTGAACAGCATAGATCTTAGGGTCGGTGCGGCTCTGGACCGCCCCGCTTATGTCGGTCCACAGATTTCCAAGTTGCGCGAAGGCGAAATCATCCTTGAAGCGGCGGTAGTTCAGCTTGCCTTTCGAGCTGACGTGCAACCGCCCAGCCTCGCCGAGCCGTTGCAGACCTGCTAAGTCCGTCTTGAAAGTGCCAGCGCCTGGCCGAAAGCGTCTTCCCTCATGCTCGAATTCCCGGACATCGCCTTCACCCGCGGGTCTTGAGCTTGTTATGTTGTCAACTCGGAAAAGCCGTGCCCCAAACGGGAGCGGCCTGGTTCCCGACATTTCAGCCTCCGATGCCGGTCGGCTCAAGCCGTCAGCTAGCATGACTTGGTCGTAGCGATTATCTGCTCCCTCGCTTCTTTCGGTGTAGATCTGGCGGCATTTCGCCATTGCCCTGTCTCTGGCATAGAGGAGGATGAAATCTGCGGTCGTGCCAAGAAACTTGGTTCCCTCGCTGGTGGTCTTCCGCACTGTGATCACGGACAAAAAGTTTTCGGCCCCGAACACATCGTCCATTAACTCCCGCACGTGGTGCAGGTTCTCGTCACTTATCTGCACAAACACGCTCCCGCTCGACGCCAGCAGCTCCCGACAAAGCAGCAGGCGATCGCGCAAATACGTCAAGTACGAGTGCAGGCCAAGCTCCCAAGTATCTCGGTAGGCCTGAACTGTTTCCGGCTCCCGAGTCATATCGGCGTCGTCTCCGTGGGTGACGTCGCGCTTGCGAACGAAAGGCTGAAAATTCGAGCCGAACTTCACGCCATAAGGAGGGTCCATATAAATCATCTGGACCTTCCCGCCGAGCCCTTCATATTCCAGCAGCGAATTCATCACCACCAGCGAATCGCCGAGGATTATCCGGTTCACCCATTTATCCCGGTGCTCGTAAGCCTTCAGAACCTGATCTGTGATGGAATGACCGGGGTCGCCGAAGAGGTCGAGCATGTCAAGCTGTTTGTCCCGCTTGTGGCCCTTCACGGTTTCAAGGATTGCCTTTGTAGACAGGCGCTCGTGGACGAAGAGCGGCAGCGTGGGCGCATGGAAAGACAGCCGCTCCGCTTTACCGGCCCAGTTCAGAAACGGCTTCGAGAGCTTCCGCAATTTGTCCGCCGCGCCTTTCGCGCCCTCAAGGGTCTTGGCGTCCAGGATTTCGCGAATGAGCGCCTCGCCTTGCTCCCGGGCCGGGTTCTGTCCGTCCCAATCGAGCGAAGGAGCAAGGGACGAATCGTAGTGGTATTTCCTCGGCTCCTTCTTCTTTTTGAACTGCGCCTGCGTTCCGACGTCGGGGCGAAGCAGGCTTTCGGCTTCAGGGTGACGGTAGTTCTTCGCAGCCCCATTCACCGCCGCTTTGGCGCGCCCCGTTTTGGCAGAGCGCCCGACACGTGTTGCCATTGGTTCTTTCGTCCGTTCGAAGGAGTAGCGGAGTTGTTAAGTTAACAACCCCGCTATGAAACTGATCGGATAGGAGCCGGAAATTCCGCCTCAAGATAATCGCTAATCCTTGAGTGCCGGTGGGGTGATATCTATGCTCAATGGGCATCCCTTTTCGCCCCCACGATACCCCAACTTCCGGCCATCAGCCCCGCGTGACCTTTCACCAGATTCCATTTCCTTCCATTTCCCGCAACTCCCGCATGTCCGGCCGCGTTGGCGACTCGCTATTACCGCCACGGCGGGAAACAGATAGAACGTGGGCGGAATCGGCGGGAATCCCCCGCCCCGTTCCCCGGCTCGAATGGGGCGGAAAATCAATCTTATCTGCGAGATCCGAATTCAGACGACTGGGGAAGCCCCCCTTCGCCGTGTAGTGTTGGCACAGCGAGGCAGCGCTACAGCGGGTCTCTCCGCTTAGCGCGGCCGGACATCGCGAATGTCCGAGAACTACGGGGAAATGGAGGCAGGATGAACGGGGAGCAGGATCACGGGGAAAAGCGTAGCTGGAAACAGGAGCAATTCATCGCCGCGCTGTTGAGCCACCCGACTGTCGAAGCCGCCGCTAAGGCGGTGGGCATCGGGGACACGACAGCGTGGCGCTGGCGCAACGACCCGGCGTTTGCCGGGCGGTACCGCGAGGCCACCCGTGAGGCGATGCGCCACGCTGCGGCAATACTGCAAGGTGCGGCGCGCGAGGCCGTGGACACCCTGCGAGCGATCCTGAGCAAGGGAGAAAGCGAGGCCGCCCGCGTTTCGGCGGCGCGCACGATTTTGGAGATGGCATTTAAGGCAGCCGACGTCGAAGACATCCAGCAACGCCTGGACGCGCTGGAGCAAGCTGTCGAGGCCAATGAGAGGAACCCGGCGTCGGGCGGGCTTTAGGCCGCGCGGGGCTTCAGCCCCGCCGCGCCGAGCTGCGTTGCGCGCTCAGTCAGTGGAGCCTGTGAGAGCGAGGCCCCGCGCGCCTAAAGCCCGCCCTCCAAAAAGAGTTTGCGATAGACTGATTCAGAATGGCTATCGCGACAATCAACCCTGCCACAGGGCAGCTTCTCAAGAAATTCGATCCTCTGACGCCGGAGGAGGTCGATTCCAAGATCCAACTCGCCTACGAGACCTTTCCCGAATTCCGCGCGCTTTCGTTTGCCGAGCGCGGACGCATGATGAATGCGGCAGCCGAGATTCTGGAAAAAGACAAAGACGAATTCGGCCGCGTGATGACGCTCGAAATGGGCAAAACTCTTCGCTCCGCTGTGGACGAGGCGGCGAAGTGCGCTTGGGCCTGCCGCTATTACGCCGAGAACGCCGAAGCCTTCTTGAAGGAGGAACTGGTCGAGACCGGCGCGGCGAAAAGCTACGTCCTCTATCAACCGCTAGGCGTGATTCTCGGTGTCATGCCGTGGAATTTTCCGTTTTGGCAGGTGTTCCGGTTCCTGGCGCCGAATCTGATGGCGGGAAATATGTGCCTGCTCAAGCACGCCTCCAACGTCCCCCAGTGCGCGCTGAAAGTAGAAGAGATTCTCCGGCGCGCCGGATTCCCGCCGGGCGCTTTTCAAACTCTACTGATCGGCTCGAACCAGGTCGAATGCGTATTGAACGATGACCGGGTGCGAGGCGCTTCGCTCACCGGAAGCGAAGGTGCGGGCATTCAGGTCGCGATCGCCGCGGCCAAACGCATCAAGAAGGTGGTGCTGGAGTTGGGCGGCAGCGATCCCTTCATTGTCATGCCGAGCGCGAATTTGGATCAGGCCGTCGCCACCGCCGCCAAGGCGCGTGTGATCAACAATGGCCAATCCTGCATCGCGGCCAAGCGTTTTATCGTTCATGAGCGTATCGCGGACGAATTCGAGCGCGGGCTGGTCGCCAAGATGGAGGCGTTGAAGGTCGGCGACCCGATGGACCCGGCCACCGAACTGGGGCCGCTAGCAAACGCGGACGCCGTGGAGGGGCTCGATGAGGCGGTACGCGAGTCGGTACGCGCCGGCGCGCGCGTGCTCACCGGCGGCAAGACGGTGGATGGTCCGGGAAGCTTCTACGCTCCGACGGTGCTCGCCGAAATCCCCAAGGATTCCCCCGCTTATCGCGAAGAGTTGTTCGGGCCGGTAGCGTGCGTGTTCCGCGCCAAGGATATCGGTGAAGCGATCGCCATCGCCAACGATACCCGCTTCGGTCTGGGCGCCAGCGCCTGGACCAACGATCCCGCCGAACGCGAACGCTTTATCGACGAAATCGAAGCGGGAATGGTGTTTCTAAACAAGATGGTCGCATCGGATCCGCGCATACCCTTCGGCGGAGTGAAGGCGTCCGGTTATGGCCGCGAATTGGGCGTTTGCGGAATTCGCGAATTCACCAACATCAAGACCATTTGGATCGAGGGCTAACTTGGCGGCTTCATATGTTGCGGCTTCCGGGTGGGGCAGGCCCTCGGCCTGCAGCGGCCTCCCAGGCCGCCTGCGCTGCCCCACATTGCTCTCGAATACGTGGCCGGATTTTTGAAACGGAGGGCTGACTTGGCAAATTTGGGATACGTCGGATTGGGCGTCATGGGCGGCCAGATGGTGGACCGCCTGCTCTCCAAAGGGCACAGCGTGGTGGGATACAACCGCACGCGATCGAAAGCCCAATGGCTGATCGATAAGGGAATGAAGTGGGCGGATTCGCCTCGCGCGGTGGCCGAGGCCGCCGACATCACCTTCTCCATGGTGACCAATTCGGCCGCGCTGTGCGAAATCTGCGAGGCTGACGGCGGAATCGTCGCCGGCTTGAGCGCGGGCAAATTTCTCGTGGATATGAGCACCGTGAGCCCGGCGGTGAGCCGCGAGACGGCCGCTAAGGTTCGCGAAAAGAAGGCCGATATGGTGGACGCGCCGGTATCGGGCAGCGTGCTCACGCTCCAGCAGGGCAAGCTCTCGATTTTTGTAGGAGGGCGCAAGGAGACCTTCGAGCGCGTGCAGCCGATTTTGCTGGATATCGGGCCGAAAGTCACGCATGTGGGCGATAACGGATTGGCGTTGGTGATGAAGATCGCGACCAATTTGAGTCTGACCGTGCAGATGCTCGCGTTCTCCGAAGGCGTGCTGCTGGCGGAGAAAAGCGGAATTCCTCGCGAAATCGCGGTCGATGTGCTGACCCATTCGGTGATTGGCTCGCCCATGGTCCAATATCGGGGCCCGTTCGTGCTTAAGATGCCCGAGGAAGCTTGGTTCAATGTAAATATGATGCAGAAAGACATGCTCCTGGCGATGGAGCTGGGAAGGCAGGTCAGCGTGCCGCTCCCCACCACGGCGGCGGCCAACGAGATGCTGACGGCGGCGCGCGCCATGGGGCTCGCGGAACGGGATTTCGCGATAGTATTTGAAGTGTTGGCGCGAATGTCGGGCGTGGGACAAGAAAAAGCCTTTCCCGCCGAAAGGAATTGATTTATGGCCTTAAAAACTTATGGATCGATGGCCGTGGATTGGGAGCAGCGAATCGACCTCGATCGCTTGCGCCGCCAGCGGCTGGAACGCGCGAAGGCGCTGTTGGCGAAGTCGGAGATCGGAGCGTTGCTGTGCTTCGACATGAACAATGTCCGCTATCTCACGGCTACTCACATCGGCACGTGGGCGCAGGACAAGATAAGCCGCTTCACGCTGCTGCCGCAGAACGACGACCCCATCTTGTGGGACTTCGGCTCGGCCGCGCGACATCATCAGCTTTACTGCCCGTGGCTGGGCGAGGGCCGCTCCCGCGCCGGAATTCCGCTGCTGCGAGGAGCCATGTCGCCGGAGATGGGCCGCGCCGAAGATGTCGCGCGAAAGATCCGAATTGAGCTCGAAAAACGCGAATTACATAGGGAGCCGGTGGGCATCGACATCGTCGAGCCTCCGATCCTTTTCGCGTTGCAGAAGGAAGGCATCACCGTCGTGGACGGCCAGCAGCTCATGTCGGAAGCGCGCGTCATAAAGACGCAGGATGAAATCGCGCTGCTCAACCATTCGGCCATGATGGTCGACGCGGCTTACGACGAGCTCTACCGTGCCATGAAGCCGGGGATGCGCGAGAATGAAGCCGTAGGGTTGGTGAATAAGGTGTTGTACGATCTCGGCTCGGAATACGTGGAGGGCGTCAACGCCATTTCCGGCGAGCGCTGCAATCCCCATCCGCATGTTTTTTCGGACCGTGTCTTGCGCCCCGGCGACCCGGTCTTTTACGACATTCTGCACTCCTACATGGGTTACCGGACATGCTACTACCGGTGCTTCACCATCGGCTATGCGTCACACGCTATGATCGACGCCTACAAGCGCTGTCGCGACTATCTCGACGCCGCGATTGCGTTGGTTCGCCCCGGAAGAACCACCGGGGAAATCGCCGCGGTGTGGCCCAAGGCGCAGGAGTTCGGCTTCCCCGATGAAGAAGCCGCGTTCGCGCTGCAATACGGCCACGGCATCGGCTTGGCGATTTGGGAAAAGCCGGTGATCAGCCGTCTGGTCTCCCTCGATCACCCGCACGAAATCAAACCCGGCATGGTGTTCGCGCTGGAAACGCTATGGCCCTCCACCGACGGCTGGAGCGCTGCGCGTATCGAGGAGGAAGTCGTGGTGACCGAAACCGGCCACGAAGTGATCACCCGCTTCCCGGCCGAGGAGTTGTTGGTGGCCGGCGCGCATTACTTCAGCTTCCGCGGCCAGCTCCCCACGACGCGCGAACACGAGCCCGAACCCAGCGTTGCCGTGATGGAAATGATCGAAGCCAGTGCCCGGCGCGAGCAGGTCGCCGTTCCAGGAGATTGATGTGGGAACAGGTTCCTTCGACCCGGATCCAGTCCTGTACGAGCCAAACCCGCATTTCGACGACCGGGTAAACCGCAACATCATCCAGTCGGAAATCGAGGGCGGCGTTCACATGCGGGATCTCTCGCCAGGGTCGGTGGTCTCGGTTCAAACGCTGAACCATCTCTACAAAGTGGTGGTGATCTGCGAAGATACCGCCCTCATTTCCGGCCATCCCGAATTTTGCCCCGATCCGGTAGAGGTGCGCATCCACGGGTCCACTTGGGGCGGCTCAATGCTGCGAACCAAATATCTGGGCCGCGGTATGCACCTGGAGTTCGAGCATCCGGTGCACAAGACCATCGTCACCTCGCGGATTCTGGATATTCAACAAGGCGAAGAAGCCGCGTAGGCGCCCCGCTCTGCCCGATTACGTCTCCGAAGTTATGGTACTCCAGTTGCTGCCCTGCCGGTACCGACGGGGAGTCACGTTCGGAGCGGAGTAATGTATACTGAACTCTTCCAACGAGCGCAAAATGAAAATTCCCTATAAGAGTCGCACGTGTCCCCTGCTCAGTCTGCTCCTCATTTTGGCGTCTGCCGCTTTTTCGCAGACCCCGACGGTTACCGCCGTGGTCAACACCGATTCCTTCACAACGGCACTGTGCCCCGGAATATTGGCTACGGTTTTCGGCTCGAACTTCGGAACCGATCCCACTAAAGCGCAGGTCATGGTCGGCGGGCAACCCGCCTACATCCTGACGGGTGCATTCTTCGCCACCCAGTTCACAGTTCAAATTCCCTTCGGGATCGCGGCCGGTCCCCAGACGCTGAGCGTTACCATCGCCGGCGTCCAGGCGAGCGGGTTCTCGATCACTCTGAGCGCCGTAGCTCCCGCGATCAGTACCCTCAACCAAGCGGGCACGGAGCTGGGCGTCTTTACGGACGCGAAGACGGGCAACGTTCTCACCGTAGCCAATCCGGGAACTCTTGGAGAGACTCTGAGCACATATGCGATAGGCTTGGGAGTCACCACGCCTCCCACCTCAACTGGATTGGCGACGACGGATAACCCCGTCACGCCCCTGCCAACCATCACGGTGGGCGGCGTCAATTGTAAGGTGCTCGCTGCCGTAGTCGTCCCTAACTACGCCGGCCTGTACCAGATCAATTTCACGCTCCCATCCTCCGGCGTGCAAGGCACCGTTCCGTTTCTCATCACTGTCGGCGGACAAAGCAGTCCCAGTGGCGTAACCATACCGATCGTCGGCGTGTCCGCCGTAGCCAACAATGCGTCGTTCGCCAACCCCGGGACCATCGCGCCCGGCTCCATCGCCAGCGTCTTCGCGAATGGTCTCGGCAGTGCGACGCAACTCGAGACCGGCGGCGTATTCCCCGCGACTACCGCCGAAGGTTTTCAGATCACCTTTAACGGAATCCCGGCCCCGATATTCCACCTGATCCCTCCGGTCGCGCCAACTGCAGCCTCGCCTGAAGGCTCCCCCGGCCAGATCGACCTCGAGGTTCCCAACAGCCTGCCCACCAGCGGCACTGTCAACGTCCAACTCACCACTTCCACCACTAACTACGCGAACTACACGCTGAACATGGTTCCGGCCAGCCCCGGGCTCTACCGCTTCACCGATCCCAAGAACGGCAACCAGTACGTCATCACCCAGTTCGCCAACTCCGCCTGGGTGGTGCTGCCCACCGCCGCGACGGCCGACATCGGACTCCCCGCCTGCACCGCCAACACCTCCGCAAGCGTCGAGTGCGGGGAGCCCGCCAACATCGGCGACTATCTCGTCATCTATCTCACCGGCCTGGGCCTGGCTACGGTCAACGGCGCACCCGGCGGAGCCACTCTGCCCCTCGGCCAGAATCCACCCGCCAGCGGTAGTCCCTTATATGAAACACCCACCATGCCGACCGTGACCATCGGGGGCATTAATGCGACGCCGCTGTTCTCCGGACTTGTCCCCGGCTACGCAGGCGAATATCAGATCGACGTGCAAGTACCAGCCGGCGTCGCCAGCGGCGACAGCGTCCCGGTGGCTGTCACCATGATGGGCCAGAGCGACACCGCCAATATCTCGATCCAGCCCACCCGCGTCACGCCGCCGAACCAGTAAGCGGCGCTTCCGTCCCCAACAAGTGCCGTGACCTGAAATGCGGTTCCGCGCCCTTGTAGCAAGATCTGCACCGTCAGCAACTTCGGGATTTGCCCTCCCTGGAGCCGGCTAGCGGCTACGATACGATGAGGCAATGGAAGATCTCATTTTGAAGGCGAAGAGAGTGTATTGCGGGACGGCGCTGCTGGCGCTGATCCTTCCCACCGCCGCGTGGGCCAATAACAACGGAACTGCGACGCTAAACGCAGGTCAGAGTTTCAGCTTCGATTCCGGGAGCGTCGTCAGCTCCGGCGGAGACATCACGTTCGCGGGAACCAGCATTACGGTCGTGGGAACCGCAAGCCTGTACAGCGCCGGTGCCGAAGGCATGACGGGGTACAACGCCCTCAACTCGCAACAAGCGCTGTCCGGCCTGTATTCGGTCGGTCTGTTCAACCAAGTCCCCATTAGCGGCGCGGCGCTCGCCGTGAACGAGGTGTTCGCGGTCCATACCAACGAAGGGAATCTCGCCGCGGCTCTCGTCACTGCCGTGAGCAGTTCCGCAATCACCTTCCAATACGCCACCTACGGATCGACCACCAGCGGCGGTGGTGGTGGCGGCGGAGCCGCGCCCACCATTAGCTCCCTGCTGAACAACTACAGCTACACCCTGCCCGGCCTGCCAAATTACGGCATCGCCCCCGGCAGCATCTTCGTCATTTTCGGGACCAACCTAAATAGCCAAGCTTTCTCCGGTTTGCAATCCACCGCGTCACCCGGCCTCCAAACCTCCCTGAACGGAACCAGCATTTCCGTCACGGTGAACGGCGTGACCACGCAGCCATACATCTACTACACTTCCGCGACTCAGGTGGCGGCCGTGCTGCCTTCCACCACTCCGGTGGGAACCGGAACCATCACGGTGACCAACAACGGCCAACCCAGCGCTGCCGCGCAGATTCAGGTTGTGCAGAGCGCTGTCGGCATCCTCACGCAGAACCAAGGCGGAACCGGGCAAGCGGTGGTCGAGGATCCCAGCAACAACTACAGCAATTTCAGCTTCACCAACGCCGTCAAACCGGGCCAGTTGATCGCCCTGTGGGGATCGGGCGTGGGAGGGGACACAAACGATAACGACAGGCTCTATCCCCAGAGCCAGGACAATCTCACGAACATTCCGACGCAGATCTACATCGGAGGAATTTCGGCGACCATCACTTATCGCGGCCGATCGCAGTTTCCGGGGCTGGATCAGATTTTCGTGACCGTCCCGGCTGGCGTGACGCCGGGCTGCGCGGTTTCGCTAGTGATTTCCTCGGGAAGCACTTCGCTCACCAGCAATTCCATTTCGATTCCGGTCGCTCAAAACGGTGGAGCTTGTTCGGATTCCTTTTCGCCCTTCACCGCGACTCTGCTCGAAACCTTGAGCGGAAAGACCACGGTAAATGTGGGATTCCTCGAGGCCGGCCAGATCACTGAGCCTTCCACCGCGGGAGGATCTCCCTCCACCACCAGTACCGCGCTCGGCGTCTTCTATAGCTATAGCCAGGCGCAATTCGACGGAGCTCAGGCGAAAATCCCATCACTTGGAAGCTGCGTCATTGTCCCGCCCACCACTTCTTCCACGGTTCTGCCCACCGGTCTTGACGCCGGCTCGACCATCACGCTCGCCGGCCCCACCGGGCAGGTTTCGCTAACGAGAAATCCCGTCGTCGCGGGCTTTTATGGGCCCGGCAGCGCGATCGCGAGCAGTTTCTTCCCCAGCATGGGCGGGACGTTTACCTTCACAGGCACCGGCGGAGCGAACGTGGGCGCTTTCACCGCTTCCGCCAGCCTTGCATCCCCCTTGGTGTGGACCAACGCAAGCAGCACTTCGACGGTGAATCGGGCCAACGGCGTCACCGTTACCTGGAGCGGCGGAGCCCCGAACAGCTATGTCCTCATCTTCGGGTCCTCATCCACGAGCGTTTCTTTCCAGGCCACGCCGCTCACCGTTACATTTGATTGCATCGCTGCGGCGAGCGCCGGGACATTCACCGTGCCGCCCGCGGTCCTGCAATCCTTGCCCGCGGCATCGGCCGGCGGACTAACCCCGCCCAGTCTCACTGTTGAAAATACGGCCGACCCGGTGCTCTTCTCGGCTTCCGGGCTCGACCTCGGTTACGTCACGAGCTTTGTGTACGACGAGATCTACGTCTCATATCAATAAGCGATCCCGCTCGGAGGGCGGGCTTTAGCCGCCCCATTGATGTAAGACAGGCTTCAGCCTCGCTCCCCCAACGGGGCTCAAGTCCCGCGCGGACGAATAAAGTCCGCCCTCCGCGAACCCGGCTAGTACAATCGACGTTTATGCGCATCGGGGTTGATGCCGGCGGAACGTTCACCGATTTTGTGGTCCTGGACGATGCCGGACGCATCGCCAGCTTCAAATTGCGGTCGGATCCGAAGTCGCCCGCGAAAGTCATTCTTGCGGGGCTCGAGCAAGCCGCCGCCGGGCTTAAGCGCGCCGACGTAGTGCACGGCTCGACCGTCGCCACGAACGCACTGTTGGAGCGCAAGGGCGCGCGCACGGCGTTTGTGACCACAGCCGGTTTCGAGGATTTGCTTGAAATTGGCCGCCAAAATCGAGCTGAATTGTACAATTTGACTCCCGCTCCACGCCGCCCTTTGGTCGAGCGCGAGCTGTGCTTCGGCGTTCGCGAGCGCATTTATGAAAACGGTCGTGCCGCTCGCGCGCCCTCCCTCGCCGAATTGAGGACGTTGGCCGCGCGACTGCGGAAAGCGGGCGTGCGGGCGGTCGCCATCTGCTTTCTGCACTCTTATCAAAATCCGGTCCATGAGCGGCGCGCCCAAAAGGCGCTGAAGCGCGAAGGGATGTATCTCTGCGCTTCCCACGAAATCAGTCCGGAATTCCGCGAATATGAGCGCAGCTCCACGACAGCGGTGAATGCCTACGTGGGACCGCTGATGGACGCGTATCTGGCGGAGCTCGAGCGCGCGCGGCGATTCCGCATCGCGGTGATGCAATCGAATGGCGGATTTTTATCCGCTCGCCAGGCGCGGCGCCAAGCCGTGCGGACGGTGCTCTCCGGTCCCGCCGGGGGAGTGGTGGGCGCGTTCGAAACGGCGCGCCGCAGCGGCTTCCACCGCATTTTGGGATTTGACATGGGCGGCACTTCCACGGATGTGAGCCTGGCCGACGGGGCTCCGCGCGAAACCACGGAGGCTCGCGTGGACGGTTGGCCCATCCGCGTGCCGATGCTCGATATTCACACCGTCGGCGCGGGCGGAGGGTCCATCGCGCGGGTGGATGCAGGTGGTCTGCTTCGCGTGGGGCCGGAAAGCGCGGGCGCGGACCCCGGGCCGGCGTGCTATGGCGTGGGCAGGCAAGCCACCGTGACCGACGCGCACGTGGCGTTGGGCCGCATGGACGCATTACTCGGCGGCGCGATGCGCATCGATCGCGAGCGAGGGGAAGCCGCGGTGGACCGGATCGCGGCGCGCCTCAAGCTCGACCGCGAATCCGCGGCCGCAGGGATTCTCCAGGTCGCCAACGCAAATATGGAGCGAGCCATCCGCGTGGTTTCGGTGGAGCGCGGCCACGACCCACGCGATTTCGCGCTTACGGCTTTCGGCGGATGCGGCGGATTGCACGCCTGCGAAATTGCGCGCGAACTGGGCATTCGGACGGTGATCGTCCCCGAGCATGCCGGAGCGCTTTCCGCTCTGGGAATGCTCGTTGCCGACGCCACGCGCGACTATGCAGCGGCGGCGCTGGGCGGCAAGGACGTGGCGGCGGCGTTCGCCGCCCTCGACCGCCGCGCGCGCCGGGAAGCGCCCGGGGCGCAGTCGGAGCGCAGCGCCGACCTTCGCTATCGCGGCCAGAGCTATGAGGTTAATGTTTCCTGGGCTGGCGACCGCACTCCCGCTTTGTTTCATCGCGCGCATGAAAAACTCTACGGCTACTCCAACCCGGAGCGGCCCGTGGAGATCGTCGCCATCCGGTTGCGCGCGCGCCTGCGCCTGCCCAAGCCGAAGCTCTCTCGCGCGCCTCATCGCCCGGGCAAACCGGAAACGCGGCGCGTGTGGATTGAAGGAAGGTGGCGCCCCACACCGGTGTGGAAGCGTGAGCAAATCGGCAATGCGGCGCAAGCCGGTCCGGCGTTGATTCTCGATTATGGGTCCACCACGCTGGTACCGCCGGAATGGCAATTCCGCGTAGACCGTGCCGGCAATCTGGTCATCTCTTACTCCCCTACTAAGCAGAAATAGTGTTCGTCCGACGCCCCGGTCACGCCGATGAGCGCGGGTAGTGGTACGCCTTAGTTGCCGCTCCGGGGCCGTGCGCGGAGCCATATCTTTGTCTCTTCTGGGCCCCTTTCTTCTGGCCCAGCCGGCCGATCGCATTACACGCCCCATCGACGATCGCGTCACGGTCACGCTCCCCGGCAACCGCCACCCTTTAGCTCGTCCGGAATTCGACCGCGGGCCGGTCGCTCCCGATGAGCCCATCGGTCGCATGATTCTCGTGTTTTCACGCGATCCCAACCCACAGGCTGAGCTGGATCTGGTGACCACCGAGCAGCAAGACCCCTCTTCTCCCCTGTTTCACCAATGGATTTCGCCCGAAGAATATGGCCGGCGCTTCGGAATTTCGGAAGGCGATTGGAATCGGATCGCGGCCTGGCTGGGCGCGCAGGGTTTTCAAGTGGAAGAAATCCCGCAGGGCCGGAGCACGGCGGTGTTCAGCGGAACGGCGGGTCAGGTAGCCGCGGCTTTCCATACCGAAATCCATCGCTACTTCGTAAACGGCGAAATGCATCACGCGAACTCGAGCGATCCGCAAATTCCCGCAGCGCTCAGCGGCGTAGTCGCCGGAATCGCCTCGCTTCACGATTTCCGGAGCCATCCAGGGCAGACCGCGGCACACCCGGCGCCCGCACCGGATTTTACCGCGGGCGCTCATTACATGACGCCCGCCGATTTCGCCACCATCTACGACGTCAATCCGCTTTATTCCGCCAACATCGACGGTACGGGAACCAGCATCGCAGTGGTGGCGCGCAGCAATCTGCACCTCACCGACGTGCAAGCGTTCCGGTCGATGATGGGATTGACCGCGAATTCCCCCACGGTGATTCTCAACGGTCCCGATCCTGGCATAGTCTCGGCAGACGATCAATCCGAGGCCACCTTCGATGTGGAATGGGCCGGAGCGATCGCCGGGAAAGCAGCGGTGAAATTTGTAGTCTCAGCTTCCACTCTCGCCTCGGACGGGGTGCTACTCTCGGCGCAGTACATCGTGAATGGTAACGTCGCGCCCGTGATGACCACCAGCTTTTCCGTCTGCGAGGCCGAGGCCGGAGCCGCCTACGCCCAGTTCTTCAACAATCTTTGGCAGCAAGCGGAGGCGGAAGGAATCACGCCGCTGGTCGCGAGCGGCGATAGCGGCGCAGCGGGTTGCGACTCTCCTTCTCAGACCACTTCCTATTCGGGCCAGAGTGTGAACGTGATCTGTTCCACGCCTTACAGCACTTGCGTGGGAGGAACGCAGTTCAACGATGCGACCAATCCCGGGATCTATTGGTCGGCCAACAACAACCCTACGACGCTGGTCTCCGCGCTGGGCTATATTCCGGAGATCGTGTGGAACAGCAGTGGCACAGTTCCGGGAGGCTCGGATTTATGGGCCAGCGGCGGAGGTGCCAGCATTTTCTTTACGAAGCCTTCCTGGCAGGCCGCCAACGGCGTTCCCGCGGACAAATGGCGACATGTCCCCGACGTTTCTTTCAGCGCCTCGAGTCACGACGGCTACCTGATGTACATGAACGGGCTGCTGTATGTGGTGGGGGGGACTTCAGTGTCCTCGCCCACTTGGGCCGGATTGATGGCGTTGGTGAACCAGCAGTCGGCAAGCATTCAAGGCAACGCGAATCCGGCGCTTTATGCACTCTACCGGCGTCAGACTTCCGGCGGCGCCGCGGCGTTTCACGCGATCACTAGCGGAAACAACTCGGTCCCCGGCACGGCCGGCTACAGCGCCGGAGGGGGCTACAACCAGGCGACAGGCCTCGGATCGGCGGACGCGTTTGCTCTGGTTCAACATTGGAAGGACGCGAACACCCCCGAGCCGTTGGCCCTTAGCGTCTCGTCTTCCTCGCTCCGCGTAAACGCCGGATCCACCGCGCAAATCGCCGCAACCACCACCGTAGGCGCGGGATTCGATTCGGCCGTAACTCTATCCGTGATCGGGCTTCCTAGCGGTCTGGGAGCGAATTGGAGCTTGAGCGCGTTGCGCGCGCCCGGCGCGGGATCGAGCACTCTGACGTTTTCCGCCGCGAGGAATCTGCCCGCAACATCCTACTCGCTCTCGTTGACGGCGAGCGGCGCGGGAGTCACAGAGACGATTCCGATCACCGTGACGGTGAAGGCTCTGCCGGAGGCTAAGGCTCGCCGGTAGGCGAAGTTCGTCGTCTCTGGAGGGCGGACTTTAGTCCGCGCGGGACTTGAGTCCCGCTCGGGGAGCGAGGCTAAAGCCTCGCGCGGGCTGAAGCCCGCCCTCCACGCCGCCTTAAGCTAAAAGATGAACCGCCCCACCACCTGGATCACCCGCGAGTTGCTGTTGAAGAACTGGGACCATTGAGCGAACAACGGGTTGCTCGGGACCAGCTCATTGCGCCCCAGGGAGGCGCCCAAACCGGGATTCGTCCCAACGTCATTGTTCCAGGAACCGATGTATTGCGGGTGGTTGAACAAATTGATGAACTGCCCGGACAGCTCCAGGCGCATCCGTTCAGTGAAATTGAATCGCTTTAGCAAGGAGACGTCGAAATTGTCGATCGGCGGCATCAGCAGCGTATTGCGGCCCGCATTGGCCAGTGCGCCCGCTCCCGCCACCACGTACCGCGCGTTGGGATTGTTGGCCACGTAAGCGACGATGCTCGGGCTTCCCGCCTTAACCGCTTGCCCCTGCGAATTGTATCCCGTCACTCCCGTGCCAACGGTGGCTGCGCCGTTGGGATTGATGATCGTGCGGTCGCCGGCGCTATCGTTATTGAGGTTCGAATCCACGCCGCTCTGAACCGTCGCCCGCTCGCCGGTCTGATAGGTATACGTGCCCGAGACGTTCCAGTTGCCGACAATGTTCTTCATGAACCAGTTCGATCGCTGGAAGATCCGAACGTCATACATCGGCGTGATGGTCAGGCGCTGGCGATGATCGAGCGCGGAATCGGCCCAGTCGCCGGCTTGATTCTGGAAATCCTGCCCGCGGCGAGGCGTGAAGTAAGTGGAAAACAGGGTTGCCGTGGAATCGTCCTCGTTATGGCTCCACGTATAGGCAACCAGATATTGGAAGTTTTTGGAGTAGCGCTTGGTCATTTGCAGCGCCAGGCCGTTGTATCGGGAATTCCCGACCGGATTGAATCCCACGACAGCCTGATTGAATCCATAGATAGCCAGATCGTTCCACGGCTCTTGCGGTGTTGTGCCGGGAGGCAATGTGCCCTCGACGCTTCCGGGTGTCGTCGGACTGCCCAGAGTCTTGGTCAGAGAAGCGAACTGAGCCGCGGAAGGCATGGTGAAGAACGTAGGAATGTAATTGTTGGGCGTGACTTCAGGGACCACATTCAGCCGGTCCTGCACGTAAAGGTGCACGCCTTTCGTGTAAACGTAACGGGCTTCCAGGGTGTAGTCGTTCCCGAGGAGCCTCTGCACACCCAAAGTCCCATTCAGTGCGTAAGGCCGGTTTTGGTACCAGGTGTAGGACGACATAGAAGCCCGAGCACTGGCCGCGGAGACCGGTTGCGGCGTGTAGGTCAGTCCTCCGTTGGTTAGGAAGTTACTGGCCGGATTGGCGGAGTTAACGTCCTCTGTGACCTGATAGTACGGCGGGTTGGCGTTGGTGCTGAGGTTGGCGTAGGGCAAATCGAAGGACCGGCCGACACCTCCTCGGATAGCCCATTTGCCGCTGTTTCCCGGCGAATAGGCAAATCCGATGCGCGGCGACCAATCGTTCTTGCTATAGCCCGGTTGATTGAAGCTGATCACGCCCGGCACATCGGCGATCGAGCTGTACTGTTGCGCTCGCGAAGCCACCGGAACCGTCACAATCTCATAGCGCAGGCCGAGATTAAGCGTCAGGTTTTTGCGTACTCGGTAATCGTCGTTGAAGAAAGCCGAATGTTGCAGGAAGCCCTCGGGAACCCCGCCGGTCAGCGGTTGGCCGCTAGCGCTGAAGGAGCGCTCACCCAGGACTCCGCTGATGCTCCCTCCACTGGGCTGCTGATCCAGCAAGAATTGCTCGAGTGTAGCGTAATCGTAATCGCCCCGCACGCGCTGTATGAAGAAGCTGCTCAAAATGAGATCGGAAAGGTTGTAGCCGGCTTTAAAAGTGTGCTTGCCCCAGGTCTTGGTCAGGTTTTCCTGAATCTGGAACTGATTTTGAATTGCCCCCGAGGGCGCATTCGGATCTGGGCCTAACTGCAAGTTGAGTTCGTCGAAGCTGAGATTGGGAAAGGCGCTCAACCCCGGGAACGTAAAATCCCCTACCGGGGTCACGGCGTACCTGCGGGCGTAAGAAATCCGGATCTCGTTCGTCATCGTAGCAGAGAAATTGTGGAACTCCGAAAGCGACACGGCTTGATTGAGGGTCGGCGCCAACTGGTAGAACACCGGCAAGTCGGCGTTATTGTCGATCGCATCGTTCTTGTCGTAGATATAACGTCCGCGCAGCCGGTCGGAGAGGCTGAGGTCGTAATCGACGGAGGCGATCGCGTGATAGGAGTTGGTGTAATTCGGCGAGGCGAACTTCAGCGGACCATCCGGAATACTCACCCCGTTGACGGTGATCGGATTATTGGGATCGGCCGTGGCGGCTACGGGGACGTATTTCTCAAAAATACCGAGATTCGTCTTGCTCAGGTTGCTCATTCCGTTCAGCAGGCTTAGGCCAGCTTGCGTCGGAGCGTATACGGTGGTGCCCGGCACTGAAGCCTGGCCTACCGGATTGTATTCGTAGCTTCCGAAATAGAATAGCTTGTCCTTTACAATGGGCCCGCCCACAGTCGCACCGAGGCGGTTGTTGTCGGAGCGCGGGTTGGTTCTATTTCCGGCCAGCACGAGCGAGTTGTCGACCGCGTTGAGATTCCGATTCTGCAAGTACTCGAAAATCGAACCGTGAAGTTGATTGGTGCCGCTCTTCACGATGACATTAAAAAGGCCACCCGAGGCACCACCGAATTCGGGGCTGAATTGATTCTGCAGCACCGTGAATTCGGAAATCACTTCGTTGGAGACGTAGACCAGCGGACCGGTTATGTTGTGGTTGTCGTTGTTAACTCCGTCGATGCTAAAACTGTTGTTGTCGGAGCGCTGGCCCGCGACGCTCGGCCCGGTTCCATAGCCGATTCCACCCGCCATCGCGACACCCGCGTTCCCCAGGCTGATGTTGTAAATGCCCGCGCCATTGGTGACTCTGGAGATACCGGCCAGCGGAAGATTTTGAGCGGCATCCGTGTTCCACGTGGTCTGTAGTTGAGAATTGGTGGTGTCAATGGCCGCGGCGGCCTCCGTCACAGTCACCTGCTCCGTCACGTTTCCCACCGTCAGGCTCAGGTTCACGGGCGTGGTGCGGTTAAGCTCCACGTCCACGTCCGACGTCTTCGCCATCGCGAATCCTTGAGCCGTCGACGACACATCGTAACGGCCCACGGGAACGTTGTTCAGGCGGTAATCGCCGGCCCCACTGGACACCGTTTCGTATTTGACGTTCGTAGCGGTGTTGGTCGCCGTAACCTTCGCGTTGGCGATTACAGCTCCGGCCGCGTCTGTGACCACTCCTTCGATGTTGCCGTCCGTGGCTTGGCCAAATACCGCGACTGCGGAAAGAGCCACGAGGGAAAACCGCAGGACAGCGGTAGTCCTTTTCCCCGTAAGGATTTGGATTCTCATAAAACCTTCCTTCCTGGTAAATCGGACCGAAGGAGACGAAACTTCAGTTCCAGAACCCTCACACGGGGATCTAGTACCCAACCACCAGAGTTGAATCAGATTGTAAACTATTGTAGCGGAAAGAACAAGGCATTTCATCCCCGAATTTCGTCGGGGTGCGGGAGCCGAACGGTCTATTCCGGGGTATATTTAGGGCGTAATGCACACCCGGAGAACCGTCCTTAAAATGGCCGGCGGCGCTTTTGTGGCGCTTCGCTCGGCTTCCGGACAAGGTCAAGCCATGCCTCCCGCGCGAACCATTCAGACATCCGTCCTCGATGTAGCCTACGAGGAGAGCGGCGCCTCTCAAGGTTTCCCTATCGTGCTGCTTCACGGCTTCCCCGACGATGTTCGCGCCTATGATGAAGTAGCGCCGCCGCTCGTGAAAGCGAACTGCCGCGTGCTGGTTCCCTATCTGCGAGGCTACGGCCCTACTCGCTTCCGCGACGCCGCCGCGCCGAGAATGGCGGAACAGGCCGCCATCGGTCAGGACTTGATCGATTTCGCCGATGCGCTCGGGCTATCGCAATTCGCCGTTGCGGGCTACGACTGGGGCGGGCGAGCCGCGGCCATCGCCGCCGCGCTCTACCCCGAGCGCGTGCGCGCCGCGGTCCTCATCGGCGGCTATTCGATTCAGAACACCGTCGCCGCTTCGCCGCCCGGCCCGCCGGAGCAGGAGCGGGCGCTCTGGTATCAGTGGTACTTCAATACCGACCGTGGACGCGCGGGACTCGAAGCCAACCGGAGAGGAATTTGCCGTCTGCTGTGGCAGACCTGGTCGCCCACATGGCATTTCACGGACGAAATGTTCAACCGCACCGCGCCTTCCTTCGACAACCCCGATTTCGTGAGCGTGGTGATTCACTCCTATCGCCATCGGATCGGGAACGCTCCTGGCGATCCGCGCTTCACAGATATCGAGCGGCAGCTCGCCGGGCGTCCCAAGATTCAAGTCCCCGTAATTACGCTTTACGGGGCCGACGATACGCTGGCGCGCCCGGCCCCTGAGGCCTCACCCGCGGAGCGAGCGGTGCTACCGATGCTGGCCGCGCGCCAGGTAGTGGCAGGCGCGGGACATTTCATGCCCCGCGAGAAGCCCGAGGCCGTATCCGGCGCGCTGTTGAAGTTGCTAGGAAAGGCGTAGCGCCTGACTCCTGACTTCTGACTTCTGACTTTCAAAACAGCTCCTTACTCGCCAGCACCGCTCCTTCCACCAGGGCCTCGAACTTGGCCCACATTACCGGCACCGGCACGCGCTCGATCACGTCTACTTGCGCAAACCCGCAATCCGTGCCGGCGATCACGTTTTCCGGGCCTACCAATTCCGCATAGCGGATGATTCGGTCCGCGATCAGCCGCGGGTGCTCCACCGTCATGGTGTGATGAGTGATCACCCCCGGAATGAGGATTTTTCCCGGGGGCAAGCGCCGGTCCCTCCAGATACGCCATTCGTGTTCGTGCCGCGGATTGGCGGCTTCGATCGAGTAAGCCCCGGCGCGCACCTGCAAAATGAAATCGACGATTTCCTCGAGCGGCGCGTCGGCGATGTGCGGGACGTGCCAGCTTCCGAAGCACACGTGATAGCGCACGCGATCCTCGGGGATGCCGCGCAGCGCGTGATTCAGAGCATCCACCCGCAGTTGGGCCCATTCGCGATAACGTTGGGGGCTTTGTTCAACCAGGTGATCATACATATTGGCAAGCACGGCGTCGTCCACTTGTAGAAGCAGGCCGGACCGGTAGATCTCCAGGTATTCCTGGCGCAATGCTTCGGCTAGCGCAAAAATATAGTCCTTTTCGGTCGGATAATATTCGTTCACGCCATCGTAGGCTGTGCTCGCCGGGGCGACGGCGGTAAGGAACGCTTCCTCCACTTGGGCGGTTTCCAGGGCGGATTGAAAAATCGCGATCGCACGGCCGATGGCGGTCTGACCACGGTATTCGATCGGCGCCACGCAGGCTTCCGTGGGACGGCCGGTAAGCACGCTCGGCATTTCCCGGCCGATTATTTCGCCGAATCGCTCCAGATCCCGGCCCAGCCATTGAACGGGCCGCAACTGGTGGGGCCGGATCTCGAATCCGGTGATGCGATCGAGAACGTAGTTGGACCAACTGGATTTCCCGAACTCGCCGTCGCTGACAATGTCCAGACCGATGGCGGCTTGTTTTTTGACCACATCCCCGGTGGCGCGCTTCAGGGCCTCGATGTACCTTTCGGTTGGGGCGATCTCCTCAGGCCGGTCTTTGCCGGATTGAGCCAGCCTCCGTAGTTCGGAAGGGCGCACCAGACTGCCGACGTGCGTCGTCAGAATTCGCTTTTCGCTTCGCTTCATAGAGATATACGTGGAACGATCTGATTGTACCCCGTGTGGCCACCTGTCCCAAACCGCGTGTCGAAGCTCTACAACCGGCGCGGCCAATCACGGACAAGTCATTTATAATCAATATGGATTCCGGCACCGGAAGTGCTTTTGAAGGGATGTCCCTCAGTATGCGCACTATTTGCCTGACGATGCTATTCGGTGCCCTGGGGTCGGCCACCACGCTCCAGCGGTTGAGCCTCGCCGACATGATCTCGAAATCCACGGCTATCGTGCATGCCAAGGCCACTGGCTCATACACCGCCGTCCGCGGCGGCGACATTTACACTTACTATCAGTTCCAGGTCAGCCAGACGTTCAAACCCGTCGGTCCGGCGATCCAAGGGCTGCAAGTAGCGGTGCCGGGCGGCGCCGCGCAGGGTATCCGGCAAATGGTTCCCGGTGCGCCGAATATCTCCATCGGCGTCGATTATGTTTTATTCCTTTGGACCAGTGCTTCCAGCGCTTCCGGCCTGACGCAAATCATCGGCCTTTCTCAAGGATTGTTCCGCATGACGAGCGACCCGGCCGGCAATGCCATTATCGTCCGGCCTGCCTCCACCGAACCGATGCTCGACGCGAACGGCAACGCGGTCACGGATCAAGCCATGGTCTTCCGCTGGAGCGATGTTCTTTCGCAGATCCAGAAAGCCGTGGGAACCGGAAACTGACCTTATGCGGATGGGGCATCGGATTGGGGCGCTCGTGGCCGGATTCCTGGCAGCCTCTTCGATCGCTTCGGCCTACTATAGTTGGGTCTATTTCGCCAACGTCCACGGAAGCCTGGTTCCCGTGCCCGCCCGCTTCGATCTCAACGCACTGAACAATAACACGGTCGAATATTTCATCTCCGATCAGCCGCCTTTGCCGATGCAGGGCGACACGGTTCAAGCCATTATCAGCCAGATCCGCGCGGCGGCGGATGTCTGGAACCAGATCCCTTCTTCCACCATCCGAATCGCCTTCGGCGGAATCTCCACTATCGGAGCGACCGCGCAAGCCACGCCGGGCGTCGATGTGGTCTTCAACGACGACCTACCTCCGGGGCTTCTCGCGCAGACATGGATCACCGTGCCCAGCGACTTGAGCTTTATCAACCAGGGGGCGAGCTTCGTGCCGATTCTGCGATCGCGCGTCCAACTCCCCTATAATTTCGCGGCCAGGGGGCTGTGGAGTTACTCGGACGAGTTTTTCCTCACGGTCGCCCACGAGTTCGGCCACTCGATGGGATTGCAGCACTCGCTGACCTCCGCTCTCATGTCGACGCAGTTGACGCGCGCCACTACCAAGGCCGCCCCCATCGCCCCGGACGACATCGCGGGCATCTCGCTGCTCTATCCCACGCAGAATTTCGCGTCTTCGACGGGCGCCATCAGCGGCGCGGTGCTGCTGAACGGCGCCGGCGTGACCCTGGCGAGCGTGGTCGCCCTTTCGGCCAACGGAACCGCCATCAGCTCGCTGACCAATCCCAACGGAACCTACACCATCTCCGGTATTCCGCCCGGGCAATATTACGTCTACGCTCAACCTCTTCCTCCTCCGGCAACCGGTGAAGCTTATCCCGATAACGTGATTCCGCCCGAAGATTCCCAAGGCAATCCGTTTCTCGCCAACACGGGCATCGACACCGAATTCTATCCCGGAACAAAGAATTGGACGCAAGCCAGGCAAATCAGCGTGACTGCAGGAGGCAACGCCTCGGGCATCGTCTTTAATATGCAGAGCCGCGCCAGCGTCGCTATTCCCTACGCCACCACCGTCGGCTACCAGGGCGCACTGGAGATTTATTCGCCGCCACTGGCAGCCAACGCGGAATTGCCGATCGTGTTCTACGCTCCGGGCACCACCGCCAACGGCAATCTGGTTCCGGGACTCAATGTCAGCGTGGTGGGCGGCATTGCGCCTCTGGTCGCCGGATCGCTTGAGGATTATTCCGACCCTTACGGCTCCTTCTACGTCAACACTCCACAAGTTTCCACGGTCACGCCAGCGGCGCTCGCCTTCGAGCTTTCCAACGACCTTTATGTGCTCGCCGTGGCCTTCACTATCGTCCCCGGACCGCCACCTTCGATTTCCAGTGTCACCCCAACCAACTCGGTCGATTCGAACGGCGATCCCGTGGTGACGATCGCGGGTGGAAATCTGGGCGCCTCCACGCGCATCTTCTTCGACGGCTCGCCCGCCACTATCGTCTCCGCCAACAGCAATGGATCGCTCACGGTGGCCGCGCCCCCCGCGAACGCCCCCTATACCGCGGCAGTCGAAGCGGCCACCAACGATGGCCAAACTTCACTGCAAGCTGCTTTCAACGCTGTCGTCCCTCCGACCTTCACGTATACCCAACTGGCCAATCCCGCCATCTCCGTCACTCCCGCCAATCTCCTTCCTGGCACGGATGCATTCGTGGAGATCGACGGCGTCAGCACCAATTTCATCTCCGGCAAAGTCGCAGTGGGTTTCGGGTCGAGCGATATTTTCGTGAAACAGCTCTGGGTCACCGGTTCCGGCCGGGTGGTAATGAACGTCTCGCTCAACCCCCAGGCGCAAGCCGGCTCGGTTCAGGTGACCGTGGCTTGCGGCCTCGAGTTATTGAATCTCACCAGCGTGATGCAGGTTCAAACCGCCAATCCCAACCAAATAACACTGCGCGCGCCGGTGCTGAATGCCGCGACCGGGCTGGCGGGTGTCGCCCCGGGCGCGCAAGCAGTTGTTTCCGCGGTGGGCTTGCCGGCGTTCCTGGGCGCCGGATGGACTCTCACGGTGGGGGGACAAAGCACTCAGCCGAGCATGGGCGCGAATGGCCTTCTGTATTTCCAGATCCCCGATGGCCTGCCTACAGGCCCCGCTCCCGTGCAGTTAACTTCGCCCAATGGATCTACCATCCCCGCCATCCTGGTGCAAATCGATGGACCGCCTCCCGTGATTACGGCGGCGACGGACGGCTCGGGCAATGCAATCAGTCAGTCGAATCCGGCGACGCCCGGCGGCGTCGTGATTCTCACGGTCTCCAATTTGACCGACGCTTCCGGCAATCCCGCGCCGCTACGGAGCGTGCGCATCAACGCCGGCGGCATCGATCAAACGAACTGGACGGAATTGTCTACTACACAGGCGGGCCCAATCCCTGTCGGGGAAGCCCAGCTTCAAATCACCCTGAGCTCCAACGTCCCCTACGGCCCGGCGCAGCCCATCTGGGTGGCCGTGGAGACGCGCGAGTCTCCCCCTTGGAATCTGTTCATCCAGCCGTAGTCATCAGTTGTCAGTTATCCGTTGTCAGCTCCGTGAACTGATAACTGAAAACTGATGACTGATAACTTCAACGCTAACGCTCGTTGCGGTCGCTGGACGGGGGTACGATTCCCTTCAAACGCAGATACACCGCCATATAGCCGTACATCTCCTGCGAATGCTCCAGCACCGTGCCGGAAAGAACCGCGATCTTGGTCCGCGGGCCACCCCGGCCGCCCGTGACCATCTTCAAGCCTTCCGCATCCGTCAGGGAATTGAAGACGTCGTCGCATTCGTCATTGGCCTGCTTCATCGCGGCCAGAATGTCCGCCTTGGAAGCCGTGGGCGGGAGGTTGACGTTCTTTTGTTCCCCTTTTAGCTGGGCGCAGCCGCGCATGTTGAACCCAATCACGTGCGCCATACGCTGCCCGAACGATTGCATCTCTGGGGTGGGTTTGAAGGAATAGTCCTCTTCCGGCATCTTCTCGGCCATGCGTTGAAGCAGGGTTTTCGCGTTATTCCACGATTGCTTCATGTTCGTGGAGATGGGATTATCCTGAGCTTGAACGGCGCAAACGCCCACCAGAGCGGTGGTGAGCCAGAGAGCAGGAGTACGAGCCATGCCCCGTATGCTATCACATGGGGGCCGGCGACGTAGCTGACGGGTTTTTAGCAGAGGGGATGCGGGTCGCACGCCCTCAAAGGGGGGCGTTCCTTACAGCGCGATTCGATCGTTTCTAGCGGCTTTCCTCGTCGATCGCAATTTTCAGTGCCCGCAAAAACTTCTGGTCCTGCGAGGTGAGCTTGATTTTTCCTACGCGCCGGCGCCCTGTCTCGGGCTGCGAATCGATTTCGATGGTGTCTCCGCTTTCTTCCTCCTCGCCCGCCTCTTCGCGTTTGTTGAACCCGATCGTGGCTTCGAGCACCAGGAACACGTCATAGCCCGCGCGCTTGATCTCTCCGATGGCTGCGGCGATGCGGTCGGAGTCGGACAAGGATTCGTTGATCGCGTTGCCCAACTCTTGCATGAGCTCCTTTAATCGATCTTCCAAAGTGGTCCTCTTTCTTTTCTTCCGTCTCCCTGCCCTGGGTTGTGTGTCACTGCCCTCCCAGGCCACTTACAGCATATCACCGGAAGGCCCATTTCGTGGATGCTTTTCGGGGCCCATCGGGTTTCCTAACGTACCATCGGGTAAAAGGCCCTCGGGCTATAGCCGCCTGCGTCCGGGAGCGGTCTCGCGCACCGGCCGGGACCGCTCCCCGACGGTCGCGGCTCTGTTTGATAGCCCAAAACCCCGAACGTATGGGGATAGTACCTGGGTGAAACCCTCCGTTTTCACGTACATCTTCTGAAATGGAGGCTTAACTTATCCCGGGAACACTGTTATACTAGATTGGCCGAAAAGTCAGATAGAAGGGCTGGAAGTTGAAGGCGGATCTCCCTATAGTGGTTATAAGTCGTTTAGGTTCAGGTCTTTAGGATGACTGCGGATATGCGAAACCCAAGCCGATGCTCCCTCAGGGAGCGGCTTCTTGCCATAGAAGCTGGGCTGGGAAGGTGGACTTAGTGGAACATTTCGAAGACCAGTTCGACGGCCGCGAGCCTCTGGGACTCCCTTTCGAAGACGAAAGCGGATTTTTCCATCCGGAGGAGACGCACGAGGAGGACTTTGCGACTCCGCACACCGCGGAAGAGTCCATTTACACGGACGACCCCGTCCGCGTGTACTTGCGCGAGATGGGCTCGGTGCCGTTGCTTACGCGCGAAGGGGAAGTCAACCTGGCCAGGCGGATGGAACGCGGCAAGCTCCGGATGCAGAAGGCCATCAGCCGCTCGGCGCTGGTCCAGATGCGGGCAGCAGAGATCGCCGAGCAGATCAAGGCCGGCTCGGAGGAACTCGATGCCTTCGTGGACCTGGGCGGGGATTTGGAAGAGGAAAGCGCCGCTTATCTCAAACGGCGAACCGAATACGAGCAGTCGCTCGCGGAAGTCGTCGTCCGGTCTAAGAAGCTTACCCAGGTTTACGAGAAGCTGGAGTCGGCCGTTGCCGGCAACAAAAAGCTGCGAAAGCGCTGGAGCGGCAAGTTTGGGCGCGCGCGCATCGAAGTTTCGCAGAGTATTCGCAAGATTCCCTTTTACATCTCACAGTGGAAGCAGTTCGCCAAGGAAATCGAACGCGCGGCCGAAGAGTTGGCGCATCTCGAGCAGGAACTCCGCAAGCTGGACGGCCGCACCAGCCAGTCCGCGCAACTCAAGGCCAAGGAGATCAAGCGCGAAATTCGCAAACTCGAGGATGCCGCAGGTGCCACGCTTCCCGAGCTTCGCCATATTCTGTCGGTCATCCGCCATGGCGAGATTGAAGCCGAGCGGGCGAAAAAAGATCTGGTCGAGGCCAACCTGCGATTGGTCGTCTCGGTCGCCAAGAAATATGTCAACCGCGGCCTTCACCTCCTGGATCTGATCCAGGAAGGCAACATCGGCTTGATGCGCGCCGCCGATAAATTCGAGTACCGCCGCGGCTATAAGTTTTCGACCTACGCGACGTGGTGGATCCGCCAGGCCATCACGCGCGCCATCGCCGATCAGTCGCGCACCATCCGCATTCCCGTTCACATGAACGAGAGCATGAACAAGTTCCTCCGCGCCACCCGCGAATTGGAAAAGGAGCTGGGCCGGGCCCCCACCAACGACGAGATTGCGCGCCGCATGGATATTGCCGTCGAGAAGGTGCAGAAGCTCAAGACCATTTCGCGCGACCCTGTGTCCCTGGAAACGCCCGTGGGACGCGACGGCGAATCGGCGCTCGGCGATCTGATCGAGGACCGCTGGGTCGGCTCTCCGGTCGATTCGGTGATCGACACCAACGTCCGCGACGAGACCGCCAATATTCTCAAGACGCTCTCTCCCAAGGAGGAAAAAGTAATCCGCCTGCGGTTCGGCATCGGCTGCGAGCGCGAGCACACGCTCGAAGAAATCGGCCAGGAATTCGACGTCACGCGCGAGCGCATCCGCCAGATTGAAGCCAAGGCACTGCGGCAACTGCGGTCGCCGGAGCGCGCTCGGCACCTGCGGGCCCTGCTCGCCGCGCGCTAAAGACTATTTGCCGTAAATGTTTTTGGCCCCCAGACGTCTTTAGTAATGTCGTCTCTAGCAATGTTAGGCAGTATGAAACGGAATCTGTTTGCGGCCGTGTTGGCGGCTACGTTCGCCTCGGCTTGGGCACAGTCAGACTGGTTCCGTCCCAAATTTGAAGTAACCTCGATCAGGCCCAGCAAAACTGATACCAGCTCCACATTTGGAGTTGGCAATGGAGAGGGCGGCGGGACAAATGTGACGCTGAAGACGCTGATCGCCTTTGCCTATGGACTTCAGCAGTACCAGATCCTTGACGGGCCAGGGTGGATTAGCTCCGACCATTTCGACATCGAGGCGAGGGCGGCGGATCCGAAGACCCCTCCGGACCGGCTGCGGCTCATGCTGCAGTCCTTGTTTGCGGATCGATTTAAGCTCGCAGTGCACCGGGAGAGCAAGCTATCGAATGTCTACGATTTGGTCGTGGTTAAGGGCGGGCCCAAGATCACGCTATCGGCGGGCCAAACCTCTCCAGACGTCAATGGACCGTCTCCGTCCGGCGTCGGTCCCAATCACGGAGCTATAAGGCTGGGCGCGGGGAGCATGATCGGCAATGCTGCGCCGATCTCGCAATTTGTGAGCCTGCTTTCGCAGCGATTGGATCGCACCGTCATCGACAAAACGAATCTCGCCGGCAGTTTCGATATCCGGCTGCAATGGGCTCCCGATGTGGGAGAGAATCCACTGTCTCCGGCGGGAGACCCGCTACCGATTTCGCCCCAGGACGGCCCAGCGATCTTTGCTGCGCTTCAAGACCAGCTCGGGTTGAAGTTGAAACCGGGCAAGGAGCTGGTGGAGTTTCTGGTCGTTGACCACGTAGAGAAACCGTCGGAGAACTAGCGGTCGCGGCTCGGAAGGCATTCATTGACGCCGCGGGACTTACTGAGCCGCGCGCGTCAGCAAGCGGTTTTTGGCGCCGGAGTTCGGGCACCCAACTGCTGCCGCGGTTCGTGATAGCATTTTGAGCGATAGATACTAGCCCACAAGATCTGAGAATTGGTCCCTCAGAATTGCCGTCGTGAGCGCGAGCGGCGTGGCGGGCAAGCTGTCAGCAGTCAGCATTCAGCGGTCAGCTAGCGATCAGCTTACAAGTTGGATTCGATGTCCCGGGAGCGGCGGCTGGTAGCGATCAGCGCCCTACGCCGCGACGAGATCAACGAGCCTCTGAATGGCGGCGTCGGCTTTGTGATACGCCGTTTCGATTTTGAGCGGCGGAGTGGTAGTCTTCTCGGGACGATGATGAAACAGCGAATTG
>DATDGT010000310.1:0-4195 GCA_036521975.1 Bryobacteraceae bacterium
ATGGACTGCGGAAACGCACAAGAGGGTCAGTCTACACTACATCGCGTTTTTCAAAAGCGGCTATTGGGAACACGTCACTTGCCCTCACCGCAAGTCCAAAAAATCTCAGAATCGACGGTCGCGTGACGAACTTGGGTTAGCGCACAGCGCCCGGCGCGGGACCGAGCGCTCACCCGAATCCCTGCTCCCCGCCGCGCCGGGCTGCGTTGTGCGCTGAGCCAGTGGAGAGCGCACAGGCCGCCGGGCGCGGCGTCAAACGAATGAGAAACTCGGCGGATTTGGCCGCGCCCGGCGAGTCCGTTGTGCGCGACGTTCTCCAAAGTTAAGTTAGCGAAAGCAGGTTTTAGTTTAGTTAAGTTAGCGAAGGCCACCGCCGGAAGGCGGTTGAAACAGCCTGAGAGCCCCCTGGTATCCATTGATAAATCAGGGAGCTCAGATGAGCCTCGGGGTGCCCTCTGGGCCCGAGGCTTCATTCTGGTTCATTCTGCCTCATTCTGGCTTCATCGGGCTTCAGACTCCGCCCGGACCTGCTCCATCGGTATCTTCATCATGTTGGGCAGCCCGCAGGGCCATGGCGGACCCGCGGAAGGCGGTCCTTCATGAGGCCGCCATTTCGTTGATAATAGAGGCGAGGAAACCTTGCCCGCATGCTGGTAGAAGCTCCGCCGCTTTCCACCCCCCAAGATGAATTCAATCCACTGGTCTCGGCGCAAGCGCGCTTCGATGAAGCCGCCGAGCGTCTGGGAATCGACGAGGGGATGCAGAAGATTTTGCGCTCCCCCGCACGGGAAGTGATCGTGCATATTCCCGTTCAGCTCGACGACGGACGGTTAGAGCTCTTCACCGGTTTTCGCGTGCAGCATTCCATCGCGCGCGGTCCAGCCAAAGGGGGAATCCGGTATGCGCCCGACGTGACCCTCGACGAAGTGCGGGCACTGGCCGCGTGGATGACGTGGAAATGCGCGGTCACCAACGTCCCCTTCGGTGGCGCGAAAGGCGGCATCATTTGCGATCCCGGTCTGCTTTCGCCCGCGGAGATCGAAAAGATCACGCGCCGCTACACCGCCGAGTTGTACGACTTCATCGGCCCCGAACTCGACGTGCCCGCGCCGGACGTGAACACCAACGAGCAAACCATGGCCTGGATCATGGACACTTACTCGATGCATTCGCGGCACACGCAGACGGCGGTGGTCACAGGCAAGCCGATCGATTTGGGCGGCTCGCGCGGCCGCACCGAGGCGACCGGCCGCGGATGCATGATCGTGACCGAGCAGGCGCTGCGGCTGCTCGGATTGGAGCGTTCCGCCACGCGCGTGGTGATTCAAGGATTCGGCAACGTCGGAGGGATGGCCGCCAAGCTGATGGCGCGCTCCGGCTTCAAAATCGTTTCCATTATCGAGTTCGACGGCGCCATCTACAATTCGAACGGGCTGGATATTCCCGCGCTCATGAAGCATCGCGCGCAAACCGGCTCGATTCTGGATTTTCCGGAAGCGGAGAATATCGGCCGCGACGAAGCGATGTTCCAGGAGACCGACGTTCTGCTTCCGGCCGCCCGGGAGGACGTCATCACTTCTCAGAACGCGCACAAGCTGCGCTGCAAGATTCTCTGCGAAGGCGCCAACGGCCCCACCACGCATTTCGCCGATCCGATCCTGCGGGAAAAAGGCGTGTTCATCATTCCCGATATCCTCGCCAACGCGGGCGGCGTGACCGTTTCCTATTTCGAATGGGTGCAGGACCGTCAGGGCTATTTCTGGAACGAGCAACTGGTGAACGACCGTCTGGAAGAGATCATGGTCAACAGTTTCCAGGATGTGGTCGCTTACGCGGAAAAGCACGGCGTGCACAACCGCACGGCGGCCTACATGCTAGCGCTGGACCGTGTGGCGTTCGCCATCAAGCTGCGTGGGATCTACGCGTGACGGCGCCCGCCAGAGGTCTATTCTTCCCGCAAAATCTCGAGGGGCTTTTGGCTTAGAATCCGGAAGCTGGCGAGCCACCCCGACGCACTCGCCAGCAGCGCCGTAAGCACCACCGCGGCGAGCGTGGCCCAGGGATCGAATTGGAATTTGGCATCCAAGAGCCGTTTCAGAGCCAGTGCGGAGAACGCATTCGCCAGCAGCGATCCCAACAGACCGGCCGCGGCGCCCAGCATGAGAAATTCAATCGAAAAAATCTTACTTACGTGCTTCCGGGCGGCCCCCAGAGTTTTCAGAATCACGACTTCGTGCACGCGGCGGAACCGCGTTCCCGCCACACTTGCCGCCAGGATGATCGCGCCGGCGAGAATCGCGAATCCGGATAGAAACCGGATGACCAGCGCAATCTGATCGATCACCTGCTGCGCGATGGCCAACGCATCGGCGATATTCACCACCGTGATGCTGGGGAATTTTTGGAACACGGCGCGCTGGATCGCGCCGACGCTCGAAGGCTGCACGCGGACACCTCCGTAGAACACCACCGGCAATCCGGCGAGAGCGGCGCGATTGAAAACGAATTCCGCCGAAGGCGTGCCGCGCATGGCTTGAATCTCGTGAGTGGCGACGACGTGAGCGCGGATGGAACGGCCGTTGGAGGTCAGTTCAATCCACGATCCCGGTTGAATCTGGAGCGCCCGGGCGGCCTCGTCGTCCACAGATACCACCGGCTCGGAAGTCCGGCTGTCCCACCACGCGCCGCGCACGACGCGAACGTCGGAAGGCTGTGCATCTTCCCAGGTGACCGATCGCGTATTGATGAAGCGGCGGCCAATGCCGCGCAGATTGCGCTCAGAAATGGGATCGCCGTCGATGCTCACCAGACGCGCCGCGACGCTGGGACCAAGCTCAGGCGGGGAGACCACTCCCGGCTGCTGAGCGATCAGCGCCTTTAAAGGATCCACCTGCGCGGCGGTCACTCCAATGAGAAATACATTAGGCATCTCCGGAGGCGCGGTGGCGATAATCTCCTTCACTAAGGAGTTCTGCACCAGGTAGACGCTCAAAGTGAACATTACGCCCAATCCCAAGGCCACCAGGATCGCTTGCGCCTGGTTGCCCGGGCGGTACAGATTGGCCAAACCTTGACGCGTCAGCGCGGCAATCCTCCACGGCGCTCGCCGCACGAATTCGCGGATCAGCCGCAGAAGCAGCGAGGCGGCAGCGGCCAGCACCAACAAGCTCACCGCAAGCGCTCCGGCGAAATAGCCGCCGATTTTCGGGGATTCCGCAAGCCACGCGGCGAGGCTGCCTAGCCCCAAGAGGATCAGGAACCCGGCCGCCAGCGCCGCGCGATTCTCCTGAGCGCGCTCCTTCCAAGACGGCCGCGATTCCGGCATTCCGCGGCGCAGAATTAGCGCGGGTCGGATCTTGCGGATCGCCAGCAAGGGCGGAAGAGTGAATAACAGCGTCGTCAGAACTCCCACCGCGATTCCCTGCACCGCCGCCGCCCAATGCCAGCCCACCTGCGCATCGATGGCGAAGAGCTTGCTGATTAACGAGGGAAACACTTGCTCGATGCCGCGTCCCACCAGGATTCCGGCGACGCCACCCACCACTCCCAGCATCAACGTCTGCAGCGTGTAGATTCGGATGATCTCGCGCGACGTGCCGCCCAACGATTTCATCACCGCGATGTGATCCATTTTCTGTTGCAGGTGCGCGTGCATGGCCATGCCGACGCCGATGGCCCCGACGATCAGTGCAATCAGGCTGATCAGGCTGAGAAAAGTGGTCGCCTGGTCGAGGCCGCTGGTGATGATCGGATGGGATTCGCGGAAATCGGCGATCATCGCGTCCGGCAGCGTGCGCCGGATCATGCGCCGCGCCCGCTCGACCGACGGCGCGCCCGGGTCGAGCTTGAACAGATACCGCTGCGACGCGCGGCTGCCCAATTGCATCAGGCCGGCGCGCGCGAACGCGTCGCGCGACATCATCAGCCGCAGGCCGAAGCTGAGGCTTGCCGACATGCGGTCTGGCTCCGACACGATCGTCGCGGCGATTTTGAAATCCTGCGATCCGATCCGTACCGTGTCGCCGGTGTGCAGATGCAGCCGCATCAATAGATCCTCGCCCGCGATAACAGTGTCCGGGGTCAGCGCCTGCGCCAGCGGAATCGGCGGATCGAGCTTGACCTCGCCGTAATACGGATATTTCGCGGGATCGACCGCTTTTAGCGCGGCGAGGACAGGAACCGCGGTTTCGTTTCC
>DATDGT010000311.1:0-9081 GCA_036521975.1 Bryobacteraceae bacterium
GTGGAATCCATCGTTGAAAAGCTGTCACGTTGCAAACAGACTCTGGAAAAGATAGTGCCCGGCTGCACCTCGCCACGGTCACGGAAATCAAGAAGCGGCAAAAACCAATAGTCCAGTTATTTATTGGACACTACACTAGCGCTATCAGCCATCAGTTGTCAGTTATCAGTCATTGGTTTGTGGCCGGCTTGTGGCCGCTGCCTTGAAATCTCTCCTCGCACAACGTTGATAATTCGAAGGAGCTCCCTCCACGCTGTTAACCCGACCAGGGCCCGGTTTATTTAAGCTCAACTTCCGGGAAATGAGCGCTGATTTCGATACAGCGTCGCCCACTGCGGCAGACTCTTCCAGTAGCCTAGGATTTCTGATCGGTGACCGCGATCCCCAGTGAGGAGGTCCCCGCGGGCGCCTTCCTGCCTGGCCATAATGAACCACGCTTCGAGAGAATGCCAATGGGGTTAGAGCGGGAACCCGTAGAAAACGTGTGAGAAAAGGTTCGTCGGGACATGTGAAAACGCATTCGCTGTCCGCTTTCCCCAGCAGGGGAATAGAGGCACTAGCGAGCCGTGCGCGCCCGGGGAGTTCGTTCTGTGCCGGAGGCAGAGGAAACCAGATTGAACCAGAATGAACCAGATGAAAGGTTCACGGAGAGAAGCGTGGAGTTTTCTCCAAGGCGTCTTCGTCAACGCTTCGCTTTATACCCCACGATCGGGGGAGTTGATGAACGGGTGACGGTCGGGCTACCATTCGAAAACATCGATCAGCGTCGGGAGACGGCGGCGGCTTTCTTCGTCGGCGACCCGGCGGCGCGCTTGCCTCTGTCGGCCCGCCGCTCGGCCGATGCCTCGATTGAGCCGGTTCCCCGGGCGGGTACTCACGGTTTGGCGGGTGCAGTGTGGGCGGAAACCGCGTGGAAAAAACAAACCCAGCGCCGGCGCAGCCGCCTGCCCGGATTGACTGGCTCGATAAACAAATTATCTATGACCGGGCGTCGTTCACTCATTAGGATGACAATGGACGCGCATCGAGCGCCCGAGTCCAGGCGCGAGCAGGTCGCGCAACGGTTTGATTCCAAAGAGGCGTCTCTTTTATTTTCGTGAGGAGCCAAAATCTCCGAGCGGATTCCATCGAGGACGAAAAAACAAACCGAATTGAGAGAAAAGAAGCGAAAAATCGAAGCCAAGGTCTCCGGAGCGGTTTCCGCCATCGTCTGTTAGCGTACACCGGTTTCCCCCGGATTTTGAGGAGTCCGGGAGGGAAGCGGCTGATTCGACTGGAAAAGACGTGGCTTTTGGCTGGTCTCTCGCCACTGATCGGGCGGTGAGAGCTTCCGATGTGTCCGGAGCCCGACCGACTGATTCCGTGAGCTTTTACGCCCCCAATGGGCAGAAGCTGGCGAAGTACACGTGACACGACCCAATCGTTGTTGTCCGCGGACGGCACGTTTCGGATAATGACTGCCTATAGAGGGCCGTACGTCCTAACGATCGTCCGGGGCGATCAGGTGCTGAGCTGCCAACCGGTCTACGTCGCCGCTGAGAGCCCCGCGTTAACCGTCGACGTCCACGAATCCCAATAGCTCCGCGCAGGGAACTGGCGACTCCGGCCACGTTTCGGGTAATCCAAAAGACCTCCGTGCTGCCGGATCGGGACTGCCCGTCCCCAACTCCAAAAATCGCACGTGCCGGCGGACGCAGGCTTCGACAGTCCGGCTAGGGCCCCGGGAATCGTTCGAGCTGGATTCCGGTGGTCGACTGTGTTTTCTCGGGCGCGTTTGACAACCTGCAGGGTGTGGGGGAGCAGCCGTTTAGGGAGGGCCTACTGAGGGTATCAAAGGTAGGCCGAAGGTGGGCCGAACCAGGCGTTCGTGAGCTTCTGGATGCGAGCGGGTGCAAGCTGCCCCAAAATGGCCCCGAAACAGTTCACTCCTCTGCGGTGGCGCCGGAGCTTCTGACCCGTTCTACCCTCAGCCGGGCGCTCAGCGCTTGGTTTGAAGCTGATGGTAGCCCAGCCTTTTACGCGCTTCGGCTAGGGTAATTCCTTCGTTGACGAAGTGGCGGATCTGGGCTTCGATGCGGTCGATTTCTTCGGCTGCGGAAAGGATCTCCTCTTCACGGTTTTTGGGAATCGCGACTACACCATCGGCGTCGCCGCGGAGGAGGTCGCCGGGCTGGACGCGGGCATCGCCGATATTGACGGCGCAGTTCATCGCCTCCACCTGAATGCGATCTTTACCCGTGCGCATGGAATAGCTGCGGCTGTAGATCGGGTAGCCAAGCTCGCGCGCGAGATGCGTATCGCGGCAAGCGCCGTCAATGACCGTCCCTGCGACGCCACGCTTGTGCGCAACCCAGGTGAGGATATCACCCCACACGGTTGCGTTTTCGCGGCCGCCGTTATCCAGCACGATTACGCTCGCGGGTGCGACATCGTCGATATAATCGCCTACCGTACCCGCCGGCGACCCCGCGGGGCCGTAGAGAATGGTGAACGCGCGGCCGGCCATGCGGAAGCGATGATCCAGGGGCTTGATTCCCAGGCATTGGCCGGCTATGCCAAGACGGTCCATGGCATCGCTCAGCGAAGTCGTGTCCAGTTTTGCCGCGCGCGACAGGTTCGGGTCTTCATTTGGCATGTTTCAACATTTGCTCGTAATTCGCGCCCATCACCTGGCTGATGGGCGTGCCTTCGCGAATCGCCTGGGCCATGGCCTCTTCGCGCGCTACGATCTGCTCGGCCGCTTCGATCACGCGCTCGATCTCGCCGGCAGCCACGAAAACCACAGCGCTCGCGTCGGCGATCACGTAATCGCCTGGATGCACTGTGACATCGCCCACCAGAATCGGCTCGTTCGTCGCCGTTTCGACGACACGCCCCCGCGCCGTTTTGGCGGTGGCGTTACGTGCGAAAACCGGGAAATCCAGGCGGCGGCTGTCGTCGATATCGCGCACGGGGCCTTCGACAATCACGCCCGCCACTCCACAAACTTTCGCGCCCAGCGACAAATTCCCGCCCCAGGAAGCGGCGTCCAGACCGGTGCGCTGCTCGACGACGATGATCTCTCCACATTTGGCGGTTTCGATGGCGGCGGTGCAGAGATGGCGGGCCGACGAACGTCCTTCGGCCCGATCGAGCTTTACGGTGACGACCCGGCCCGCGAGGCGGCGATCGGTAGAGAGACGTTGGATGCCCGTGACGGCGCCTGTCAATCCGAGCTTGTCGAGGGCGTCGGAGACGGCGCAGGAGTCCAGCCTCGATAGCCTTTCCGCGGTGGTCATTCCCAATACGTCATTCCCAATAGACAAACGCCATGGCGTTGCCGGTTCCCGCCTCGGAGCGATAACAGGGGACGTAATCGATCTGGTGGTAGGAGCGGCCGGCCGTGTTCATCGCCGCGATCACCGGATACCAGTTCTTGATTTCGGCCGTTCCGACTTTGAATATGTTCTCGGGGATTTCTTCGAGCGCTTTTTCGTCGCCCTTGGCCATGGCCTTGATCACTCGGCCGTCCAATTCCTCGTCGATAACGAAGTGCGTCAAACCGCCGGACGCCATCACCGCCACGCGGCCGAAGCCGTCGAAAGACTTGATGGCTCGATACAGCGCGCGGCCGAGATCCAGGCAGCGCCGATTCTTGGGGACGTTGTGCGGGAAATGCACGTTGAGAATGATGGGCACGCTGGGCGGAGGCGCGTCGCCCAGAATGGAGTGATACAAGAAGCCGTAGGCGTGCGGGATGCCCCCGCGGGGCGCCGCTTTGGGGGTCGCGTCGGATTGCGCCAGATCGAAGTTTTCATCGGCCAGCGAATCCAGAATGTGATCGGCCAGGGCGGTTGCGCCCTGATACGACGCGCCTTCGCCGGGAGCGTTGCCCGGTTCGGCGACGTTTAAGCCCGGCGTGTCCTCATGCAGATGCTGAACGTTGCGGATTTGCGCGCCGCGATAAACGGTGATGGAGGGGGTGAGGGCTTCATCGAAGAATTCGCGCTGGTCGTTTCCCACGATGACCACCGCCTCGGGATTCACTTGCTTGAATTTGCGGCCCAGCGCTTCCATGGCGGCGCGGCAGCGTTTGTGGCGCTCGCGGCGCGTTTCTAAATCGACTTCGCCTGAGAATCCGGGCGCGCGCTCCTTCAGCAGCGATTCGTAATCGTAGGTCTTGCCGCGGAACCAATGCTTTTTATTTTCCCGATCGGCTTTCGCGCGGAGGTCCCACTGCTCCGGCGGAGTGGATAACAGAGGGCCGTGCGAGGACCCGATGCCTAAGACAATCTCGGCCATATATCTCCTAAAAGCTGTCAGCGGTCAGCTATCAGCTCCCCTTGCTGAGAGCTGATCGCTGAGAACTGACGACTGAAAACTGACAACTGACCGTCGACTTCTGACTGCTGACTCCTGACAACTATCTCTCCGGGCGCCAGCGGGAAAAGTGGCGCTCTACTCTCTCGGCCGCTGCTGTCAACAAGATTCCCGCGAACGCAATAATCAACACGCCGACAAACAGAGTATCGGTGGCGAAAGTTTGCCCGCCGTATGCCACCATAAAACCGATCCCGCGGCTGCCTCCGAACATCTCGCCCACAACCACGCCGATCAGTCCCAACGACACGCCTTGCCGCAGACCCGTCAAAATGAACGGCACCGATCCCGGCACGGCGACCGTTTTAAAGATCTGCCAGTCGGAGGCGCAATAAGCGCGAGCGGCGCGCAGCAGATCGTTGTCGATGGCGCGAACCCCGCCAATCGTGTTCACCAGAATTGGGAAAAAGGCGGAGAAAAACACGATGAACACTTTGGACCACATGCCGATGCCGAACCAAATGATGATCAGCGGCACCATGGCCACACGCGGCGTGGAGTAGAGGGCGTTGAGAAACGGTCCGCAGATCATGTCGACGCGGCGATACCATCCGACGATTACGCCCACGACGATCCCCACGACGGCGGCCAGCACGTAGCCGATGGCGAAATTCGCGCCGCTGTAACGAAGGTCGGATAGAAGCTGGCCATGGGTGGCGGTGTCCCAAAAACGCGAGGCGATGGCCGAAGGGCCGCTGAAAAACAGCGGCGAGATTTTTCCGGCCGACCAGAACGCCTGCCAAATCGCCAGCGTCAAAACGACGGCGCCGCCACCCAAAATCAGCGATTCGTGCCGCTTATAAAAGCTCCGCCTGGGAGGGCCGAGCGAGTCGTCCTTCCTGCCCTCGTAGGGCGTGGCGGAATCGATCACGGGCGGAAAACTCATACCACCATTCCCATGCGCTCCGGCTTCTCCTCGACCAATTGCCAGATGGCGTCTTCGATTTCGAGGAATCCGGGGTCGCGCTTCAGGCTCAGTGTGCGCGGACGGCCAAACGGGATTCGAAAGACGTCCTTCACCGCGCCGGGCCGGGCGCTCATCACCACCACCCGATCCGCCAGATAGATCGCTTCATTGATCTGGTGAGTAATAAAGAGCACGGTTTTGCGCGCCTGGCTCCAGATTTTCAGCAGCTCGGCTTGCATGAACTCGCGAGTCTGTGCATCGAGGGCGGCGAAGGGTTCGTCCATGAGCAGCACTTTTGGATCGGCGGCCAAGGCTCGCGCGAGATTCACGCGCTGCTGCATGCCGCCGGAAAGCTCGGAGGGGTAGTGACGCTCGAAGCCGCTCAAACCCACCAGACGGATGAAATATTCGCAGCGCTCCTGCATCGTGGATTTGTCGAGGCGCTTTTGCAGTTCCATGCCATAACGGACGTTCCCCAGGACGGTGCGCCAGGGCAGGAGACTGGAATGTTGGAACACCACGGCACGATCGACACCAGGGCCTTCGACGCGCCGGCCATCGATCGAAACCGAACCTTGCTCGTAGGGCAGCAAGCCGGCGATGATGTTGAGCAATGTGGTCTTGCCACAGCCACTGGGGCCGACGATAGCCATGAACTCGCCGTCTTCGACGGAGAGGCTTACGTTCAAAAGCGCCAGGAGCTCGCGCGAATCGCGCCAGTACCGCTTCGTCAGACGCTCGACCGCGAGTTTGACCATCCGCCAGATCTGCGCCCGGCCGGGGGGCGCGAGAAAGCTAGATTAACACATCGGCACTGTTGAAGACGCTTTTGGAGGGGGGGCTTTAGTCCGCGCGCTGGGTGAGCGAGGCTAAAGCCTCGCGCGGGCTGAAGCCCACCCTCCACGGCGTCTTCGTGGCCTTGGGCGATTCCCGACCTACTGCTCACTTGGTCATTTGATCCGTGGTATAAAGATTGGACCTTCCGCTCCCGTCGGTAAATTGGGTGAACGTTTCGACCAGAAGGCGCGATCCCTGAAGCTGACCGGTCACGATGACTTTGGCGAAGCTGAACGTGTATTGAGCGCTAAAGGCCACGGCGGGAGTGGAGCTGACACTGGCGGCGTACGCCAAGCCCGGCACGGAACCCCAGTTACAGGGGGTGGGACTGCAAGCTCCAAAGGTGTCCACCGAGATACCGCTGCCCGAGGCGGCGATCACTACCTTCACAAGATCGTTGGTGTGCGGGTTGACGTTGGTCCACGTTCCTACTAACGGCGCCGGAGAGACTGCCGTCGCGGCAGCTCCTGCTTCCGCCACGTGCGAGGGCGCCTTGTATTCTTTCTGTTGCTTGGGATGACTCATTTTAATTCTCCTTTTTGCTCTCATTGCCGAGAGACGATTTCGTAAAAGCATGTGATTTGCCGTGGGAGGGAAATCCGCCCATTCGGAGGCGGGGCTACCGGCGTTCCTTGATGCGGAGGGGTTTAGTCGGGTGTCGAGCTTGAGGTCTCGCTGCTCGATGCTATCTTTTGGGCGGGATAGGCTCACCGTCCGGATAGTCTAAGTGGGGGCGGACGTTCGCTAAGATCGTAATAGACCCGCTTTGCACGCCGATGATTCAGCTCCAGGCAGCCGGAAAACGCTTCGGCCACAAGCTTCTCTTTGACAATTGCGATTGGCTGATCACGCCTAAGGAGCGCACCGGACTGGTCGGCGCCAATGGCACGGGCAAGACCACGCTTCTCAAAATCCTCTGCGGCCAGGAAACATTGGATTACGGCGGAATCGCTTTTCCCAAGGGAATTTGCATCGGCTATCTTCCTCAAGACGGCTTGACGCTCGCCGGCCGCAGCCTCTTCGACGAATGCATGAGCGTCTTCTCGGGGCTCCGCGAAATGGAGCAGGAGCTCGAAACTCTGCATCACAAGCTGGCCGATCTGGACCCCGCGGGCGTGGAATACGGTGCCGCAGCCGACCGGCTGCACGCCATCGACAGCGAATTCCGCAATCGCGACGGTTACGCGATAGAAGCCCAGGTGGGAAGCGTGCTGGACGGGCTGGGGTTTCACAAACAAGATTGGACGCGCGCCACCGAAGAGTTCTCCGGGGGCTGGCAAATGCGCATCGCGCTCGCGAAATTACTGCTCGAAAAACCCAATCTGCTGCTGCTCGATGAGCCTACGAACCATCTGGATCTGGAGGCGCGCAATTGGCTGGAATCGTATCTTGCCGACTATCCCTTCGCCTACGTGCTGATTTCACACGACCGTTATTTTCTCGACGTCACCGTCAACCGGATCGTCGAATTATGGAATAAAAAAGCGAATTTTTATAGCGGCAATTACGAGAAATATTTGACCCAAAAGGAGGAGCGGCAGGGACAACTGGAAGCCGCATATCGCAATCAGCGGGAGCGCATTGAGCAACTGGAAGCCTTCATCAATCGCTTCCGCTATCAGGCCACCAAGGCGAAGCAAGTGCAATCGCGCATTAAGGAACTGGAAAAGATCGAGCGGATCGAGATCCCGCCCGAGGAGCCGGCGATTCATTTCTCCTTTCCGCAGCCCAAGCCGAGCGGGCGCATTGTCGCCGAATTCCGGGACGTCTCCAAGAGCTACGGTTTCACGCATGTCTTCAGCGGTGCGAACTTCACCATCGAGCGTGGCGACCGCATCGCGCTCGTGGGTGTCAATGGCGCGGGCAAATCGACCACCATCAAGCTGCTGGCGGGAAGCGAGCCGCTCACCAGCGGCAGCTACACGCTGGGCCATAACGTCGCGGCCGATTATTTCGCGCAGGATCAGTATAAAGAACTGGACCCGAACGCCCGGTTGCTCGACGATCTGAGCGGCGCCGCTCCCCGTGCGACTCTTACCGAACTGCGCACGCTGCTAGGCTGTTTTCTATTCGGCGGCGACGACGTATTCAAGCGCATCGGAGTTTTGAGCGGCGGCGAGCGCAATCGCTACGCGCTCGCTCGCTTGTTGGTGGCGCCTTCCAATTTTCTCCTGCTCGACGAGCCCACCAACCACCTCGACATGCGTGCCAAGGACGTGTTGCTGGAAGCTTTGCGGGTGTATTCGGGAACTGTGGTGTTCGTGTCGCACGATCGCTATTTCATCGATGGTCTGGCGACGCGGGTGATCGAGATCGAAGGCGGAAGCGTGCGCGTCTATCCGGGGAATTACGAAGATTATCTGTGGCGCAAACAGGGCGGGCTCGAAGTTCTCGCGCCGGCGGATGCATCGCCCCCCGCGCCGGCGCATTCCTCAGAGGGCCGCGAGACGGCCAAGCGCGTGAATCCCATGAAGCTCAAGAAACTTCAAAGTCAGGTGAAAGAGGTGGAGCGGGAGGTTGAGGCACTGGAATCCGAGATCGCGCAGCACGAGGCCGCCCTGGCCGATTTCAAAAGCGTGGCGGAGACGCTGCGGCTTACGGCTTTAGTGGACGAAAGCCGTAAGCGCCTGAATGCGCGGGTGGAGCAATGGGAGCGGCTTTCCGCCGAGATCGAGGCGACGGTGTAGATGGAGATCCGCCGTCTGGGGCCCGCCGACGCGGAGGAACTTTGGCGCGCGCGAAGCGAAGCGCTGGAGCGGGAACCGGCGAGCTTCGGCGAATCCCTGGAGGAGCATCTCGGCACTCCTCGCGCCCGGATTGCGGAGCGGCTCGGGGAACCTAGCCCAAGTTCGTCACGCGACCGTCGATTCTGAGATTTTTTGGACTTGCGGTGAGGGCAAGTGACGTGTTCCCAATAGCCGCTTTTGAAAAACGCGATGTAGTGTAGACTGACCCTCTTGTGCGTTTCCGCAGTCCAT
>DATDGT010000312.1:0-4329 GCA_036521975.1 Bryobacteraceae bacterium
ATACTCTACTCTTGTCGGTTCGTCTGGGCAGTGGAGTGTAGCAACGTGGGATCACGTCTTCGTCAGCCCCCGGCCCCATAACTGCGAATGGGACACAGCGCCTCTGGGCTCCAAAAACTGTCATTATGATCCGGTTGTCCAGACCGTCCGCACTTTGGTAAATGAAAATGGTCAACTGATCGTCTCGTACGACGAAGGGAAAACTTCGCAGGTAGCCACCTCAAGGGGCGAAGAGCCCTCTATCTATGTGACTTGGAAAAGAGTGGAGGAGTGAGGCGCGGTCTCTCCTCCGGGCAATCAGCACGGCTAACACCTGAAGTCTGCCGACGAACTGTGCACGTTTGTCTTACGTCTCACAAAGGGTCCTTTGCGCAACAAGTTTTGAGAATAGCGTCAGGGAGGCCCCCTCCCCCCGCCAGCCAACATCGGCGCCGGGCGTGAGACGTCCGAGTGAAGTCCGCCGCCCGGGCAGTTTGACTACTGACCGGCGTGTGCCCTGATCATCTCGTCGACCTTGGCTTTGATGGCGCTCAAGTTAAACGACGCGGGCGCCTGCATGGGTGGATAATCTATGGCTGTCGCCGCGAGCTTTCCCACTTCCTGTTGCACGCCCACGAAGCGCCAGAACTCGCGCGCAAAGAAGTCGTTCATATAACCAGGGGAGCTGTCATTTAGGCTCTCGCCGCGGAGCGGGAACAAGCGCTCGAAGGGGTCCCACCGAAGGTTCGTAACCGTCGGCATGTCGGTGGTGATCTTTTCCCCGGGCCAGCCCCATGGCTGCTGGAGGAACTGGAACTTGAAATCGTCGAGACGAACGGCGCCCAGTTGAGCGCCGCTGAAGTAGAAGAGCTCATGCCGGGCGGATTCTCCTTCGCCGCACAACAAGGCCGACTGGTCGTAGCCATCCAGGTGATTCTTATAGGTACGGTCGCCAAGCTTCACCCCCTTGAGGAGTTGACTGGTTATGTCGGGATTCCCAGCCGCTGACACCAGGGTCGGGAACCAATCGAGACCCGAGAAAATACCATTTTCAACCGAGCCGGGCTTGACGTGTCCGGGCCAACGAACGATCGCGGGCACCCGAAAGCCGCCTTCGTACGAGGTGCCTTTGGTAGCTTTAAACGGCGTCATGCCACCGTCGGGCCAAGTGAATACTTCCGCGCCGTTGTCGGTCGTAAAAATGACGATTGTATTCTGCGCTTCACCGATGTCTTCGAGGTGCTTAAGAATCTCGCCGATGCTGGCGTCCATTTGTGCCATGCCGGCCTCTTCGAGACCGTAGCCAGTCTTGGCATTCATCATCGCTTGATACTCCGGCGGGAGGTACGTAAAGACGTGCATCCGGGTGGTGTTGTGCCAGATGAAGAAGGGCTTGCCATCCTTCTTTGCTTGGTCCATGAAGCGATTGGTGTGTCCGACGAGTACTTCGTCAAAGGTCTCCATGTCGTACTTGGCCTTCATGCCCGCCTGCCAGTTCTGCCGTCCGGCCATGTTCGGGAATGGCGCCAGGGGGCCTTCATCCACAATCTTCTGTTTGCCGACCGCGCCCCAGCGAGGCATGACCGTGGAATCGTTCGTATCGGTCGCCCAGCAGTGCGTCAGATTGCGCGGTCCGGTCTTATCAATCCAATCCTGCGGATAGTCAAACCAGTAAGGATCGGACATCGCGTCGAGGTGGTAGAGGTAGCCGAAGAATTCGTCGAAGCCGTGTACGCACGGGAGGTATTTGTTCAGGTCACCGAGGTGGTTCTTGCCAAACTGGCCGGTCTCGTAGCCGAGAGCCTTCAGGGCAATTGCAAGAGTCGCGGCTTGATCGGGCAGGCCGACGTCCGCTCCTGCCTGTCCGACCGTCGTCAAACCTGTACGGATGGGCAACTCGCCGGTGATGAAGTTCGCCCGGCCCGCCGTGCAGCTTGCTTCAGCGTAGTAGTCGGTAAACATCATTCCCTCGGCTGCCAGCTTGTCGAGGTTTGGGGTCTTACCCGCCATCATGCCGCGATGGTAGGCGCCGATATTGAACCAACCGACATCATCGCCCATGATGACAAGTATGTTGGGCTTCGTCTGTGCGGCGGCCGGCGCCACGGCAAGCGTCAGCGGCACCACCAGGCTGGTGATAACCCACATACACTGTTTGCAAAATCTCACTGCTACTCTCCTTGTTCCGCTATCGAGCGGCCTCATTCGATCTACGGCATGCGCGAGCGCAGCCTGTTTGAACGAAACTGCAGACTTAGAGCTAGATGAGGTAACAAGTCAATTGGCCTTTTAATTTTCGGTAGGTGCTGGCTTATCGATAACCATTGCAGTGAGAATATATACCGCAAGCGTTCCCCCGCGGCACGAATCCCAATACGGTTGTCATGCGTTCACTTGGAACTTAACACCAGGCAATTGCCATCGACATCTTTGAAGATGGAGGTCGTGCCGTAAGGCATACGCTTTGGTTCCGTGACGAACTCCACGCCCTTGGCTTTGAGCTCACGGGCCGTGGCCTCCACGTCGTCGCTCCATAGGGCGATGTTCAACTGTCCGCCGGGCTGAAGCTTATCGCCAAATTGAAATGGGTGTGGCTACTTTGGAACGACGCTCCATGGGGCGGGGTATAGGCGGCGCTGATCCTGTGCGATGTGGAATTGCCAGTAGTGATCAAAGTCGCCGGAGAGGCAGATGGCTCTCAACTGGACGATGGCTTCAGCCATCTGCTCGGTCCAGCGCATGCCGGAACGCTCCATCCGGTCTTTGATCAGGTTTTTACACGCGCCTTCGACCGGGCCACTGGCGATCGGCCAGCCGTTGGCGAGGTATTCGTCATAGCGCATGCGGGTACGGTTTCGGTAAAGGTAGTCGGCGACTCCCCGCAGTGTTTTGCTCCCGGCCCCGGACAGACCGCGTTTGGTGATACTTTGACGAATCCCCTTGACGACCTGACCGACATCACCGAGCAGGATTCGTAGAGCGCGGTCCAGGACCCAGAGTTCAGCCTCCAGGCTACCCTCCGCATGGAAGACATAGGCGGCTTTCCACAGTTTCTCCAGCGCGTGCATCAGGTCCAGAATTAGGGTGACTCTCAGCTTGCGGTCGACTCGAATCTGTAGCGCTCGCTCGCCATCGGTCAGGGCGACGCGGGTTTTTAATGCGGATGGATCACGACGTTCCATCTCTTCGGCCACCTCCTGAATGACAGCATTCTTGCCCTTGAGCAGACTGGCCCATACCCGTTTATTCTCCGGACGCGGCGGCATCGGTGCATCCTTCGGAGTCGGGTGGGAGATGCGGAACAAGCTTTCCACGACCTGTTGTGGAGTACGCACCCAAGGCGTACGGGTGAAGACCGCCGCGACCGTGGCCATGCGCTTCTGGTTGGCCTTCTGACCTTTCGTCAACCGTGGGGTTGGTTGTGCGCCGGGCGGCTTAACCATGGGAATACCCTTGCAATCGACGGCGGCCACCAGGATGGTGCCGGTGGCTGGCTCCGGCGAACGCTGCCGGTAGAAAGCGTCAAAGTCTTGCGCCGCGTCCGGCAGGATCTGCTCCAGGCTGCGTTTGGAAACGGAAACGCCGGTCAGGTCGGCTATGGTTTGGACCGAATCGAGGAAAGGATTCTGCACGGCGGCTTTGACCAGGCGCCGCTGGAGTTCGTAGGAGAACGAACGGGCAGGCAGAGTCAGCGTCCGGTCCAGGGGAAAGATGCCGGGAGCGCCGGGGCGGGAGTAGCCCATGCGGACGAGTTCCACGGTTCCAAAGACGGTGGTCAGGGATCGGGTACTTAGACGGCGGTGAGAGTAGAGCGCCGTTCCGTCGGTCTGTTCCAGTTGCAAGGCCGGCCCGATATCTCCGTTGCCGCGAGGCTGCAAATGGGCTTGGAGGAGAAGGCGTTGGACCTCGCGGCCTTTTACCTGCTGTTGGGATTCGATCTGGTGGAGAGGAAGTTGGAGGGCAGTGGTGGATGCCAGCCAGGACTCCAGCAGCGAGAACTCAACAAATGCCGATCTCGTATCAGCAGGGAAACAAGTTGCAGTTGCCATGTTCTTACGGTAATATCACCGTAAGACAATGTCACGCGTTTCTGTTTCGAAAAGCAAAGTCCGCCCCGCTGCGCGGAATACCTCCCTGGAGCGCCACACGCGACGCTTTCTGGAACTCAGACGAGGACTGGAGCAGATCGACTATTTCTGCAAAGGTACAGTTCTGAAGCGGATGATGAAGTGCGGCAAAGCCCAGTGCGCCTGTGCCTCCGATGTCACCAAGCGCCACGGGCCGTACTTCGAGCTTACCTACAAAGCCAACGGTAAAACGGTCAACGTTAAACTTTCACCGGAAGCGGCA
>DATDGT010000313.1:0-5750 GCA_036521975.1 Bryobacteraceae bacterium
CAGATCGGAGCGTTGGGACTCCAGCTGAGGCAGAGAGTCGGTCATCAAGGGTCTCCTTTCTCTTAGCGTATATAGACGCTAAGAAAAAAGCTACAAAAAAGAAGACCGATCGAGTCTGCACCTCCATGTCGCGCACCCCCCAGTCCCTGGCCCCTTGCGAACCGCGCGAAAGCATGAAAGAATTCCCGGAGAGTTTTGGCGATGAGCAAGGCCGGCACGCTCGCAGTTGCGGCCTTAGTAAATTGACCATTCGTTATCTTCAGAAAGCTTTCGCGGGGAGGGCCAATGTCGATGCTTAAATTAACGGGTAGTCTTCTCGGACTTACGGTGCTGGCGTTTGCGCAGAGCGACCGCGGCACGATCACAGGCACAATCACGGATCCAGCCGGCGCTGTGGTTGCTAACGCCTCCATTGAAGTGCGGAATATTCAAACTGGCGCGGCGTATCAGGTTGGCAGCTCCAGCACGGGGAACTATGTAGTCCAAGTGCCCACCGGCGCGTATCAGATTTCCGTGACCGTAATGGGCTTTAAGAAATATGTCCGGCAGAATATTGAAGTCCCGGTGGAGCAGACTCTGCGCATCGACGCCATTCTAGAGGTCGGTTCGAGCGCCGAATCGGTGACGGTTACCGAGGCCGCGCCGCTGCTCAAGACCGAAAGCGGGGAACTGAGCCACAACGTCACCTCGGACACGCTCAACAGCTTGCCGATCTTAGGCATTGGCCAATCCGCGGTGGGCTCCACCGGGATTCGCAGCGTGTACTCGGTTACCACCATGCTGCCCGGAAACTCCTGGCTGCCCGATAACAGCCTCCGCATAAATGGATTGGCGGGGAACTCCGAGGCCGTGCGCGTGGAAGGACAGGACGCGACGGCCACCGGCGCCGCTGGTCCATCGGGAACAGGAATGTCCACAAGCTCCACGAACGAACCGAGCGTCGAGGCGGTGCAGGAGGTCGCAGTCCAGACCAGCAACTACGCGGCGGAGTTCGGGCAGGCTGGCGGCGGTGTTTTCAACTTCACCATGAAGTCTGGTAGTAACCAATTTCACGGTAGTGGTTACGACTACTTTGTCAACGAAGCCCTCAACGCGGGCACGCCGTTCACCAATGACGGGACGGGGCATTTGCTGCGTCCGCGCCAACGGCGCAACGACTATGGTTTCAGCGTGGGCGGCCCGGTGTTGATTCCCAGAGTGTACAACGGACACGACAAGACCTTTTTCTTCATCAATTGGGAACAATTCCGCGAGAAGGACATCATTAACAATCTTCCGCTCACCATGCCGATCCCGGCCTATCGCCAAGGCAATTTCCAGCAAGCGCTGACGGGCCGCAATCTGGGGACTGATGGGTTGGGCCGCCCGATCATGGAGAACCAAATTTTCGACCCCAGCACCACGCGGCTGATCAACGGAGTCAGTTACCGGGACCCGTTCCCAAACAACACGATTCCGGTAACGGAACTGGATCCCGTGGCGCTGAAAGCCCAGGCGTATCTCCCGCTGCCGAACCTGCCCGGTCTGGTATCCAATTACCTGCCGGTGTATACAAATTCGCGCGTCTCGACGATCCCTTCGGTGAAACTCGATCATTCTATCAGCACGCGTCTGAAACTGTCCGGATATTGGGGGCTGACGCGAACCGATTCTCCGAACAACATGGGCTTGCCCTACCCTATTCAGAACACTGTGCCGACCCATATCAAGAACGACACTACGCGTGGAAATATCGATTACACGATTACGCCAACACTGCTGCTGCACGTTGGCATCGGCTATCTGTTGACCTCGAACAATCCGGAAGTGCCGCCGTTTAACAACTCGCAACAACTGGGCTTCAACGGCGTCACCGCCAACATATTTCCCTACTTTTCGGTCTTGAACGAAAACACAGGAGGTTCGGAAGTCCTGGGTCCGCCCACGGATCTCTATATCCGGGATTACAAGCCTTCGGCCACGGCATCTATAACCTGGGTGCACAATAATCACACTTATAAGGTGGGCGGAGAATCGGTCATCAACGGATATCCGATGTTTACGCAGACGTATGCTCCAGGAAACATGCTATTCAATCCTAGCGAGACCGCCGATCCCTCGCTCAACGGACGGTCTCTCGCCGCTACCGAAGGATTCGACTACGCCAGTTTCCTCCTCGGCTTACCCAACACCGGATACATCGCTGCTCCCACGCCTGAGAAGTTTGGGGACAAGTCATTCGCGTGGTACGTGCAAGACAGTTGGAAGGCGCTGCGCACGCTGACCATCGATTACGGCCTGCGTTATGACTTCCAAACGTATATACAGGAGCGAAACGGCTTAATGCAAAACATCTCGATCAGTACGCCGAATCCGGCCGCGGGAGGCTTGCCCGGCGGCACGATTTTTGAGGGCTATGGACCCGGCCGCTGTAACTGCCACTTCGCACACAATTATCCGTACGCGTTTCAACCCCGGCTGGGTATCGCCTACCAGATCAATTCCAAGACTGTGCTACGCGCCGGCGCAGGAATTTCCTATGCTAAAACGCAGAATTATCCTGGCTCTAATTTCGGCTCCAACAAGCCATTCGGGCCGCCCTCTTATGGAGTTGCTCCTTTTACGCTGGCAGGAGGCGTGCCGTATCATATAAAGTTTCCGAACTTCGATCCGGGCCAGACGCCGCTGCAGAATAATGGAATCGACGTGATTAGCAACCCTGTCAGTTTTATCGATCCGAACGCCGGCAGGCCGGCCCGAATTATACAGTGGACCTTTGGATTGCAACGCCAGATTGGCAAGGATCTGATGGTGGAGGGCGCCTATATCGGAAACATGGGGGTGTGGTGGTCGGCCAACACCTTGAGTCCCTGGGCTTTCAATCCGGTTCCCTACCAGACGCTGGCTGCCGCCGGCCTCAACATAAATAATCCCGCCGACCAGCAATTACTTACCTCTTTCGTGAACTCCCCACTTGCCATCTCCCGCGGGTTCGGCAACCCTCCCTTTCCAGAATTTCCGCTGGGACTTACTGTGGCTCAGACGCTCCGGGGGTTGCCCGAGTACACTGGCCTGGTTCAGTATTTCAACCCGCTGGGGAACAGTTGGTACGACGCCGTGCAAGCGAAAGCGACCAAGCGTTTATCTCACGGGCTGGACGCATTGGTGACTTATACTTGGTCGAAGAACTTACTTTTAGGAGCGGAAGACAATAACCAATACAGTTCGCCGGTGCCTCCCATCATTAACGACGTGTACAACCGGCAGAATAACAAGTCGCTTTCCGGTCTCGATCAGCCGCAGATTCTAACCGTCGCCGCCAATTACACCACGCCTAAGGTCCTCGCCGGGAGATCGGATTTCGCGAGCAAGCTGGCGTCATGGATCGCGCGGGATTGGACCTACGGGGCGGTTCTACGTTACGCCAGCGGATTCCCCTTCGCGGTGCCCGCCGCAACCACGAATCTGGGTTCGTTGGTTTTCCAGACCACAAGAGTGGATCGCGTACCGGGCGTGCCCTTGTTCACGGAGGATCTAAATTGTCACTGCTTTGACCCGACTAAAGTCTTCGTGTTAAATCCAGCGGCGTGGGTCAATCCCCCCAATGGCCAGTTCGGCACGGCCAACGCCCACTATGGCGATTACCGGGAACAACGCCATCCCGTGGAGAGTATGAGCCTGGGACGTAACATCCGGATCAAAGAGCGAGCCAATTTACTGATTCGCGCTGAATTCACCAATATCTTCAATAGGACGGGATTGAATGTTCCCACCAGCACAAACGCCTTCGCGACACAGACAACCAACGCGGCGGGCCAGACCACGGGAGGCTTTGGTTGGATCAACACGGCGGCGGTCGGCGGAAACAATACAGCCCCGGCGGCCGCAGTAGCGGGTCAGTTTGCAACGCCATTGCCACGCCAAGGAACGCTAGTCGCTCGTTTTAGATTCTAACATCACAAGCCCCCGGGCGGTTGGGCACATCACCATCGTCCAGATTCCGGAGAGATCCGGCTCTCCATTATGCATTCGCGGCGCGGGTGGATTCAAGTTCGGCGATCCATCTGGACTTTTGGGAACCCGGGCCGTCGGGTAGAAGAGATTTCGCGAGAACGCTCGCGCCTTCCTCCGCGAACATCAGGATCACCAGGCGATTCGCAAGCTTCGGGAGAACAAACCGCTCACCAGCTACGATCTTGCGGAGCTGGAGAGACTATTGCTACAGGCAGGCATCGGGACTGCTCATGACCTGGCACAAGCCAAGGAGGCGAGCGAAGGGTTCGGGCTCTTCCTTCGTTCCCTGGTCGGACTCGACCGGCAGGCAGCGAAGAGCGCGTTCGACGAGTTTCTGCTCGGGCGCCAGCCCAGCAGCCAGCAGATCGAATTTATAGACCTGATTGTTAATTACCTGACCGAACAGGGGTACATGGAAGCTTCACGGCTCTACGAGTCACCTTTCACGGACCTGAGCCCGATGGGCGTAGACGGCGTGCTTCCGTCCGACCAAGTCACACAGCTTGTTGGCATTTTAAAGGAGATGCGTCTCCACGCGTCGGTCGCCGCGTAAGCACCTCCCGCGACTCGGGAGGGTGATACCGGAGGCAAGCGGAACACGTCCTGTTTCGGGAACGACACCAGCGGCAGGCAGGTATTGCACGCTACCTGGGACCATGAGATCGTCGCGAAAATCAATCGAAACCACGATGGGATTAGTCTGCAGGGCACGTCCGAGCTGATACGGGGCTCTGCGAGACCGGATGGGATTCGCGAGCCTATCGTTTTCCAGCGGAGCTCGCCTCCGGGACGAGTCGCGACCGTGTCGTGGGATCCCGAGACGCCGAAAAACCGAATCCCGAATCCATTTTTTTCGCAAACCGCCGCCCTCTCCGCAGCAAAACAACGGCCGTGAACCGGCTCCGGAACCTTTCACCTGATTCATTCTGCCTCCATTTCGCTCAGTCTTCGCCGGGAGACAAGCGCTGCATCCGCACCCACAACTTCGCCTCTTTGTCGCACCGCCCCAACAACTTGCGCGCGAACAGCGCTATGGATTTCCTCCTTCGTAGGTATGGTTCCCATAAAGGAGGTCTAATGACCGAATCACAACTTACCGCCCGGCGTGAAAACGCCCAGCTTTCAACGGGTCCACGAACATCCGCGGGTAAGAAGCGTTCCTCCCTCAACGCCTTCCGCCACGGACTCACCGGCCAAATTATCGTCCACACCCCGGAAGACCAGGAAGCCTTCAAGAAACACCGCGACGGCATTCGCGAAGCTCTCGCCCCCGTAGGCGCTCTCGAAATCGATCTCGCCCAGGCCATCGCCGAGGACCGCTGGCGCCTCAACCGCGCCCGTGCCTTGGAAAACGCTATCTTCTCCCTCGGCCAAAGCGAAGATCCCCCCGAGGACTCCGACAACCCCGAGCTCGACGCCGCCCTCGCCCAAGGCCGCACCTGGATGGCCTACGCCCATCAGCTTCATCTCCTGACAATTTACGAAAGTCGCATTAGCCGTTCGGTGGAAAAGAACATGGCCCAACTCCGCACCCTGCAGGCCGAACGCAAATCCGCCACCGTCGAAGCGCCAATGAGACCTACGACCGTCGAGTCCGCAGGCCGAAACCCCGAGCCCGCCGGCGATCTCCCCCCCGAAATCCCAGACTCTTCGGTTCTCACGAAAATACAAACGCGGTCGTGTGGAATCAGGAGTTTGCGGGCTTGGTAGTCTTGGAAGATTTGCTAGTCTTGGAGGGTTTGGGCCGACAGGGGGCG
>DATDGT010000314.1:0-9248 GCA_036521975.1 Bryobacteraceae bacterium
GCCGAACGCCCCCTCCCACTGGGCCACCTGCCGCTTGTCGGATTCTCTTAATTTGAGCGAAACAGCTTTGCGGGACACAACCAACAGTATGCAGCAAAGCCGCATCAATAGTCCAGTTATTTATTGGACACTACACTAGCAGACCAATCGAAGACCGGCCAGTATCGGTCGGAAACGTGAAGTCGGCCCCCGTGCAGAGGCCGGGGTTAGGAACGAAAAGTCGGCTTGTATCCGGAGACGCCGGCGTCAGTGAAACCGCAATAGTCCAATCGGGGGACGCCGGTGGGCAGGCAATTGGCCTCCGGATCATCCTTGGACATGTGTTCTCAAGTCAATTGGGCGGCCCAGGGTTGGAGCGGCAGATTTTCGTGCGGCGGGCTCTCGGCCCGCCCGGTGCAGGCGGCCTGGGAGGCCGCCGCAGGCCGAGGGCCTGCCCCACTGGAAGCCGCAAACACGTGGCCGTACGGTCCTCTTAAGGCGCTTGATGCCTGCGCGAAATCCATCGAAGGAAGGCTGGATCTCACCGAAGAAGATCTAATTCTGGCTAATTCTGGCCCTAATTCTCGCCCTTGACAACAACGAACCATTGGAATAGACTGCCCAAGGTCTCGTTGAAGGGGGCGTTTTGCACGAATGCCGTGTTTTAGTCGGCGCGTTGTGCCCGTGAATTCTCTTTCCGCCCACGCTTGGCAGCCTCTGCGCTCTCCAGCGTCACAAATCGATGTCCGGCCAAAAGATTTTAAAGTGAGGGAGTTAATCGTATGCGCTTCACGGTAATTGCACTGAGTTTTTTCCTGATCTCGGGTACCGCGCTGGCTCAAGGCGGGGGCACGATCACAGGCACGGTCGTAGATCCAGCCGGGGCGGTGGTCGCCAACGCCGCGGTCGAAGCCGAGAACACCGCAACCAATGCCCGGTATCCGGTAGCGACTTCGACTACCGGGAATTACACGATGACCGAGTTGCCCCCGGGCGTCTATCAGATGACGATTACCGTGCCCGGCTTCAAGAGGTTTGTCCGGGCGGCCCTCGAAGTGCAGGCAGCGCAAACGATTCGTGTAGACGCCGCGCTAGAGGTCGGCAGCGCTACCGAGTCGGTCACTGTCGCCGAAGCGGCTCCCTTGCTCAAAACGGAAAGCGGAGAGTTAAGCCAGACTGTCTCCACGCAGGCCATGGACGCGTTGCCGCTGCTTATCGTCGGCGCGGATAGTTCCGGCATTCGCAATCCCTACGCCGGCACGTTCATGCTGCCCGGAGCGCTGGTTGAGGGCCCGAATTTTAACCAGCCGGGACTCAACAACGGCGCAGGGCTTCATATCAACGGCAACCCGGCGGCGTCGGAGGCGGCTCTGGTCGACGGCATGGACAACACCAACGTCATGGTGCAAAGAGCCAATGAGCAAACCGCGCCCGGCCAGGACGCAATCGCGGAGTTCACCGTGCAGACCAGCAACTACTCGGCCGAATACGGGCAAACCGGCGGCGCGGTGGTGAACATGGTCATGAGGTCGGGCACGAACCAATACCATGGCAGCCTCTACTACTATGGTCAGAACGAAGCTCTGAATGCGGGAGACCCGTTCACCAATAACGGCCCCGGCGGGTTGTTGCGTCCGGAGTTGCGGCGCAACGACTATGGCTTGACTCTCGGCGGTCCGATACGGATTCCCAAAGTCTACAACGGCAGGGACAAGACGTTTTTCTTCTTTGGCTGGGAGCAGTTCATTCAGGACACGAACAGCTTGCAAAGTGTGGAAACGCTTCCCACGGCGGCGTACCGGACGGGCAATTTCAGCGGCGCCATCACGGCCGCGGGGAACCATAGTCTCGGAACCGATCCGACCGGCGCCACCATCTACGCCAATGAGATCTTCGATCCCCTTACCGCGCGAACGGTGAATGGACAAGTGGTCACTACTCCATTTCTGAACAACACCATTCCGCAATCGCGGATCACGCCGGTTTCTCAGGCGATGCAGGCCTTGCTCCCCGCACCCTTCTGCTTAGCGGGCGGCCCATGCAATGTCAACAGCGCGATCAATAATTTTCAGAACATCGAAGTTGAAAACCGGACGACCTATATTCCCTCGCTCAAACTCGACCAGATCATTGGCCCTAAAGACAAGCTTTCCTTCTACTGGAGCCGAACGGGCAGCTACTGCCTGACCTGCTACGGCACGGACGGACTGCCGCAACCCGTTTCCGGCACCTTCGGCGGGGGAATTTACGGGCAAACCGAGCGCCTCAACTACGACCACACGCTCTCGCCGACGCTTCTGTTGCATTTGGGCGTCGGCTTCAACTACGACAATGAGGGACGCCCGTCCGTGACCCCCAGTTATAATTCCTGCACCAATCTGAGCCTCTGCAGTTCCGCCTTTACAACCCCCACCACGTTCCCCGAAGTCACTGGCCTCTACAATGCCCAAGCCGGCGGTATGGCGGGGGCGGGAGCCACATCGGGCGAGCTGGGTCCTCCCGGACGCGTAGACAACCTTTACTCGGAATTCAATGACATCGCCAGCCTGACCTGGGTCAAGGGCAATCACACCTTCAAGTTCGGGGGAAGTCTGAACTTCATAGGATATTACGAGCTGGACAGGGACGACCTCCAAGGCCTGTACGGCTTCTCCTCCGCGGAAACGGCCGAGCCCTACTTGTCGACCATTACGGGTGGGGTCGGCGCCTCTAAAGTCGGCGCCTACAGCCTGGGCTTCCCCTATGCCAGCTTTCTGCTGGGCGCGGTGGATAATGCCACCGTCGATGTGAACTCCCTCTCGCGCTATGGAAAACATGCATTGGGACTGTATGCGCAGGATAGCTGGAAGATAACGCGAAAGTTCACGCTGGACTACGGTCTGCGCTACGACTACTCGACGTATTACACGGAGCAATACGGCCGTTCCCCGCAATTCGACCCGACCCTGGCCGACCCCACCGCCGGAAATATGCCTGGAGATGCGATTTACCAGGCCACCTGTCATTGCCAATTCGCGCATAACTATCCCTATGGCTTCGGACCGCGCCTCGGCTTTGCCTATCAGGTCTTGCCGAAGACCGTGCTACGCGGCGGCTTCGGCATCCTCTATTCCGGTACGGGCGCGGCCCAGATACAATCAGGCCCCTCCGGTAACGCCCAATCCAGCAATCCCTTTGGCCCCACCGTTCCCGGAGAGCCGGTTATGACTTGGCCGAACGTAACGGTTGGTGGCGCCCCGTTAACAGCCGCTCAGATTGCATGGCCGAATTACAGCCCCAGCTATTATCCAGTGGGTGGCGTCCTTCCCGGAACCGGGCCGCAATGGCTCGATCCGAACGCCGGAAGACCGGCCCGGCAGTATCAATACAGCTTCACCGTCCAGCGCGAGATCTCCCCCAATCTGGTAGTGGACGCGGCTTATGTCGGCAATCGCGGGATCTGGTGGCCGAGCTATGTAGACGAGGGTGGGTCCATGGTGAACTACAATTACCTAAGCCCGCAACTCCTGAGCCACTACGGACTAAGCCTGAGCAATCCGGCCGATTTGGCGATCCTGCTGTCGCCCCTCAACTCGCCCGGCGCCGGACCTTTCGTGGATAAGATCCCCTTCACCGGTTTCCCGCTGACCGCTACCGTAGCCCAGTCTTTGAGACCGTACCCGCAGTTCAACGCCGGGGTCAATTCGGTCATGGCGCCTCTCGGCGATACCTGGTACAACTCGCTGCAGGCGACGGCCAACAAGCGGATTTCTCACGGCCTCACGGCCACGGCTGCGTTCGCCTGGTCGAAGAATTTAAACACCATGGGCGGGACCCCCAACCCCGAAAACTTCGCCTTGGCGAAGGGCATTTCGGAGTTTGACGAACCTTTTCAGACCCGGGTGAGCCTCCTCTACCGTCTGCCGAAATGGGGGTCCAACAAGGTGCTATCGTACATCGTTCGCGACTGGACCCTCGACGCGTTTGGCACCTGGGCCAGCAGGCTGCCCCTTGCGGCCCCGACAACGAACGCCACCGGCTACCCCAGTGCCCTCGCCACCGCCACTCTGTCCAACCTCACCTTCGGAAACACCCAGTATCAGATCCCCACAGGCCAGCCGTTCTATAACGTGAACCTCAACTGCCACTGCTTCAACCCGCAAACGACGATTGCGCTGAATCCGGCGGCGTGGACCAATCCGGCGCTTGGCCAGTATGGGGGCGCAGCATACCTTGAAGGCTTCCGCCAGCAGCGCCGGCCCGTGGAGAACTTCGGAGTCGGACGAAACTTCCCCCTCAAGGAAGGGCGGATTAACTTCAATGTCCGGGTGGAGTTCGTCAACATCTTCAACCGCACCGAAGTGAACACCCCGAGCACTACTAGCCCGCAGACCGCGCCCACCTGCATCACCGCCTCCGGTGCCACCGGCGTCTGCTCCGCGGGCGAGACGGTGGTCTCCGGCTTCGGGTATATCAACACGTCGACAACGGCGCAGGTCCCGCGGCAAGGCCAAATCGTCGGCAAAATCAGTTTCTAGTCTTGCGCCGAACTCGATGTCATTCCCTGTACTCCAGGAGAGCGTTCATGCGCAGGGTTTCGCTCTCCCGGCTCTCCGGGTACCCGATCGGCGGTGCTCGTAGCACAACCAGGAGATGTTTGTCCCGGTCACTCCCCTGCATGCAAGAGGCACATAACTAACGCCCACGACTAGCGCCTCTGAAGATTCACAAATCCGGCCAATCCAAGCCAACTTTAACCCTGGGTGAGCTTTTCAAATCGGGAGCGGGTGCGCACCAGGCGGCGCAGCAGCAGGCGGAGATCCGAGTCGTGGTTGACGCCGGCCTGTTGCCGGTACAGGTCCAGCGCGCGGATCGTGGAGGACAGCCGTTGGGCCACTGCGGCCGGGCCAGCGCTGTCGGGATCGGAATCGGGAGCGGCAACAGCGGGCACTGGGACGAGATGGCGCGGATGCTGGCGGGCCAAATGGAATTCGCGCTGGAGATCGTTCTGCGTAACCTCGACATAGCGCAGCGTCATGTTGGCCGTGCGATGCCCCAGCAACTTCATCACGGCGGGCATGCTGACTCCGGCGCGCAGCATACTGGTGGCGTAGGTGTGCCGTAATTGATGCGGGACGATAGGCGCGCGGATTCCGGCTTGCTGAGCGGCAGCGCCAAGAGCCTCGCGGAGTTCGCTGCACAAAACCTCCCGGCCCTTGGGACGGGGCAGCAGAAACTCCGGAGGCGCGGCAGGAGGCAGCGTGCGGAAAAATTCCAGCCGCGCGATGACCTCGCGGACCTCTTCGCTCACGGGAACCAAGCGGTCATTGTGCAGCTTGCCGAGCGGCACATGCACGGCCCAATGCTCGCCGCCTACATACTGTAGACAATCGACACCAAGATCGGCAGTCTCGCCAATGCGCATGCCTGTCCAGCGTGTCAACAGCAGTGCATTGGAGAGCGGATCATTGCGCCGCCGCAACTCCTCGATCAGCCGCGCATCATCTTCCGGCCTCAAGGGCCGCGGCAGAACTTGATCGGGCCGCGGAATATCCTGACTCAGCACCAGGCCAGGGCGCGGCGGAAAGCGATGATCCCCCAGCAGGTCGAAAAGTTTGCGCAGACGGATTAAATAGGCGCCGCGAGTAGTATTCGAGCAGCGCTCGCCGCGCTTACCCACGCGCACCCAAAGGTATTCGAACCATCCCAGCAGGTGTGGATCGCGGCGCAGTTGATCGGGCCGCCGCACCTCGGGACAGCGTGGGCGCAGATAGCGCATGAAGAGCCGAACCGTCTGCCGGTACTGGCCCGCGGTGGAGGGGCGCAGCGTGGTAGCCAGCAGTTCGACACGCGCCTGGAGAGCTTGCTCCAAGGGATGCGGAGGTGTACTCATTCTAAGCGCGGCTGTGGTAACGCGGTCATGCGCTGGACCGCGCGAGCGTATTCGACGAACACGTCCTGCGGAGCCATCTGTATGTACAACAGCGTGGTGTGGATGTGGGCATGCCCCATCAGTCTTTGCAGAGCCGGCAGGCTGACCCCGGCGCGGATCATGTCGGCCCCAAAGGTGTGCCGGAAGCGATGCGGATTGGCCGGCGGGACTCCGCTGGTCAAACGATGATGCCGGAACAGACTCCGCAACCCGGCGGGCTTCAGCGCTCCACCGCGCGCGCCCCTTCAGCGCGACAAACACTTCGGGCGCATTGGTCAGGGGGCGTTCGCTTTTCAGATAACAGCGCAGCAGGCCCATCGTCTCGGGCGGAAGCGGCAACAGACGAACCCGTCGGCCTTTGCCCCGCACTCGCAACTGTGCCTCGCTGAACAACACATCCTCCAGCTGCAGCTCCAGCACTTCCCGCGAACGCAGTCCATTGAGGAGCATGAGGGCCACCATCGCCAGATCGCGCGCCGTGCGAAAGCTGTGCCAGAAACGGTGCACCTGTTCCCGGCTTAAAGGCGTCACCACACGCTGCGGAACCTTCACTTTCAGGTCCGCCGAGCTGGCCGCGATACGCCGCCCGTAGCCCAACGGCGAGCGGCGATACCAGTTTCTTGGGATGAGATAAGGCGCATGCGGCATGTCCTGCTGAAAATGAAAGCGGTACAAACGCCGGAGCATGCCCGCTCGCTGGTTGATGTTTTCCGGCGACGGCTTCGGCACTTCGTTGACCTGATCCCGAACGTAATCGATGAGCGTGGACTCGGTGAACTGTCGCAGCGCCGGACCGGTCACGTCCACGCCCGGCTGACGCGACCACCAGCGGACGAAATGCAACAACTGGTTGGCATACGAACGCAAGGTCAAAGGCGCGATGCCGCGGACACACAGGGCATCCAGGAAACGGTTGATCCATTCGAGTTCGCGCTCCTGCTCGTCCACCACGCGAAAAGGAGAACTGCTGGCGGGTAAGCCGGTGCGCGGAATGGCACGGAAGGTCATGGCCTGGCACGCTCCAGCCATCGGTGGAAATCCTGAGCGGATGCGCCGGCCGCAAACAGACTGGCGGGATCGTACCCCGCGGGCAACGCCACGCGCAGGGCTTCGACACCGGCGTGTCGCAGGCGCTCGCTTAAAGTTTGCGCAGCCAGTTGACCGGCTCCGTTCGCGTCCGCATCCAAACATACATGCACGCGTGCGCTCCGCCGTTGCTCCAGCTGAGCCATCTGCTCCGGACTGGCATGCGATCCCAGCAAAGCCACGGCCTGGGGAAAACCCGCCTGCCACAGCGCCGCCAGATCAAACAACCCCTCCACTACAATCAGACTCCGGTATGACTGCGCACGCCGCCACCCATAGAGTCCGCCTTTGGAGTGGGGAAGAAACCGGTGGCGCCAATAGCCGCCATCGATCGAGCGCCCATATAAACTTGCGGCTTCTTCCAGGGGAAAAGTGACACAACGAAATAATCGGTCGCGGCCGAGCGCGTCCACCAATCCCGCGCTCCGCAGGGCGGCGGAACGGTAGCCACATCGGTTCAGATAAGCGCGCAGACAGGCGCCTGGCGCATAGCCGATGCGCATACGCACGATCAAGTCCGGATCGTAGATCCCGCGCTGTCGCAGATAATCGCGCGCCTCCGGGCATCCGCGCAACCGCCGCTCGAAGAACCCATAGGTTTGCTCGAACATCCCGGCAGTGTCCTCGGGCTGCACCGTGGGCCAGGCGCCCCCCTCCAGCCAGCGCCGGATCTGCCGAATGCCACCGCCGCGTCCGCAGCCATGGCAATAAAAGACCTGCTTACGGCGATTGACATAGAAAGAAGGACGCGTCTCGCGATGGAGCGGACACAGTCCTGCGACTTCCTCGCGGCCATAGTCGCGAGATGGCCTCCAACCACGTGACAGCAGGTAATCGATCAGCGAAACATCGTTTCCGGCGCGAGGATTCATAGCGGATTGGGCTCCGGAATCAGAATACGGGCAGCCGCCCGCCAATCCCAGGCAAACCAGGTGGTCACCCGATAAACGGCGAATACCAGACTTTCGATCCGCCTTCTGCACCAGCGGCGCAGCGTAGACGGATCCGCTATTCGATCGGGATCCAGACAATCCGGCGCAGCTTGTTCGACGGCTATTCCGCTGGCGATCCGCTGGACTGCCTGCTGCCGGGCCGCCAAGCTATAGCTTGCGCCGGGTATACAGCGCTCAGGCAGCACTGTCACGCTGCGTCCACAGCCTTTACATCTCCCACGCCGCACTCGAATCCGGTCATGCTCCCCGTCATGCGCGGACCGCAGTCTTCGTCCATTGCCAATGACCGCCATCCGCCTGCAGGCTGGACACTGCCGGGGCAGCCATTCGCTCTCCTCCCCTTGGGAGTTGCATTCCGAGCTGGAATGTGGGATAACAACGATCACAGTTGGCGCGAAGGCGCGCCCGGAAGGATAGCCGCCAAGCACACCCTTCCCAGCTCACGCCTTCGCTCCTATGTATCAGAATCCAAACTGAAAGAAAAGCATAGCTCTGCCTCCGGCGGATTGGCCGGTTTTCGTTCACCTCACAAACCCTTCCCTTTCTCCTACCGCCCCAACAACTTGCCCGCAAACTCCACCTGGTGTTGCCTCCTTCGCCGGTAAGGTGCCATAAAGGAGACTCTCAATGACTGAAGCACAACTCACCGCGCGCCGTAAAAACGCCAAGCTTTCTAGCGGTCCACGTACCGCCGCAGGTAAAAAGCGTTCCTCTCTCAACGCCTTCCGCCACGGACTCACCGGCCAAATCATCGTCCACACCCCGGAAGACCAGGAGGCCTTCACAAGGCACTGCGATGGCATCCGCGAAGCCCTCGTGCCCGAAGGCGCTCTCGAAATCGATCTCGCCCAGGCCATCGCCGAGGACCGCTGGCGCCTCAACCGCGCCCGTGCCCTGGAAAACTCCATCTTCGCCCTCGGCCAAACCGAACACGTCCCCCAGGATTCCGAGCAACCCGAACTCGATGCCGCCCTCGCCCAAGCCCGCACCTGGATGGCCCACGCCCGTGAGCTCCAGCTCCTGTCTATTTACGAAAGCCGCATCCGCCGTTCGGTGGAAAAGAACACGGCCGAGCTCCGCGCGCTGCAGGCGGAGCGCAAACCCGCCGCCGACGAAGCGCAACCGGAAAGTGTTTTCACCGTCCGGTTCGTAGGACCCGACGGCAAAGACGACGACCTCGCCGGCGATCTCCCCCCCGAAATCCCAGACTCTTCGGTTCTCACGAAAATACAAACGCGGTCGTGTGGAATCAGGAGTTTGCGGGCTTGGTAGTCTTGGAAGATTTGCTAGTCTTGGAGGGTTTGGGCCGACAGGGGGCG
>DATDGT010000315.1:0-16148 GCA_036521975.1 Bryobacteraceae bacterium
GCCCCTCCAGCAGCGCGCCTTCTCCCTGCTCGGCATCCGCGTCGGCTTGGCGCCTCGTAGTCAGTAGCCTCCGGGCCGTTTCCGGCTAAGTGCCAGCAGTGTCTTCAATTTAGCCTCAGCAGGCCGTGGAACTTCGGTCTAGCAGCACAGAGGAAGTTCTCGAGCTGGGAATAGTTCAATCTAGGTCGGCCAGCCGGGGTCCATGAAGGGCAGCCTAACCGCCGTTTTAAGGCATTTGTTTCCAGTGGTCAAAGCGAAGAGAGCTGTCCGATTGTGGGACTCCATTGTTCGCATCGATCCCGCCGGCGGTGGCGGCTCCCCGCGGGTTTTGACACGCCTACGTCGATCGGATTGTGAATGCGGGTCGCGCAGTCCTATTTACAGCTTCTCGATTCCTTCCAGGATCGCCTGGCAAACATACTCGTCCAAATGCCAGGCCGGAGCCAGCGTAAAGACCCGCTTGAACGTGTATGGCTGGCTGAACGCCTTCGGGTCCTCCAGGGTAGTCTGGACTTCCAGGCGCCCTAGGTCCGGCCGGCTGTAGCGTTCGATGATGTGCAATTGGTCGCTATGCGGCTTGCCGGTCGGATCCAGCCAGGTTTTGTCGTTTAGGCTGACCGTATCCACCACCAACGTATCCCCATCCCATTTCGCGATCGAATTGCCATCGAAGGTGTCGGGATCGAATTCCACGAAGGGGTCGTGCGGCCGGCCGTCCAGGTAGAAGGTGCGAAAGCTATGGATGTTGCCTTGTGAAAGGAGCAGTATTTTCTCGGGCCGTTGCACGATCTGGTATGGCAATCGAGTGACGCGTACCGGACCGTCCGGCAGGCAAAACCTCTCCGGATCGCCCTTCTGTTTATCAGCCTTGCGCTCCTCGTAGATTTTCTTTGCCCATGGCTGGTAAGAAGGATCGGAAGGCAAGTTCGCACTGCCGGCCAACACCCAGACTCCCGATAAGTCCACATTGCCGGTTGCGCTGTGCGGAGTCGGGCCGGACGGCGGTGGAGGCGGACGCTTCGCGACCGGAGTCGGGACGCCGTCGGAAAGCTGTTTCTCTTGCCTCCCGTAGGCGGCGTCGATATGGCCCGGATCCTGATTGTTCTCGTTACAAACGTAATCCGTTAACGGAAGCTTGGGATCGAGAGATATCAACCGGTCCTGGGACCAGGACTTGACATAGGCGCCGGGATCGTCGATGGTGACTGTTTCATCCAGGTTCCCGTAATCGACCCGGCGGAAGCGCTCGGTCAAGTGCATCTGCTTCGTGTGCGGGTGGCCGGCGCCGTCGATCCAGGAAATGTCGGTGAACCCGATCGTGTCCACCACCAGCGTATCGCCGTCCCAATGAGCCCGCGAGTCGCCATAAAAGGTCGGCTTCAGGTCCTCGGGGTGGTCGCTCCCGTCCACGTAGAACAGGCGGTACATGTGAGTGTTGCCCTCAAAATACATCACCACCAGCTTCGGCGTGGAGAAAAGCGCGGTGTGATACGGGGCTGAGCGGGGAGGGCCGCCCGGCAGGCAGCGCACTTCAAAATCGTTCGCGCTGCTCGTCGCTCTGGCCTGCTCATATATTTTTTGAGCCCAGGGCAGCATTTCGGGAGTGTCTTGGCTCTGCATCCTCGTCTCATCCCAGTTCCAAATGCCCGTAAGATCCGGTTTGCCGTCGGACAGCCGCGGGACCGGCCCGGGAGGTCCCGGCTGGCGGCCGCGGCCCTTGCCTTTCCCAGCGTTTTCTTTCCCAGCGTTGGCTGGTGGTTGTGCTTGAAGCACGGAGACGCTCACCACGAATGTCATGGCGGCCACCGCAAACGATCCGAACATTCTTCTCACTTGATGCATCCTCTCTGCTATCGAGTACAAGCAAGCCTTTCAAACTGTTCAGCCGGAATTGGCATTTTGGCTCTCTGTCCCGAATCATTATACGTCCGCCGGCCCCACTTAGCCCTGAACGCTCTCGCGTCGCGGAGTTGGCGCCTCACACGGCGGATAGGGGCGTTCCGGCTCGCGCGCCCGCCCCTCTCCCCATGCGGATGCAATCTGGAATGCCGATTCCGGTGTATCCGTTTCCCGCCAGATACAACCCGCCGAGGGAGGCGGCGCGCGATTCGATTTCCTTCCAGCGAATGGCGTGGCCGACGGTGTATTGTGCCATCGAGCGAGGCCATCGCGAGATCCAGGTGAACACGGGCGCGGCCGTCAGGCCGAGAATGCGGCGCAATTCGTCGCGCGCGATCGCGGTCAACGATTCGTCGGATTCGTTCAACGCGCCCTCGTCGCCTGCGCCGCCAAAAAAGCAGCGCAGCACGATTCGGGTGTGCGCGCACAACGCATTCGCTGTGCGCTCGCGGTCGGGGGCCCGGTCCGGCGTCGCGCGACGGGAAAATTTCTCGGTGACGAAGGTACACGCGGCCATCTGGCGGCGCTCCTTGCGCGGGATCAAAAACCCATGCCCCGCGCGGCGGCCATCGAACTCCGCGGCGCGATATCCCAACGAGACGGTCACGGAAGAAGTGTAGGGGATCTCGGCCAGCCGCGCGCTCAATACTGGGTCGAGCGAATTTACAAGCGTGCTCGCGCACCACGCCGGGCAAGCGAGGATCACTTGGGCCGCCGACATCCAATCGCCGTCGATTCGTACGCGAAAGCCTTCCCGAGCGCGCTCCATCGTCTGGGCCTCGATCGTCTGCACTTCGCCCCGGCGAACGCACGCGTTTTGGGCCAGCTTTTCCACCAGAGCCCCCAGACCGCTCGCTAGTGTACGAAACAGCGGGACGGAACCTCTGGAAGCGCCAGTCGATGCACTTCTCGCGCGATTCTTCCATGCCCCGCGCACCAGACTGCCGGTTTTCGCTTCCATCTCCGCGAATCTCGGCAGCACGCTCCTCACGCTCATCTCATTCGGATCGCCGCCATACACTCCGGCGAGCAGCGGCTCCGCCAAATATTCCAGAGTCTCGCGGCCAAAATGGTCGATCACGAAATCCGCAACCGACCGGTCCGGCATCGCACGAGGCCGGCGCAGAGCCTCCCGAGCCATGCGCAATTTCGTCCGCCAGCCCAGAAGCGGCGTCTTCACCATCGGCCACGCGCGGGAGGGAACCATCATCTGCATGCCCTCCGGCAGCTTCACCAACTTGCCGCCCCGGGCAATATACGTGATGCGCGTGGGATCGTTCGAGCCGATGACGTCGCGCTCCAGGCCCAGTTCTTTGATCAGCTCCAGCGCTTCCGGCTTTTGGGAAATAAAACTATCCGGTCCGCCTTCCAGCACGCAGCCGTCGATCGTCCGGGTTTCAATCACGCCGCCGAGCCGCGGCTGTTTTTCGACGATGCAGTAGGAAACGCCCGCGCGCCGCAATTCGTACGCAGCGGCGAGCCCACTGATTCCGCCGCCCACGATGACGGCCTGGGGCATGATTTACAACCGGTACTCGCGCACGATTTCCACGCACGCCTTCACGTGATCCACGGGAGTCTCTGGCAGGATCCCGTGCCCCAAATTGAAAATGTGCCCGGGGCGCGTGCCGGTGCGCTTCAGCAGTTCATGAACGCGCGTGCGAATCTCCGGAATGGGCGCGAACAGCGCGGCGGGGTCGAGGTTCCCTTGCACCGCGGAGCGATAGCTGATGTCGAGCCACGCCTGATCGATGTTGATCCGCCAATCGACGCCCATCACATCGCCGCCGGCGGCGTGCAACTCTTTGAAAAAACCCGCCGCGCCGGTGCCGAAATGGATCACCGGAACGCCCGCGGCGCGGATGCGCTCGATCAGCGCGCGCGAATAGGGCGCCACGTAGCGCACGTAATCGTCCGGCCCCAGGGCTCCCGCCCAGCTATCGAAAACCTGGATGATGCGGGCGCCGCTCGCCACTTGCAAAACGCCGAACGATCCCAAAACATCCACCAGCTTGCCCATCAGCCGCCGCCACAAAGTCTCGTCGCGGTACATCATCTGCTTGGTCCGCAGAAAATGGCGCGAAGACCCGCCTTCGATCATATAGCTGGCCATGGTGAACGGCGCGCCCGTGAACCCGATCAGCGGTACGCGTCCACTCAGGGCCCGAGCCACAAGCTGAATCGCCTCCCCAACATAGCCCAAATCGTCCGTGTTTGAGATCGAAAGATTGTCGATATCGCCGCTGGTGCGTATGGGATTTTCAATCACCGGTCCTTCGCCCGCCGCGAAGGTCACCTTCAACCCCATCGGCTCGAGCGGCAATAGGAGATCCGCGAAGATGATGGCCGCGTCGACGTCCAGAATTTCTACGGGCTGAAGAGTCACCTGGGCGGCCAGATCCGGGCGCTTGCAGATTTCCAGAATCCCGTGCCTTGCCCGGATCTCCCGGTATTGCTTCAGATATCGGCCCGCCTGGCGCATGAACCACACCGGTCGTACGTCGGTGGGTCTGCGGCGGCAAGCTTCCAGAAATCGGCTGTTCATGGGAGCCACACGCATCGTCTAGGTTTGGAAAAAGCCCCGTGGAGTCTGCAGAAGACCCAAATTTAGCACATTGGGTCTCAGGAAATCTTCTTTTTTAACAGAATTGTAGGAATTCTGGACCTAACCCTCCTTCGGGCGTCCCCGCCTGATCCGCCTGAGAATCTGCGGCGCCTTAGCCGACAGAGCGGGAGGAAGGGCTGGTTCGAAGCGAAGATCCGGCACATGATGGAGCTGAAGCCGTTCCGCTAACTGACGCTTCAGGAAGCTTTTACCGTGCATCAAGCCGTCCAGGGTGGCCGTCTGTTCCTCGATGGTCCCCGTCAGTGTTACCCTCACATACGCTTGGCGAAGATCTGGAGAAAGCTGAACTTCCGTTACCGACGCGCTGCCCACTCTCGGGTCCGACATCTCATACCCGATGAGCTCCTCTAACTCCTCTCGGATCGCTTCGGAAAGCCGCTCAGTGCGATGGGGGTCCAAAGCTCAGAATACAATGGCGCGCCGGACGCGTTTGGGGAACTCACCCAGAACGGACTCACCGGGCGCGCCCAAGTCCGCCGAGTTGTTCCATCGTTTGACGGCGCGCCCGGCGGGCCTGTGCGCTCCTTAGGCGACCTGTTGAGCCTTGTAGCGCGCCATAACCTCGTTCATTTGATCCTTCACCCGCAGTTTTTGCTTCTTCAGGCGCTGCTCCTCGGCTTCATCTTCCAGCGTCGGCCTCTGCTTGGCCTCCAGCTCTTCAAGCCGCCGGTGCAACTGCCCATGTTTTTCCGCCAACGAACGAAATTCCTCGTTCGTGGCCATCAAATGCGCTTTGAGCTCTTCCTGTGTGGTCTTCTCCATCACAGCCCCTTTCTGTCGGTAGAAATTGGGCGCACCGGGACCGCCGGCTAATAAGAGCATTAGGATTCCAGCCGCTGCCGGGGATCATGTTCGGTGTGCACCATGACAATATCATGAATAAATCCTCATGACAATAGCGGCTTCCTGCGAGTCCTGGTAGTACCCCGGCCGGATCCCTGCCCGCTCGAAGCCAAGCGATTCATATAGACGGATAGCGGCGGAATTGGATTCGCGAACTTCCAGGAACCAGAGAGCTGGAGAGCGATTCAAAAGCTCTTCGAGGAGCCGCCGGGCGATCCCGTGCCGCCGCCAGGCTTCGCCGACTGCCAGATTGAGAATCTCCCATTCGGCATCCGGTCCACCCGCGGCGGTCTGCCGGAAGGCTACGAATCCTGCGACCTGCACGTCCATCGCGACCAGACAATCGGCCGCGACCAGACAATCGGCCGCGACCAGACAATCGGTTCCACGATAAGCCGCGGCCGGCCATTGCGCGGCTTCGGGCGACGCAGCCTGAATCCGCAAGATGGCCTCGAAATCGCTCGCCTCCGCGGGGCGAATCGAGATCCCGTCGATCGCTTGGGTGTGGGGGGCCAATTCGCGAAGCATGGCTCTTTGCCGCCGGCCGATGGATCGCCAATCGAACCGCGCGCGAGCGTGCTGGTAGCCCGCGCGTGCGATCCGGACGCGCAGATCGGAATCCTCCAACAACTTCGAGGTTGCAGCCGCGAATTCCGCAGCGGAACCGGCGATCCAGACAGATCGGCCATGCTCGAGTCCCAGGCCCGCGCAGCCGCTCGGGGTCGAAACCACGGCGCGCTCCATCGCCAGCGCTTCCAAAACCTTGATATTGGTTCCGGCGGATTCTAACGTCGGGACTACCACAAGATTGCTTTCGGCATAGAGTGGGCGGACATCAGCAACGAATTCGAGCAACCGTGTGCGCGGATGGGTAGGAGGGCGCAAAGAACCCGTGAAAGTCCGCCAGTGCAGCCACGCATCCGGCCCCGCCACCACGGTGAGATCGACGTCTTCGAGCAGCGGAAGAATCTCCTCCGCCAGGAAACGGAAGGCCTCGATATTGGGGAAATGACGGAAGGAACCGATGAACAAAACGTGCCGGCCGAGCGTTTCGGGGCGAGGTTCGAAGCGCTCGAAATCGACGCCATTTTCGATCACCCGCGTCATTCCCCAGGTCTGGCCCCAGGTCTGGCCCCGGGTCTGGCCCCGGGTCTGGGCCGCCCCGATCAGCGCGCGGTCTTTTTCCGACATCACCACCACTCGCCGGAAACGCTGGATCGCGCGCTGCTCGAACCATCGCCAACGCCGCCAGTCCCACCACGCCCCAAGGCTCGGTTTGCGCGCTCGCACTTGGGCGTAGAGGTCGAAGGTGACGTCGTGCTCGACGAGCACATCGCCCGGATAGCGCGCGAGGCAGGTGTATTCCACTTGCGCCAACTCCCCCTGGCGCGCGCGCCAGATTCGCCTCATTTCCGGCGATTCGTACTCGCCTACCTCCGGGGGCAGGAGCGTCGCCCAGCGCGGCTCGCGATAACGAGGTTTTTTCACGAGGTGCACGCCCGAGACGAACTCCAACACCGGGGCCAGATCGGCTGGGCCGATTTCTCCTTCGATGAACGAGTACAGCCCGATATCGAACTCGCGCGCTATCTCGCGCAGCAGATGGAAAATGCGTACTGCCCCGCCATGCGAAAGCGGGAACGGGAAATACGGCGTGAGTACGGCGACGGTCTTCCCTCCGCGAGGCGGCCGGCCGGGAACCCAACGGTGACCCTCGTAGCGGACGGTCCGGTCCTTGCGCCAGGGAACCAGCCATCGAGGTCGCAGAAAGATGCGATCCAGCGGAACGCCGCGTAAAAACAGAAGCGACGCGAGCCAAGTCGACAACCGCAGATGATGCCGTTCCAACCGCGCGTTGTACGCCAGAATCTTGCGCGGCGCAGCCAGGATCGCCGCCCGCCGCAGAGGACGGTATTTCGCATCGTCCGTAAACAACACCGGCGCGAGGCCGATGCGGTAGCGGCGGAATTTTCTTCGAACCTCGTCGGCTTCCTCCAGTCGCACTTCAAAATGACGCCGGTCGGGCTCCAGCCTTCGGATCTCCTCGCACATCCGATCCGCCAGCTCGTCTTCGCCGGAGCGGAAGCACACCACCACCGCCTCGGGATCTTTCCCCAGCAGCCGAAACCAGCATTTTTTCAGAAACTGTCTCACAAAGCGGCGGGATTGGACTTATCATTGAACCATGGCGGGAACCATGGCAGCGAAACATGGCGTCGCTTTTGGTGCGATCGCGATTCTGGCGGCACCCGCCGGCCTATGGGCGCAATGGCCGTCTTATCCTATCTCCGGCGCTCCCCGAACAGCCGATGGGAAAGTCGATCTGACCGCGCCCGCGCCCCGGGCTGCCGACGGCCATCCCGATCTTTCCGGCATCTGGCAGTACACTCGCCCGCCGGGCAGTCCCGCACCTGCACCAGCGTCGCCGCCGGCCGCCCCTTCGGCAACGCCCGAAATCATTCCGCGCTCGGTTCTTACCAGCCAGTTTTGGAATCTCGGCGCGGCTTTCAAGGATGGCCTGCCCTTCCAGCCCTGGGCCGCGGAGCTACACACGCAGCGCGTCGCCGACAACAGCAAGGACAACCCCGACGCTCATTGTTTGCCGCTCGGAGTGATGCAGCTTCACAATCACGGCCAGCCCCGCAAAATGATTCAGACGCCCGACGTGGTCGTAATTCTTTACGAGGCCAATGGAGGAATACGGCAGATCTTCACCGACGGCCGCACCTTCCCTGACGACCCGGAGCCATGGTGGTACGGCTATTCGATCGGTCACTGGGAGGGGGACACGCTGGTGGCGGAATCCGAGCATTTTCGCGATCTCGGGTGGCTGGATGTCGAGGGCAGCACCCTCACTGAATCGGGCCGGATCATCGAGCGCTTTCGCCGCATCGATTATGGCCATCTTGAGATCGAGGTGACCATCGACGACCCCAAAGCGTATCTCAAGCCGTGGACCGTCACCGTGCATCAACGCCTGATGGCCGATACCGAGTTGATCGAATTCGTGTGCCAGGAAAACAGTAAGGACGATCCGCACCTGCGCGGCAAGTGAGGGTTCTCGCTATGCATCGCGGTTTGGTGTTGCTGGCGCTGACGACCATCGTTTTCCCGCAATCCGCCAAGGAGCTGGAATTCGAAGTGGCGTCGATCAGACGTACTCCGCCGCGAGAAAAACGCCCGGCGGGCGCGCTCGAAGGCTGCCGCGGGGGGCCGGGGACGAACGACCCGGAGTTACTCACTTGCGAAGACATGAGCCTTTTCAGTCTGGCGCTAATGGCTTACCAGATCGAGCGCCCTCAGTATTACCGGCTTTCCGGCCCCGATTGGATGCAAGAGCTTCCAGGCTTCGATCTCAGCGCCCGTGTGCCGGCCGGGGCGACGAAAGACGACCTTGCCGCGATGCTGAGGAACCTGCTCGCGGATCGATTCAAGTTGGTGGTTCATCACGAATCGAGAGAGGTGCAGGAGTACGATCTGGTAGTAGCGAAAGGAGGGCCGAAATTCAAGGAATCTGTGGCTTCGGCCAAAGGCGCTGCGAACAGTGATGCGAAAGGGGATGCTTCGGATAAACCCAAACCCGGCGCCGATGGCTATCCGACGCTTCCGTCTGGCCACCGCGCGGCGGTCATCGACGATCGCGCGCACTTCCACGATCGGCAGATGTCGATTACCTTTCTTGCGGCCATGCTAGCGACGCAATTGGCAAAACCGGTCCACGACGCTACTGGTTTGAGCGGGTACTACGACATCGATTTGCATTGGGACACCGCGATCCACGCCAATCCGCCGGGTCCGGGCGATCAAACGCCTAGTGCGCTCGATCAAGGTCCAACATTGATTCTGGCGGTCCAAGACCAGTTAGGGCTGCGGTTGGAATCGAAAAAAGGGATGGTGGATTTTGTGGTCGTCGATCACGCGGAAAAGATTCCGGCAGGGAATTAGTACCTGGTCGTGGTCCGCGTTGCGTCGGAAAGTAGTTAGAGCTCATCGAATCCGCCATGCTGCGGAGTAGGTTTGCGGTAAAGCACTCGGTGCGGCGGTGAGTGCCGGTAACGTATTGCGTGGTTGCCGCGCCTTGGGGCACAGGCAGCCCTGCGAAATCGGCGAGGCGGGATCGCCCTCGATTCGACAATTCTTTCGTCTTTGATGTATACAAGCTGGCCGCACCCGACGGCGCGGTAGGGGCAGATGAAACTTACAACGCGATCGGCTTGAGCGGTGCGGACCCTTAGCTCGCACGTACGAGGGGACGCAGCTTGAAGACTCTGCCGCATTATATCGAGAACACCGGCGAGACCGATCTGACGTTTCTGGAGATGTTCAAAAGCGATCGCTTTCAGGTTCTATCGCTTGCGGAATGGCTAACTCGCACTCCGCCCGAGCTAGTAACGACTCACCGCAGTATCGATAGAGCAACATTGAACGCCATTCCGAAGCGGGCGCTCGCTGTAGTTCCGGCCTAATCGCGCCTTGGGGCAGGGGCCACCATTCCTCCTTCCCTCTAGAGCCTGCGCAAGGCTGTGAGAACGCTGAGCGGCGAGAGTGCCGTTGGTACTGCTGGTAGAAATGGCTTTAGCAAATTCGTTCTGGTTGGGTCATTTTCCACCTTCAGCTTGTTTCTGCTACCGGGCGGTCTGCCCCTTCGCTTGGGTCCGTCCTGTCTGAGCGCCGACATCCAGGCTGGGGGCCGTCCCCTTCGCTTGCTACGCCCCGAGGCCAATCGTTCGAGCGTCGTAATCGCCTCTTCAATTGTCCGTTGTTCCTCCCGTAACTCAGAGAGCATCTTCAAGATGTCCATGTCCGGCAGGATAGCGCAACTCACCGCTTCCGGCGGTATGACTAGGTTTCGAGTTCTCGCTTCGCTTAAAGCCCGTAAATCTGGTTTTATTCCCCCAGTAATTATCTGGGTTGACAGCCTTCGAGATGGCGATTTAATATTATCATCGGTGATGGTTGCCCACGGAGCCGTGCAGACCTCTGTGGGCTACATGCAGGAGCCATCTCCGTTACAAATTTAACCTTAGCCGGAGGGCTACCAATACGGACTTCCTATCGAGTCTATCGTGGGAGCGAACTACCCGCGAAGACAATGCGCCCGTTGCGGCGAGTGGCATCTATCACAAGTTCAATGAATCCGGCGAGTTCTACGACTCGCATTGGGAGTTGACGGCCGCGCGAGCCGCCTACCAGTGGGCGCGACGAAAAAGGCGTCAAACGGAGGCTCGTTTTCGTCATTTACCGAAGCCAAACCGTGAAGCGCTATTAGCTATCCAGTCCACGCATCGAATCTTCAAGAAAGCAGCCCAGCGGTATGAGGCCGCACTGACCGCATATCTCGCGTTTCTAGACTGTTCTGTCTAGCCGTCATGTGGTCGCGGGACTGGGGCACGGGCGCGAGGCCGCCCCAGCGGCGGGAATTAATATGGGGGCATGGTCCGCGTTGCACGTTTGCGCAGAGTATCGGCATGGTGGTTTCTTCTCCCGGCGGCGCTGGGAATCGTAGCGCTGGGAATTGCTGCGCAGCGAGTTCATCACCAACAGGTGGTCGAGGACTGGCCCCAATTCGGCTGGAACGTAGCCAGTTCTGGAGCTTTTCCGGGCGCTACCGGCATCACCGCCGCAAATCTCTCGTCGTTGACGCGAGTGCAAGTCTCGCTTGACGGTACCGTCGACGCCTCAGGGATCTACCTCAGCGGCGTCACGGTGAACGGGTCTGCCCACGACGTGTTTTTCATGACGACCACCTACGGGAAGACGATAGCTGTCGACGCGAGTAGCGGCGCGATACTGTGGGAATACACCCCGTCTGGTTTCGCCGGCTGGGTCGGCACCGCCCAGATTACGACCAGTACACCTGCCGCCGATCCGAACCGCGAGAGCATCTACGCGGCGGCGCCGAACGGAACAATTCAGAAGCTCGCAGTTGCGGACGGTCATGCCGTCTGGATCGCTTCCATCACGCTCTTGCCGACCAAGGAGAAGATCGCCTCGCCCCTGAAGGTGTTCGGCGGCCACGTGATCGCGGTAACCGGCGGTTATATTGGGGATGCACCTCCCTACCAAGGCCACATCGCCGTTCTCGATTCTGAAACCGGCGCGGTGCTCAATGTGTGGAATTCGCTTTGCAGCGGTCAAGCCGGTCTGATCCAACCGACATCCTGCCAGTCTACGCGCTCTGCAATTTGGGGACGAGCCGGGGCGGTGATCGATCCCGCCACGGGCCACATATTCATCGCCACCGGCAACGGCCCCTATGACGGCCAGACTGATTGGGGCGATTCCGTAATCGAGCTCGATCCGTCTGCGACGCAGGTGCTGGGGAACTATACTCCCGCCGACACCACCCTGCTCGATGACGACGATCTCGACTTGGGCTCCACGTCGCCGGTGCTTCTGGGATCGGGACTTCTCGCGCAGGGCGGCAAAGATAGCCTCATCCGCCTGCTGAGCATAGAGAATATCGCCGGCGCTACTTCACATATAGGCAATGAGTTGCAGGTTGTCTCAACTCCTTCACAGAACATGCTGTTCACTGCCCCGGCGGTCTTGCAAAATCGGGCGGGGACGTGGATGTTCGCGGCCGATACCGGCGGCACGGCCGCCTGGACCCTCAGCGCCGGTCAGTTAAAGCTCTTATGGCGTAATTCGACCCCTGCGACAAGCCCCGTGATCGCAGGCGGCTTGCTGTACGTTTATAATCCGAACGGCGGCTTGTACGTCTACGATTCGCAGAGCGGGACCAAAGCAGGCACCCTCGCCTGCGGCAGTGGTCATTGGAACAGCCCGATCGTAGTAGATGGGAGAATCGCGCTCCCCGAGGGAAACGCCAATCAGCACGCGACTACCGGCATCCTGGATATCTGGACCTCGACATCTGGAACCTCCTGTGGGGCGCATTGATAGCCGTCCATTAGGAAGCCGGATGTTAGACTGAACCTTGCCCCTATGATTTCCGCAACCCAATTGCGCCCTGGCATGGTGATTAAGTTCAACAACGAACTGTACTCCATTTTCAAAATGGAGCACCGCACGCCCGGCAACTTACGCGGTTTTGTGCAGGTGAAGATGCGCAAACTCAGCTCCGGCACGATGATTGAGCACCGGTTTTCCTCAGAAGATCGCGTCGAGCGCGCTTCCCTCGACGAGCAAGAAATGGAATATCTCTACGACGACGGCGAGTTCTTCTACTTCATGAACACCGAGTCGTTCGAGCAGATGCACCTGACCAAAGACCTTCTTGGCGATTCCACCAACTTCCTCATTCCGAATCTGAGGGTGAACGTGGAATTCTACGAAGGCAAGCCCATGAGCGTCGAGCTTCCGCCCACCGTGGATCTCACCGTGGTGGAGACCGAGCCGGGGTTAAAGGGCGCAACTGTTTCCAACGTCACCAAACCCGCCAAATTGGAGACCGGTCTGGTAGTACAAGTTCCGCCGTTCATCAACCAAGGGGAAAAGATCCGGGTCTCAACCTCGGAGATGGCCTATCTAGAGCGCGCCTGAACGTGGCTGGCGCGGGCCAGTCAACCGATGAAGCGGCAAGGTGCGCTCTTCCAAGCGCGTGATGCGCTGCGAGTGATCGTCGAGCTTGGTCTCGATGCGCTCTAGCGGCCGGATAATGTCGGCGATTTGCGCCTGCATGGCATCCATGCGTGCCATCATGGGACGCGTTACGACGGCGTAGATGCCCCCAAGGAGCGCGGCGTAAGCTGCGATAACCGCCGCAATCGCCTGCCAGACCTGAGGGTTGTTCATCGGGAGACCTCCGCGTGGGCGGCGGACGTGAGCCTGGCAGACTTACGATGCCACGCTTGCCGGAGCCTGTTCCGGAGCGGGTTGCGGAAGGTGCGGCGTGAGCCTCTTCACCAGTTCCGCCTTGGGCATGGCGCCGACCCACTGATCCACCACCTGGCCGCCCTTGAACAACAGAAGCGTCGGGATGCTGGCGACCCGGTAGCGCATCGCCGTCTCCTGATTCTCGTCGGTGTTCATTTTGCCAACCTTGATCTTTCCGGCGTATTCAGCCGCGATGGCGTCCACGGTCGGGGACATCGCTCGGCATGGGCCGCACCACGGGGCCCAGAAGTCCACTAAAACGGGGACCTCGGAGTTCAGCACGTCCTGATCAAATGCCTGATCATTGAAAGTCAAGGTATTATCGCCAGCCATAGTTTGTGTTTTTTAACTCCTCCCCTATGATGCGGGAAGGCGCATGCAAGATGCAAGTCGAAATCCGGTCTGGCGCCTAACCCGCGGCGCGCGAGCGGGTTACCTGCTTACCGCCACTTCCGTCACCGCATTCCAAACGAACTCCGCCAGCTTGTAGAGCGACGCTTCACTCAGCCGCTCCACGTCGCTGTGAGCGCCGTAATTCGTCGCGTCTTCTTCCGTCCGCTCGGGTCCGATGCCATAGCATTGGACGCCCTTGGCTCGCAGTTGCGCCATGTCGCTGGCCCCTGTACCCATAATGGGCAGGACGGCCGCGCCGGGATAGATGCGCTGGCTGACGCGGCCCAGCGCGCGATACATCTCGGTATCCAGCCGAGAGGGCGCGGCCAAGGGCCGGTCGTTCCCGGCTACGTGCTCGATCTTCACGGCTGGATCGGCGATCACCTTGTGCATTTCGGCGTAAAGCCGATCGAGATTATCGTCGGGCAGCATGCGCACGTCCAGCGTGGCCTCGGCCTCTGAGGGAATCACGTTCACGCGGAAGCCGGCCTTGAGAATCGTCGGAACAATCGACGTCCGCAGCATGGAGTAGAGCCGCGGCTCGTTCACCCGCAGATAGCGCTGAGACTCGGCCGCGCGCTGGGGATTGAGTAGCGCGTTATACCGCGCCGCTTGATCCGGTGGGCTGATGGCCGCCAGCTTCTCGAAATAAGTGCGCGTAGTGTCGTTCAAGCGCATGGGCGTCTCCCAGTGGCCCAGCTTCTCCACCGCCGCCGAAAGATGCACCAGCGCGTTATCCACCCTCGGCACGGAGCCGTGCCCCGACGTTCCGTTCACCACCAGGCGCGTGGTCCGCGGAGTTTTTTCGGTGGTTTGAATCTGCACGGACGTAACACGGCCGTTGACAATTGTGGCGTCGCCGCCCTCCGTCATCGCGAATTCCGCGTCGATCGAGTCGAAGTGGCGGTTCACCATGAAGTCGATTCCCGGACCCGTGGTGCCTTCCTCGCCGGATTCGGCCAAAAAAATCACGTCGCGATCCAGGTGCGCGTTGGTGCGCTTCAGCAGCAGCATGGTCATGAGGTTCGAGGCGACTTTGTCTTTGTCGTCGTTGCTGCCGCGCCCCCAGATGTAGCCGTCTTTCAGAACCGCGGCGAACGGATCCACCGGCCATTTCTCCCGCTGCAAGCCCACCACATCGGTGTGGCCGAGAATCAGAATCGGCCGCTTGCTCCCGTTTCCTTTCAGTCGCGCAACGACGTTGGCCCGCGCCGGATCGAGCGCGAAGATCTGCGCGGGAATCCCCTCCGCGTCGAAGACCTTCTTGAGATATTCGGCGGCTTTCGTTTCGTTGCCGGGCGGATTGCTGGTGTCGATCTGGATCAGGGAGCGGTGATGCCGCAAGATCTCGGCCTTCTGTTTTTCCCAATCGACGGTGGGCACCTGAGCCGCGGCAGCCGCCGCAAAGGCCAACGCTAGCGCGGTTTTCTTCATGCGTCCCAATATAGCCGATCGCGCTTGTTTCTGGACGGCGGACTTTATGATCCGCGTGGGCGAGGCTAAAGCCTCGCGCGGGCTGAAGCCCGCCCTCCAAGGCACTTGTCAGTGGTCCGGCGGCTCCACTCGCGGCGCCGGGCGGCCGCCCGGCCGGCGTTCGCCGGGGCGGCGCGCATCCGGATGCCCGTTTTGAGCCGCGGCATTCTCGATTTCGGAATTCACCTCGCCTCCGATCAAGATGGCCACGCCGGTTACATAGAACCACAACATAAGAAGCGCCGCGCTGGCTAACGAACCGTAAGCGAGATCGTATTTCGACGCGGCGCGTTCCGCATAGGCACGGAAAACCAGCGACGTGGAAATCCATAGGAACACTGCGATGGCCGCTCCCGGCGTGCCCCAGCGAAACCTCATGTCTTCGAGATCCGGTCCAAAGCGGTAGAGCAGCGCGAATGCCACCAGAAGCAACACGGCAATTACCGCCCAATGAAGAATCCGCCAGGCGGCGCCGAATTCGGTCATCAGGCCGATGCGTGCGCCGAACAACAGCAGACCAAGCGCGATGAACCCCAATAGCCCTAGAGCCACTGTGAGGCCGCCCGCGATGAGGGTGATTTTCCACCAGGAGCGCCTATCCTCCACTTCGTACGCGCTGTTCAGGCCGGCCATCACCGCCCATGTGCCGTTAAACGCCGCCCACATGGATCCTAGCGCTGCGACCCCAATTTCCTCCCGGTTAGCGCGACTGCTCACCTGCGCCAAAAACCCCGTTACAACGCTCGCAGCGCTCACCGGAAACACCCTTCGCAGCGAGGAGTCGAGCGTCTCCAGGAGCCGCGCGCCCGAATGTTCGAATCTCATCAACACCAAAACGGCTAGTAAGAGGAAAGGAAAGAGTCCCAGGAAATGATAGAAGGCCAGGCGCGCGGCTTGGCCGAACACCTCGTCTTTCCACGACTCGCGCGCGGTGCGCCTTAGGGTCCACGCAAAATTAACTTCCATAGATTCTCACAGATTGGGTGCAATGGTGTAGTTCCATCGCGGCAATATCTTGCCGGGTTTGAGGGCGAGCGATGAGATGAGTCGGCGGTTCGGTTTGAGACCGGTGGGA
>DATDGT010000316.1:0-3486 GCA_036521975.1 Bryobacteraceae bacterium
GCCCCTCCAGCAGCGCGCCTTCTCCCTGCTCGGCATCCGCGTCGGCTTGGCGCCTCGTAGTCAGTAGCCTCCGGGCCGTTTCCGGCTAAGTGCCAGCAGTGTCTTCAATTTAGCCTCAGCAGGCCGTGGAACTTCGGTCTAAAATCAAAGCAGCCTTCTCTGTCGGGACGTGGCGCAGCCTGGTAGCGCACCTGCCTTGGGCGCAGTTCAGCCCGCTCCAAGGCTTCTTTGGTTTAACCTCCACTTTCAAGGTTTTCAACAACTTGGGGAATCTGCTTTTCGCTTAAAGCCAACCCAAGTGACCTCAACCGGAGTGGTTTTGTCACGGTTTTGCCACGGTGCCGTAGACATAACAGACCACCACAGGGGTTTGGTTTCGATAAGTGATATGCAGGCAAGCGTGCACAAAGGACACTGCCGCAATTATTTTCGAAAGCGAGCCCCCTCGCAATTACCTGCAGTGCTGGCACCGGCATTCGTGTGCTGCGCGCCTTCGTGGTCACCGGATTGGAGACTAATTTGTTCGGCAGGCAACTTTGGTCGAACGAACGTCACGCCGATCTCAGGGCGGAGGTTCCGGAGCCCTGAATACAGCGAAATCGGTTTCGTGCGATTGCCGTGCTAATGGGATTTGTCTCGACACCAGGAATCCCTGCGAAAGGAGTGGTTGCGGATAGATTCGAGTCATCGACCTGTGGATTATGAGTTCGACCGCACGCTCCCGCCCCTTCTTCCTGGTTCTTATTCTCCAATGTCAACGCCGGTTGAAAATTCCCCACTTCGCCGGTCGAAAATTCCCCCACCCAAACGGGTCTCGGCCGATGCCGAAAGCCCAGTTTCAGACGCCCCCTTTCCCTCATCTTAGGAACCCTCTTCAGAACGGCCCGGAGCCGTCAAGGGCGCGCCGGTTTTGCGCGGCGAAGCGGACCCTTGACGGCGAGGACCGTTCTCGACAATGGGGGATGAGGGAAAGGGGGCTGACCTGGTTTCCTCCTCTGCTCGGGGGAACAGACCTGCCTTGCGTCGCTCCTTCAAGCGGTAACTCTCGCCGCGGATATTGATTGTCGTCGAGTGATGCAGCAGCCGATCCAGAATCGCCGTAGCGATGATCGGATCGCCGAAAATCGACCCCCAATCTCCATAGCTCTTGTTGGAAGTGAGAATGATGCTGCCGCGTTCGTAGCGGGCGCCGACCAACTGGAAGAAAATCGTCGCGCCCAACTCGTCCAGCGGCAGATAGCCCATCTCATCGATGATGAGAACCTTCGGCGCCAGGTACACCCGCATCCTCCGATCCAACCGACCTTCCCGATAAGCTCGGCCCAAGTCGTGCACCAAGTCGTGTGCGGTCATGAAGTAGGATCCGAACCCGGATTGGATCGCGGCCTCGGCTAAAGCCACGCTCAGATGCGTCTTGCCCACGCCGGACGGCCCCAGCAAAATCACGTTGCTGGCCTCATGTACGAAACGCAGCGTTCGCAACTCGCGGATCTGCTTTTCATCGATCGAGGGCTGAAAGCCGAAGTCGAACTGTTCGAGGCTTAAATATGGCAAGTGCGCCAGCTGCAGCCGCGCCCGCAGGTAGCGGCTTCGGCGTGCTTCCACTTCGCACCCCAGCAGGTCTTCCAGAAACTCGGCATAGCTGGGTTCCTTTTTAGAGGCTTGTTCCAACAAGTTCTCCAGCCGTGCTTCCACCGCCTTCAGTCCTAGGTTCGTGAGCGAGGTTTGTAGGCGTTCGATGGGGGTCATTGCGCGCCTCTCAGGACCAAGCTTTCGTATGCCGCCAAAGGACGAATCTCCACCTCGGGCGCGGTCTCCCGCATGTGGATCAGGATCTTGCCGCCGACTCTTTCGCCTCCCAACGAATTGCCCTCGTGATGCGGGCGATGCGTAATCACCTGGTGGCGGCGCGTCGCGGGTTCGTGCACGGCGATCCACTCGCCGCTGTAATGGATCTCCACCTTCTGTCCGTGCTCCTTGACCCACACCTCTTTGCCCGCGTATTGCCAGGGCACCGAATACCGGCTGGAGTTCCAGTTCACATAGGCGTCTCTCGCCACCTTGCGCAATTCATCGTCGCTGTAACAATAAGGCGGCCGCCCGTGGAGCGATTGCATGCTGAACTGATCTCCGTCCCAACGCAGCAGCACTTGTTCCCGCGTGGTCCCGTGCACGCGCTGATTGGCCACACCCTCCACCCACTGGCGCAACTCGGTGTTGAAGTCCATCAAGCACGATGGCTCGCGCCCCTGGAGTTCACACACGAAGTTGCGACGCACGTATTTCACGCCGGACTCGATCTTGCCCTTGGTTTGCGCCCGGTAGGACCGGCACAGCCGCGGCCGGAATCCCCAGTACCGCGCGAAGTCCAGAAACACCGGATGCCACACGATCTCCCCGCGCGCATCACTGCCCAACCACACTGTCTTCATCCGGTCGTAGAGGATCTCTTCGGGAATCGCTCCCCAGTCACGGAAGGCTGCCTCATGCATCCGCAAAAGCGTTCCCAGCTTTTGATCCGTCGCGGCTTGCGCCCACATCCGGCGGCTGTAGCCCAGCGTGATGGTAACGCCCCACACCCGGCTTTGCTCGCCGTCCGTTTCCAAGTAACCCAGGTGACCCCAGTCCACCTGCGCTTGCTTGCCTGGCGGAGTCTCAAACCGCCGCACCGCCGTCACCATTCCCGCCGCTCGTTGTGGTTCCAGCCAGTCTTTCAAAATCGTGTAGCCGCCCCCATAGCCGCGCTGCCGCAACTCCCGCAATAGCACCTGCGCATTCCACACGCCCGCCTTCAGTCGCTCTTCCAGATACGGCTTGTGTAGCTCCAGTTTCCCCGGCTGCTTCTCCCGCGGCCCATACCGCGGCGCCGTCTCCGGTCTCTCCAAATACTTCCTCACCGTTTTGCGGTCGTACCCGGTCAATCGGCTGATAGCACTTATGCTCAGCCCCTCGCGTTTCATTTCCGCAAAGTCTTGCATCTCGCTTCCCCTTAACAATCGCGGCCCTCCTCTCCCGAGGATGGACCGGCTCCTACACCTATCCGGGGTGGGGGAATTTTCAACCGGCACTATGGGGATTTTTGCCCCGGCGCTGACACCAATAACTTCCGTTACGCGTATCGGTTCTGGTTCCGCTCGTTTTGGGCCCGTTTTTGTGGGGAGTGGTAGTAGTCTGGCAGGAGCACACGATGCTCCTAACGCATCGCGTTCGGCGCGCGAGTTTCATTCGGTTAATCTGAAGTTCCACAGCGTAGTTATGTGAACCTCCTGATTTAACTGAGGTTGCCGGGGATTCGGCCTCGTAATGTAGTCATGTAGATGGAAATATTACTGTTGTAATAAGGGCGTATTGGTGGCATGATGTATACATGTACGTCGCCGTGGTCCCCAATCGCTCCTCCCCGCCCGCCGTCCTGCTCCGCGAGGCCTACCGGGAAAACGGCAAGGTCCACAACCGCACCCTCGCCAATCTGTCCCATTGGCCCGC
>DATDGT010000317.1:0-34015 GCA_036521975.1 Bryobacteraceae bacterium
ACCGAGTCCAACGACAATGAAGCACGCCCACAAGGCGCCGCGAGGCAACTTGGCCTTTGCTACTCAGCGGGGCAGTGAAGGCGGATTATGAAATAGGAACGACAATTCGATAACAGTTATTTGTGCGGCCGGACTTAGTGCATTCCTGATCGGCGTGATGGTCACTCTGATCTTGACGTTGGTGGGTCTGGCACGGGGTATGCTTCGGGATTTGAGCGAGAGGAACCGCGGTACCGGTGCAGATATTATGGTCCGGCCGCCCAATAGCAGCCTCTTGGCATTTACTCTTGCAATGCCGGAAAAAGTCGTGACGAAAGTACGGGCGCAGCCACATGTGGCACTTGCAACCGGCACGTTCATCCACCAAATCGACGCCTTCGGCGACTTCATCGCTGGAATCCACCTCAACGAATTCAACGTGCTGAGCGGAGGACTCACCTACGTGAGCGGGGGGCCGCTTAGCCGTCCGGATGATCTGGTGATCGATACGGAATATGCGCGTTCAAAGCACCTACAAGTTGGCGACACTCTCGATCTGGGGGTGACATGGCACATCGTCGGAGTGATCGAGGCGGGGAAGGGTTCACGAGCGTTCAGCGCAATTGGCCAACTCCAAGAACTATATTCGGGTACCGGAACGGTGAACGTGATTTGGGTGAAGGCCGACGACCCTGCCAACATCCCGACGATAATCAACTCGCTCAAGGAGAATCTTCCCGACTATAAAGTCGACTCGATGGAGCAATATCTTTCGCTTCTCTCCGTTGATGCGATTCCCTTGCTCAAGCCTTTTACGAATGTGGTCGTCGGCGTCGGAGTACTTGTTGGCTTCCTCGTCGTGTGTCTTTCCATGTACACAGCAGTACTTGACCGCACGCGCGAGATCGGGATTCTTAAGGCACTCGGTGCTTCCCCTGCGTACATTCTCGGGGTTCTGATGCGTGAGACGGCACTACTCGCGTTAGTTGGTGCCATCTTGGGGATAATCATGAGCTATGGTGCGCGCGGGCTGCTGCGTGCCACGGCGCCCACCATGACAATGGCAATCGCGTATTCCTGGTGGCCAGGAGCATTCGCAGTCGCCTTGGCGGGATCGCTCTTAGGGGCGCTCTTTCCTGGACTCAAAGCAGCGCGTCAGGACGCAATCGAAGCGTTGTCCTATGATTGAAAGTTTTTTTACTAGCCGATAAAGTATGCTAGCCCCTCACAGGTGAATGTCCCTGCCGGGATCGCGATCGCGCTCGAATTGGATGTTCAGGTCCCGGAGCGGAGCGAACAGTTCCACATGTCTTTAGGGGGCGCTTTGGGCTGCGTCCGGCGGGTAGAGGTGAACTGCCTCTTCCAGCAATTCGGCGGCGAGGGCCCCGACGGGGCGGCCATGGGCGGCGGCCTGGCGGGTGAGCTCGGCCCGCGTTTCTGGCCGGATGTCGAGTGTGATCGTCATGGGCGCGTCCTCCCGTTGGAAGCCTCTGTCCCACCCTAGCTTAGGCGCCGGTTGGCGGCCAAGGAATGAATTCGCGCCAAATCCATCCCCGATCAGGACCCGAGCCCATTTATATACCTTTACACGCATATACTCTATAGAGTATACTAACAGAGTGGAATCTGCCTTTGAAATCGTTGCGGAGCCGAACCGTCGCGCGATATTGAGCCTCCTGGTCTCGTCCCAGCAGTCGGTCGGCGAGATCGAGCGTCAGCTTCGCATGCCGCAGCCGACCGTGTCAAAGCACCTGCGAGTGCTGCGCGAGGCCGGTTTCGTGGAATCCACGGTGGACGCTCAGCGCCGTCTCTACCGCCTCAAACCGGAACCACTTCAGGAAATCGATTCCTGGCTGGCTCCTTTCCGCCGATTCTGGTCCGCTCACGTAGATGCTCTCGAACGCCACCTCGACCGCATACATCAATCAACACCAACGCAAAGGAAAAGACGACGCGGCCCAAAACCGCGAACGTGACAGAGGAGAAACGAAATGAAAATCAAAGTGACCAGCGTGTACGTCGACGATCAGGAAAAGGCCCTGCGCTTCTATACCGAAGTGCTGGGCTTCGTGAAGAAGGCCGACTTCAGCCGGGGGCCGTTTCGCTGGCTCACGGTGGCCTCGGCAGAGGACCCGGACGGCACGGAGGTGCAACTGGCACTCAATAACAACCCGGCGGCCAACGCCTACCAGCAGGCCATTTTCCAGCAAGGCCAGCCCGCGGCCATGTTCTACACCGACGATGTGCAGGCCGACTACGAGCGTATGAAAGCGCGCGGCGCCCAGTTCACCATGCCGCCAACGGACGTGACGGCCTCCAAGATCGCCATGCTGAACGACACCTGCGGCAATCTCGTTCAGGTCGTGCAGTTGATGCGCTACTAAAGAAGAAAATGACCAATCGCGATCAGTACACACCGGGTCCGGCCAGCGCCGCGGAGGTGCGGAAGGACGGTGTGGGGGAAGGACGAAGCCAAGTGGACGCTCGTTCTCGTCCGAGAACTGCGCCACTCGCCCGAGAAAGTTTGGCAGGCGCTTACCGACCCGGCGCAACTGCGAGAGTGGGCCCCCTTTGACGCCGATGGGAGCCTGGGTGCAGTTGGAACCACGGTGAACCTCACGTGGGTGGGAACGCCGCGAGCTATCGAAACCAGGGTGACGCGAGCCGACGCTCCCAAGGTGCTTGAGTACGGCGATATCCGGTGGGAACTCGAAGCCCTTGGCGGCGGCACGCGCCTGACGCTGTGGAGCAATATCGATCGCCGCTTCGTCTCGTGGGGTGCCGCGGGTTGGCACATTTCTTTCGACGTTCTGGATCGCCTTCTCAGCGGAAATCCCATCGGCCGCATCGCCGGTAGTGAGGCGATGAATTTCGGCGGTTGGCAGCGGCTGAACGCGGAGTACGCCCAGCAGTTCGGTATCGAAACGCCCAACTGGCCGCCTAGCGCCGCTCAAAACTCGTGAAGCGAGGCGAATCACAAAACCAGGCGCCCAACCACGACCCAGGCCACGCGCTGGTCCTTGTGAAAACCCCAATGATCACCGCCGTCGTCAAGGAGAGATTGAAATCGCGATCCCAAGCTGGCTGCTCACGCCGTCGATCTGCATAGTGACTCCGGCCAAGACCGGGAGGGTAACTCCCGGTGGGAAGTTGGGAACATACACCGAAATGCGGTAGACGCTGCCCGGGAACCCCTGCACGGGCCCCATCGTCGCCGAGATCCCGTCGCAATAGAACCCCTCGATGAAGACATTCACGGGGAATTGAGTCACCGCGTAGCCTTGGGTGAAGGAAACGGGGCCGACCCCCGTGGCGTAGATGGTGATCGGATCGCCAGGAGCGGCGGGATTTGAAGGCGTATTCAATGCGCCGTCTTTGTTCAAAATATAGCCCTGGCCGAAGCCGCTGCCATTCTGCGAAAAAATGCCGGGCGAAGTGGCGGCGATGGGAACTAGAAGCGCGTTGGAGGCCGCTCCGCCGGACACAACATAAACACCCGTGGCCACGGAAAGACCTGGTGGAACGGCGAAAGTGATCGCGCTGGGGGTAACGGAGATGGGCGGAGCAAGGAGCGGGCCGATGGAAAGACGGGCGTCGCTTCCGAAGCCTGCCCCTTGAACAATGGCGGTTTCGCCCGCCGAGATCGGGCCATCGAGCACGCTTGCCGCGTTGACCACCGAGTCGATGCGCAGGGATGGAGGCGGCGTGAGCCCAAGGCTGTTGACCCAAACACCAGCGGGGTTACTGCGCGGGGAATTCGGCTGGAAGGAGGAACCTCCGAGCACCACGCCCCCGGCTTGCGCAACGGCTAAGCCATCGATGGCGAAGCCTTGCGAGTCGCCGAAATAGCTGGAGAACAGCAGGGTGGAGAGATCGGCGGTGAGCTCGCTCACAAACCCGGATTGATTCGCAAAGCCTAACTGAATCGGGGTGCCCGTGGGCAGCCCCTGGGGAGATGTAGCGCCTCCAATGTACAGGTTGCCGGACGAATCGAAGGTGATGGCGTTTACGGATCTGCCGCCACCGAAAAAAGTGGCGGCCAGGGCCTGTGCGAGTTGCGAGTCGTAGTGCGCGAGGACGGTGGCAGGGAGGACGGGGTTGTTTTGGCCTGGAAGCGACGGCGGAGCTGCGATGCTGGGCTCAAAGGCTCCGGCCGTGGTTTGGAACGTGTTGGCCGTACCGGCCACATACAAGCTTCCGTCGGCAGCGAGGGCCAGGGTTTGGAAGTTAAACCCCGATATCGAAATCGACGCGAGGAGTCCCGATCCCGAAGCGTTCAGCCGCCAAATTCCAGCAGCGCCTCCGGCCCCACCACCGTAATAAGCCGAGCCATCCGCTGCCGCGGAGACCGCCGTGACAAGATTTCCCATCAACTGCACCGGCGAGCCGATGTAGGTCGAGTAGTTCAGCGTTGCGCCGCTGGGATCAAGCTTGCTCGCGAATCCACTATACGTGAGGACGCCGAAGAAGCCGTTGGAAGCAATGCCGCACGAGCTACACGTCGGCTGGAGCGCTCCGGGCGTGGTGACGAGACCGCCGTTCGAAGTCCCTCCGAGATACACCGCTCCGGATGCGTCGATCGCGATGGTGGAGGGCGGGTTGCCGGAAGGCTCGAAATAGGTCGAATAGACCACCGCGCCTTGCGGATTCAACTTGAATACGAAACTCGCGCCGGAGGAAGCGTACGCGCCCTTGGTGACCGGGAAATCGAGCGAGCTGGTGACGCCGGTCACGTATACATTTCCGGATTGATCCACCGCGATCGCCGTGGCGGCGTCGTCATTGCTGCCTCCAAAATAAGTCGAATAAACAATGTTGCCGGATGGGTCGAGCTTCGTGACATAGGCGTCGCGCGTGCCGGCGGCTGCTACGTAGGCGATACCGTTGGCCGCCGCAATGGAGGAGATAAATCCGGTGGAGGGTGGGCCGACCGGCGTGACGGTCTGGAGGGTGGCACTGATGCGCACCACCGAGGAAGAAGACGCGACGTACAAAAAACCGTTGGCCCAGTCCGCGGCGAATATGGCGTAGTTAACGGGGAAGGACAAGTTCACACCTACCCTCCAGGTCATGCCGCTATTGGTGCTGACGTAAATCGCGCTGGCGCTCAAACCTAGAAGGCGGCCGGTTTGCGTGGGGTCGGCAAGAACGTTTCCGAGCGCGGTGGGTGTGGAGAGGCTCGAGAACGTTTGGCCGTCATCGGTGCTGGCTAATACGTTGCCTTGATTAGTAGAGGCATAGACGAGACCGGGAACGGCCGCATCGAAAGTCACGTTGAGGATGCTGGTTTCCATGAAGATGGTTTGCCAGGTTGCTCCGCCGTCGGCGCTGCGAACAAAGTTGCCGATGACATTGGCAAACAGCACGCTCGGATTATTGGGATCGATCCAGACGTATTGGAACTCGAGTTGTCCCGAGTTGGGGACCTGAAGCGAGCCGTTGGAAGTAGTCCAGGTTATGCCGCCATCGGTGCTTTTCAACAAGCCTTGATCGAACGTACCGGCGTAGAGGATCGGATCGTTCGAGGGATCGATGGCGAGGGTGTAGATGGAGGTGCTGGGGAGAGAAAGCGGTGTAAAACTGGCGCCTCCGTTTACGCTCTTCAGGACGCCGTTCGAAGAAGAGCCGTTATTTGAAGACACCACGTACAGAGTGTTTGGATTTTGGGGATCGATGGCGACGAAAGAAGCGGAGCTGACACCCAGTTTGCTGTACGCGGAGCCGTTGATGTGATACAAACCGACCGAGGCGAGTTGCGGCTGCGCGGCATTCTTCACCGGAAAGCTCGCGGAATAGGTGCTGCCTGCGAGGTAGATGTTGCCGGCGCCGTCAACGCCGAGACCGGCCACGGAATCGCCAACCGAGGGGTCGATTTGTTCAACCCATTGAAAAGCAGGTTGATTCTGAGCGAGCGCGAACGGAGCGAATACAAAAGCGAACAACAGGGGACGAACCATTCTTATCGTCTTCGACCAGCCCTCCCCGCGCAGTGGAACTCCAAACAGAGCCGCGACCGTCAGGGAGCGGTTGTCAAACATTAATCGTGACACCACGCTAGACTAGACCGTTGTGTTGCTGGACGGAGGCGCGAAACTGTCTTTAACCATGCAGCCCGCTTGCGAGGGAGCCGCATCTATAGCTGCGTGGGGTCGAGCACGGTGATTCCTGGATACCGCTCGAAATCATTTTGTTGAACGTCAGAATACTCCGCACCGAATTCACCTGCATGATGGCGACAAGGTGGGCGTCGTGTGTTTGCTTGCCCGAAATTGCCTGCGTCGTTACGATGCGCTGCCAGGCCCTCGTGACCTCGCGTGTATAGGGCAGTACACGAAAAAAGTCCTGTATGGCCGTAAGCTCGTTCGCGGCTTGCGCCGTGGTCAAGCCCAGCCCGTTTTCGTTGCGCGGACGGGTTGCCACGGCCCAGAACTCCACCAGATTTTGAGGGGCGACGCAAAGCGCCTCATTGCGAAGGCGCAGCGCGTTGAGCGCGCTTTTGGCCGCTGCATAATGCGCATGGTGCGGATGAATGGAACGCAGCAGGATGTTCGTGTCGGTAAGAACCACGCTTTACAGCCCACGCTCCCGGTAGATGGACTCCCGGCTAATGTCCTCGTCAAAGAGGGGCGGGAGATTGAGAGCCGCATGGCTTTCCGTCCAAGCGTCGAATTTCCGAATCCACTCCTCGGGCGGCAACTCGTAGGCAGGCCGCGCCGCCACGTCAGGTCGAGCCGCTATCTTTTCGAGCACCAGATGCTGCACGTAGTCCGATACCCCGAGTCCCTCGGCTTGGGCCCGTGTGAGCAGACCGGCCTCGACTTCGGGCGTAAGTTTCAGAGTAATCGTCACAATAGACTCCGCACTTCAAGTGTACCGTCGATTAGAGACTAGCGGAATCGGGGTGTTCACGTAGAATCAGTAACATAGGGGACGATACACAATTTCGTAAACAGCACGTCGCCGGTTCAAGCCGTGCGCTGAAGCCTCCTCCACCGGGGCCGCGTTATGCTTAATCTTCGTGCGTGCGCAGTCGCCCTCGTGGCTTTTTGTATGGGTGGTCGCCGCTGTCTCCCAGGCCCAGCCGGCGGCCACTAATAGCGATTTTGAAGGCCGCGTGATCACTCGCGTCGAATTCCAGCCGCCCGTAACATCTCAACCCCTCCCCGCCGAAGAACTGGACCGGCGCATCTCTCTGCACCAGGGCGCGCCGCTGCATCTTGCCGACGTCCGCGCCAGCATTCAGGATCTCTACCGCACCGGCCGCTATTCGGATATATCTATAGACGCAGAAAACGACGCAGGCGGCGTGGCGCTGCGGATTTTCACTGAATTCAATTTCTTTATCAGCGGCGTCAATATCTCAGGGGAATCCGATCCGCCGGGCAGGGAGCAGATCCAGGCTTCCACCAAGTTAGAGCTGGGTTCCTTATTCGTTCAGGATCAGATGGATGTGGCGGAGAAGAACGTAGAAGACCTGTTGCGCGCCAACGGATTTTATTCCGCGCGGCTGGAAGCGCACGTGGACCGCACGCCGGCTACCGAAGAAGCCAATCTCTATTTCTTCATTCACACCGGCCAGCGCGCTCGCTTCGACGGCGTCCGATTTTTGGGCGAGATCAACCGGCCCGAAGCCGATCTGGTTCATGCCACCGAATGGCGGCGCCGCCTCTTTTTTTTGACGATGCCCGGCTGGCGCGAGCTTACGGAAAGCCGGCTTCAAAGCGGTATCCGCCGCGTGCAGCAAAAGCTGGGAAAGGGCGATCATTTGCGAGCCCGGGTCACCCTGGACCAGCTCCAATATCATCCCGAAACCGATCGCGTGACGCCTTTGCTGCGCGTCGATCTCGGACCGGTCTTTGAAGTTAAAGTCACGGGTGCGAAAATCTCCGCCGGAGCTCTTCGCCGGCTTATTCCGGTCTATCAGGAGGCAGCGGCGGACGAGAGCCTGCTGGCGGAAGGGCAACGGAATCTGTTGGAGCATTTTCAATCGCAGGGATATTACGACACCAAAGTGAATTTCACCCGAAACGAACCCGCGCCGGATCATACGGAAATCGATTACTCGGTGATCCGGGGTCCCCGGTACGAGCTGGTGCACATCGGCATCGCGGGCAATCGCTATTTCGACACGAAAACGCTGCGCGACCGGTTGTCGATCACGCCGGCGAGCTTTGTGCGATACCATCGCGGCCGCTTTTCCCCCGCGCTGCTGAATCGCGACAAAACCACGCTGGAGGATCTGTACCGCGCCAACGGTTTTCGCGATGTGGAAGTGACGGTTCCTAAGCCCGTGGAAAACTACGAAGCGAGGCCAGGGCGGCTGGCCGTGAATTTCGAGATCAAAGAGGGAATGCAGTGGTTTGTGAACCGGCTGGATCTGGACGGCGTTCCCGAAGGCGATCTCCAACATTTGGGGCCGATGCTGGAATCGATCGAAGGCGAGCCGTTTAGCGAAGTCAATGTGGGAGCGGACCGCGAGACCATCCTCTCCTATTACTTCAACAATGGCTATCCCGATGCGATCTTCGACTGGACTCAAATGCCCGGTCCGGCGCCGGCAACCGTGGATCTGAGATACATCATCCGTCCGGGAAAACGCGAATACGTTCGCCGGGTGCTGGTGCGGGGCTTGAACACCACCCGGCCCTCGGTCGTGGCCAGCCGCATTCTGGTGGATCCTGGCGATCCCCTCTCTCAAAGCGCGATCGTCAACAGCCAGCAGAAACTCTACGAACTGGGGATTTTCTCGACCGTGGAGACGGCGATCCAGAATCCGAACGGCGACGAAGACGCGAAATACATGCTGTTCCATGTCGACGAGGCGCGTAAGTACGCCTTCAACGCGGGCGTCGGTGCGGAGTTGGCGCGGATCGGCGGGGGCGTGACGACATTCGACTCGCCTCAGGGAACCACCAGCTTTGTGCCGCGCTTATCGGTAGGCATCAGCCGGCTGAATTTTTTGGGCCTGGGACACACGGTGAGCTTGCAAACGCTGGTCTCTACGCTGGAACAACGCGCGCTGCTCACATACACGGATCCGCAGCTACTGGGCTATGAGCGGCTGACGTTGACGATTTCCGGTCTCTTCGACAATTCCAAAGACGTGCGCACGTTTGAGGCGCGCCGCGCGGAAGGATCCATCCAGATTTCCCAGAGGCTCAGCAAAGCCAACACCGTTCAATACCGCTATACCATCCGCCACGTGACCATCGTTAGCGGCACACTGAAGATTTCGCCGGAGCTGATCCCCTTGCTCTCGCAGCCCGATCGGGCGGGGATCGCCTCGGTCTCGTTCATTCAGGACCGGCGGGACGATCCCATCGAAACGCACCAGGGATTCCTCAACTCCGTGGACGTGGGCTACGCTTGGAGCGGATTTGGCTCGGAGACCGATTTCAGCCGCCTGATCTTGCGGAACGCGACCTATCATCGCATCGGTCGCAATCTGGTGCTGGCGCGCAATCTTCAATTCGGCTATATTCAGCGAGTCGCGGGAGTGACCCCTTTCCCTCTGGCGGAGCGGTTCTACTCCGGCGGCGCGACCACGCAGCGCGCGTTTCCCGACAATCAAGCCGGCCCGCGCGACCCCGTGACCGGATTCCCCGTGGGCGGCAACGCTTTCCTGTTCCATACCACCGAGCTTCGCTTTCCCTTGGTCGGCGACAATGTGCAGGGAGTTTTCTTTTGGGATGTCGGTAACGTGTATTCCGAGCTGCAGCGCATCAGTTTCCGCTTCTGGCAAAGAAACGATCAGGATTTCAATTACGCGGTGAACGGCATCGGTTTCGGGATTCGGTATCGCACGCCTCTCGGACCGATTCGCGCGGATTTCAGCTTGAGTCCGGATTCGCCGCGCTTCGTCGGCTATTCCGGCACTCTGGATCAACTCCTCGCCGGCACTGGAACTCCGAATGTGCCGCAGCGCATCAGCGTGTTCCAGTTTCATCTCTCGTTGGGGCAGACGTTTTAATGCAGCCGGGAGTGAAGAGGACGCCCTGTAGAGCAGGCTTTAGCCTGCAACGGAGGCTTCAGCCTCCGTCCACAGCGTTAGTTCTGTTCTTCGCACTTCATTCCGTAAATCAAGCGGAAGTGTTGGATCGCATCGCGGTTTCCATGAATCAGCAGGTGATCACGGAGAGCGATTTGATCCGCGACCTGCGCGTCGATGCGTTCATCGACCACAAGCCGGTGGATTTGAGCTCGGACGCGCGGCGCGCGGCGGCGCAGCGGCTGGTGGATCAAGTTCTGATCTTGAAGGAGGCCGAGGAAAGCCATTTGACGCTGGCTTCGCCCGAAGACGCGGCGAAGCTGGTGGAGCAGGAAAAATCGAAATATTCGCCGCAGGTTCAAAATAACGACGAGCGATATCGCGCGGCTTTGGCGGAATATGGCATCACGGAAGCGGATCTCAGCCAGCACTTATTGGACGGATTGCGCGAGCTGCGCTTCACCGAGCTGCGCTTCCGGCCGGAGGTCCAAATTTCGGACGCCGACCTGCGAGACTATTACGAGAAGTTGGCCGCGGGATGGCGCGCAGGCGGCCGCGCGCCCATTCCCACGTTTGAAGAGAGCCGCGCGCAGATCGAGAATCTGCTGACGGGAGAGCGCACCATGAAAGCGCTTGACGATTGGCTTAAGATGGCTCGGGCCTCGAACCGGATTCAGTATCGCGAGCCGGCTTTCAAATGAGGGCGCCTGGTGGAGCAGGCTTTAGCCTGCAACGGGGGCTTCAGCCACCGTCCGGACCTGGGCTGAAGCCCAGGTTGCAAGCTGAAGCTTGCTCCACCGGAAGCGTCTTCGACTGAGGTTGGTTTTGGGATGAGAGTAGTTATAAGAATGTTGGCCGGCTTTCTGGTGGCCGCGCTGATCGCGGTCGCGGCTGCCTGGGTGGTGGTGCAAAGCGGCTGGTTCCACGAATATGTGCGCCAGCGCATCATCTCCGAGCTCGAGCAGGCTACGGGGGGGCGTGTGGAATTGGGCCGCTTCTCTTTCCGCGGCTCGACCCTGACGGCTCGAGTGGCGCCACTGGTGGTGCACGGCAAAGAATCCCCCGGTGAGCCGCCGTTGTTTAGCGCGGAGGAGGTGGCCTTGGGCTTGCGCGTCCTCTCGATTTGGGAGCGCAAGGTCGACCTCGCCTCGCTGCGCGTGGACAAGCCGCGCCTGCGTATTGTGCTTTATCCCGACGGGTCCACCAATCTGCCCGACCCCTTAGTGCGCGATCCCGGGCGCTGGGCCCAGGACCTGATCCATCTCGCAGTCCGGCGTTACGAAGTCGTCGAGGGGTTGCTCGAGTACGACAACCGCAAGATTTCTCTGAATACGAGCGGTGAACGCCTGGAGCTTCGGATGAGCTATGACACACGCACGCAGGCCTATAGCGGTGAGCTCAAGACGCGGGGGGTTTGGGTGTTGTCTGACGATTACGGTCCCATTCAGGCGCAAGCATCCGCGCAGTTCGCGATAGAGCGCTCACGCGTGGTGTTTTCGCATGCGGAGTTTTCGACGGGAAAATCGCGCGTGGAGCTAAGCGGAGAGCTTGACGATCCTCGCCGTCCGCGAGGATCGTTCCATGTGAAAGCCAACGCCTCGGCCGGCGAGTTGGTCAAAACGTTTGCGCTTCCCATCGAAACGGCCGGCAGGGCGGCATTCGAGGGAGTTCTGAGCGTCGCGTTCACCGATGGTTTCCGGTTCGCTTTCGACGGAAAAGCGAGCGCTCGAGGCGTCAGTTATGCGACCAACCGATGGAAGCTGGAAGGGATGGATCTGTCGGCCAACGTGAGCGCGGGGCCGGAGCGGATTTCTTTCAAAAACATTCAAGCATCCGTGTCCCCTACCGAGCCGCGACCATCCCCTACCGAGCCGCGACCGTCAGGGAGCGGTTGGCGGGGAACAACTTTCACCGGATCAGCAACGCTGGAGCATAGGTCCAAGCTGAGTATCGAAGGCAACGTAAATAACTTGACCGTGGCCCAAGCGGCGAAGTTTGTTACCGACCGGGCCATACCCTGGAACGGAGTCATGTCCGGAGAAGTGACGGTTGCTGCAACGCTAGGCGAATCCGATGCGAAGGCGTGCGTCAATTTCTCGGTGACTCCCGCTGAGGCCTACGCCGGGTCAAACGCCGCCGCCCAAGCCACCGGGCTGACCGGAACCATCCACGCCACCTACGACCAGGCCGGACAAGACATTTCCTTCGATCCCGTCGCGCTCACCAATGGATTCACGCGTGTAGAGGCTTCCGGAACGCTGGACAAATCGGTTCAAATGCGGCTTCATTCTACGCGGCTCGAGGATATTTCACCCGCCTTGTCGATGCTCGACATGCTGGCTCCCGAAGGCATTCACACCGAGCCGCGACCGGGTGTACTCTTGGCCGGGAGGGGTTCGTCCCCTACTGAGCCGCGACCGCCAGGGAGCGGTTTGCTGGCCTTGCCGAAGGACCTTCCCCTGCAATTGAACAACGGCGTGGTAGAAGTCAGCGGGACCGTCACCGGCAGCCTGGACGATCCGAGCTTTCAGGGACGGGCCAGCGTGACCAACGGAATCGTGAAAGGCCACGCATTCGAGCAGTTCAGCTCCGATTTCACCGCGACACGAACTGAGGTGAGCGCCTCGCGCTTCACATTGGTCCGGGGAGCGACCGAGGTCACCGGAAGCGGCAATTTGTCCGGCAGTTTGGCCGGCGGTTTCGAGAACGGAACTCTCGCCGCGCAAGCGACCATTCGGAACGCGAACCTTCAAGAGCTGGCTCGCGAGGCGGGCAGTTCCCTTGCAATCGCGGGCATGGCCAACGCCGCAGTGCGCGTCTCGGGATCGCTGCGCGCGCCGCAAGCCGAGATCGCTCTGGACGTGCAAAATCCTGTGGCTTTCGGCGAGCGGCTCGATCGAGTCCGCGCCAATCTTAGCCTCACCGCCGATTCCGTGGAGGGCGGGCTTCAGCCGCCTTTAACAAAAAAGACAGGCTTTAGCCTCGCTTCGGTTGAGGTTTCGAATGGTCAGGCCGAAGACGGTCCCGGAAGATTGCAATTCTCGGGCGCCTATCGCCGCACCGGCGCCGATTGGCGGACGGGAGCCGCGCAGATCCAGTTGGCCGCGCAAAATCTGCCCGCTAAACAGATCGATCGATTAAACAAAGTCGCGCCGCGGTTGAATGGCCTGTTGAACGGGGATGTCCGGGGGCGTCTTCAACTGGATCGTGGGCGCATCGAGCTCACATCGGCGGAGGGAAATGTTTCGGCGCAAACGGTCACGCTGGATGGCCAGCCGCTCGGCGAAATCGCGCTATCCGGTGGCACCGCCAGCTCCAACGCCTCGGTGGCGATTACCGGAAAATTGCGTGGGGTCGCGTTCGATGGGCAAGGCTCGTGGAAATTGGAAGGAGACGAGCCCGGATCGGTGAATATCCGGTTCGCGCCCCTCAGCGTCGATTTGCTGCATAAGCTTGCGATGCTCAGCGGCGCCGCGCCCTCCGGCGGAGGCGATCTCCCCTTCGATGGCGTCGTTCAGGGTCGCGCCGCGGTGTCCATCGCGTTGCAGCGGCCGCGCGACGTTCAAGCCCAGTTGACGCTGGACAGGGTGGAGCTCGACCCCAAGGCCAACCAGGCGAAGCGGCTGGGCGTGCCGCAGCAGGACATTACCGTCAAGAGCAGCCAGCCGGTGGTGATCGCCTTGACCGCGCGCGAGGCGCGCATCGTTTCCGCGAAATTCGCCGCTCGCGACACCAGCCTGGAGGCTCGGGGCGCCGTCCCGTTCGCCTCCGGCGCCGGAGCGAACATCACGGTCAGCGGATCCGTGAATCTGATTGTCTTGCAGTTACTGAATCCCAATCTGTTGGCGAAAGGCGCGGCTGAGGTCCAGGCGTCTCTTCAAGGCGCGCTGACCAATCCCGATCTCGCCGGCCGCCTGGAGCTCAAAAACGCATCTCTGTATTTGACCGACGTTCCCAATGGCCTCGATAACGCGAACGGAGTGGTCCATTTTGACCGGAATCGCGCGGTTGTGGATCAGTTAACCGCCCGGAGCGGCGGCGGTACGATCGCGTTCGGCGGGTTCATCGAGTTTGGACAGGTTCTGACGTACCGTCTGCAGGCGCGTGCCCAGCAGGTGCGTGTGGCCTATCCCCAGGGGCTCAGCAACAGCTTCGACGCCGATCTGGCGCTCACCGGCACCTCGGAAGCCAGCACGCTCTCCGGCACGATTACCATGGACCGGACGGTAATCGATCCGAACATCGACCTTGGCCCCTTATTGGCGGCTTCGCAAAGACCGGCTCCCGAGAACGCCGCGCCCAACGATTATCTGCACGGCATGCAATTCAACATTCGGATTCAGGGAGCCCCGCGCTACGAATTGGATACGGCGCTGACGCGCGATGTGCAGGCGGCGACAGACCTGCGCTTGCGCGGAACGCCGTCGCGGCCGGTTTTGCTGGGAACCATCGATGTCAATCAAGGCGAGATAGCACTCCCCGGAAGCCGCTATACCATCGACCGGGGCGAGATCAGTTTCGTCAATCAGGTCCGGATCGAGCCGATCTTGGATATGCAACTGGAAACCAAGGCCAGAGGAACGAACGTGACCATCGGCTTCCGGGGCCCCATGAACAAACTGAATATCAGCTACAGCTCGGACCCGCCGCTGCGCGAATCCGAAATCATCGCGCTGCTGGCCGTGGGGCGCACGCCCTCCGCCACCGACATCCTCCCTTCCGCGCAGCCCATAAACGGGCTCTCGGGGTTAGCGAGCGGCGATATGCTCGGGCAGGCGCTCTCCAACCAAATGTCCAGCCGTTTCCAACGCTTCTTTGGGGCCAGCGGCGTCAAGATCGATCCCAACATGACCGGCGTCGAGAATCTTCCCCAAGCGCGGCTCACGTGGGAAGAGCAGGTTTCCAAGGAAGTCACATTCACCTACATCACGAATCTGAACCGCACCCAGGAACAGATAGTTCGCGTGGAGTGGGACTTCGACAAAAGCTGGTCAGCCGTAGCAGTCCGCGACGCAAACGGCTTGTTCGGCATCGACTTTCAGTACCGCAAACGGTTCAAGTAAGAATCTTCAGATCATAGCGTCATACGTGTCGTGTTCGCCAATCCAGAACCACACGTAATCCTCACCAAGTCTTACGGCGAGGACGCGGTATTTGAGCGTGACCCGCGAGGACCAGATTTCTTGTCCGCCGTGTTCGGTCAGCTTCTTGAATTGCAGGGAAGGATGGCGCGGGTTTGCTTTCAACAGCGCAAATTGCTTGTCCGCCCGCTCGCGGATGTCGGCTGGCAAAGCCCGGTACTCCTTCCAGAAATCCGCATTGGTGCGGTGCATGGGACTGCGCTAGAGGGGTTCTGTTCTACCGGCCTTGTGATCGGCCACGGCGCGGCTGATGCGCTCATCGAAGCGGCCCGCCTCGATATCGGCCTTGAGCCTCGCGTCAACCGGCTGCGAATAGTGTTCGTCAAGCCAATCGCATAGTTCGTCCCGCTGCGCGAGCGTCAGCGCATCAATGGCGCGTTCGATATCCTGCACTGTGTTCAAGTTCATTGGCTCTCCCCCCATTTTAAGGCGTTGGGGAGATTGCCTCGCCGTCAGTAACGCATCATGGCGTTCAGATCCCCTGGCCTTACAGCCGGGGGTTGGGGTGCGAAGGCCGCGCCGCGCTTCAGCCGGTCTTTAGCCCCGCCCGTTAGGGCGGGGTCGGGCTTACGGACGGATCACGGGCCGTGGCGGTCCTCTCGCAGCGCGAAGCGCCGGATATCACGCGAAGCGCCGCATATCAGACGCCGCGTCGCTCAAGTTATACTGCCCCTGAATGCCCAACGAGCCGCCGGAGAAGATAGGCATCTTCCTGTCTTACGCCCGCGCGGACGGCGAGCCGAAAGCCGCCGAAATCCGCGACCGGCTCCAGCGCGAAGCGCCGGATATCAGGATCAAGCAGGATCGCCTTCTCCTTGAAGGCGGCGTGGGCTGGTGGAAGCAAATCACGGACGCCATCGATTCCGTCGAGTTCCTGGTCCTCGTCATGACGCCCGCCGCCCTCACCTCCGGCAACGTCGAAAAAGAATGGCGCTACGCGCGCCAGCAAGGTGTCTGCGTTTATCCCGTGAAAGGAGTGCCGGATTCCGAACTTCAGTTCGGCGAGCGCACAGCGAATGCGTTGTGCGCGTTAAGCAAGATGCCCCGTTGGATGAGCAAGGCCCATTTCTTTGACCTCGACAAGGAATGGCCTTCCTTCCTGGCCCATCTGCGAAAAGGCTGCGACAAGCGCCGCGTCCCCTTCATGGCGCCCGATCTCCCGCCCCACTTCGTTCCACGCCCGGCCGAGTTCGGCGCGCTCAAGAAGCTGCTGCTCTCAGAAGGCCGCGGCCAGGCGGTGGCTATCACCACCGCGGTGACGGGCGCGGGAGGCTTCGGCAAGACCACTCTCGCCGCCGCGCTGTGCCACGACCCGGACATTCTGGAACAGTTCGACGATGGCATTCTGTGGGTGACATTGGGGCAATCGCCCGATGTGCTGAGAAGCTTGACGACCGCCTTCGCCACATTGACAGGCCATGCACCTGAGGTCGCGGGCGAAGAATACGCCGCGCTCCAGCTTGGCGAGAAGTTGGAGCAGCGCAACTGCCTGCTGGTGATTGATGACGTGTGGAATGCCGCCCACCTGCGGCCGTTCCTTCGGGGCGGAAAAGCGTCGGCGCGCCTGTTCACCACGCGCGATGCGAGCATCGCCGGCGAGGCCAGCCCCGTGAATGTCGATGAGATGAGCCAGTCCGAGGCGGTGGCGCTGCTCACGCAAGGCGTCGCGGGCCTCGCGGAGCACCAGTCGCAAGCGCTCGCCAAACGCTTAGGTGAATGGCCCCTGGCGCTCGAAATCGCCTCGGCCATGATGCGGGAACGCGTGAGCCAGCGCGACTCGGCTTCGCATGCGGCGGAATGGTTGATGCAACGGCTCGAACGCAAAGGCCCCATCGCACTCCATAACCCCGCGGCCGAAGCACGCCATCAGACCATCACCAGCGTTGTCGAAGCCAGTCTCGATCTGCTCGCGGCGGGGGACCGAGAGCATCTTGCCGGATTGTCCATCTTCCCCGAAGACGTAGCAATTCCCTTACAAGCCGCGGCCGCAATCTGGCAACTCGACGAATTCGACTCCGAGGATCTGGCCCAGCGGCTCGCGCGCCTGTCGCTGCTCAAGCTCGATCTTCAACAGGGCGCGCTTCGCCTGCACGACGTAATGCGCGATTGGCTGCGCCGCTCGCCGCACCGAGCGGACCCCGCGGCGCTTCACAATCGCCTGGTAGGCTCATGGCACGATTGGAACGAGCTTCCGCAGCTCCCCGGTCAATACGCCTGGCGCTGGCTGCCGTGGCATCTCCTGCAGGCCGGGCGCAAGACCGATGTGGAGCGAATCCTTTGGGACCCAAGGTGGATGGCAGCCAAGCTCGTGGCCACGGATGCCAACGCGTTGATCGCGGACTACGAACACCTGAAGCCTTCGCCCGAGACGGAATTATTAGAGGGTGCGCTATGGCTTTCGAGCCACGTGCTCAACGCCGATGCACGACAGTTTGCGTCCCAGTTGGCGGGGCGGCTGTTGCCGCATAGGGATCAGCCGCGAATCCGGGCTTTCCTGGAACAATTGGGCGCGGCCGCGCCAGCACGCTGGCTGCGGCCGATGCAGCCCGCTCTGTATCCTCCGGGTGCCCGACTGTTGCGCACACTGGAAGGCCACGCTGTTCCGGTCAAAAGCGTGGCGGTGACGCCGGATGGCCGCCGCGCGGTCTCCGCGTCTTCTGACAACACGCTGAAGGTGTGGGATCTGGAGACGGGCCGCGAGCTGCTCGCGCTGGAGGGCCACACTGGTCCGGTCGACGGCGTGATGGTGATGCCGGACGGCCACCGCGTGGTCTCCGCGTCTGATGACAAAACGCTGAGGGTGTGGGATCTGGAGACGGGCCGCGGGTTGCTCGCGCTGGAAGGCCACGCTGGTCCGGTCAACGGCGTGGCGGTGACGCCGGACGGCCGCCGCGCGGTCTCCGCGTCTTGGGACCAGACGCTGAAGGTGTGGGATCTGGAGACGGGCCGCGAGCTACGCACGCTGGAGGGCCATTCTAGTGGGGTCAATGGCGTGGCGGTGACGCCGGACGGCCGCCGCGTGGTCTCCGCGTCTGGGGACAGGACGCTGAAGGTGTGGGATTTGAAGACGGGTCGCGAGCTGCTCGCGCTGGAAGGCCACTCGCATCCGGTCACTGGCGTGGCGGTGACGCCGGACGGCCGCCGCGCGGTCTCAGCGTCTTGGGACAAGACGCTGAAGATGTGGGATCTGGAGATGGGCCGCGAGCTGCTCGCGCTGAACGGCCACTCTAGCCTGGTCAATAGCGTGGCAGTGACGCCGGACGGCCGCCGCGCGGTCTCCGCATCCTATGACCGCACACTGAAGGTGTGGGATCTGGAGAGAGGCCGCGAGCTACTCGCGCTGGAAGGCCACTCTGGTTGGGTCAATGGCGTCGCGATGACGCCGGACGGCCGCCGCGTTGTCTCCGCGTCTCATGACAAGACGCTGAAGGTGTGGGATCTAGAGACGGGCCGCGAGCTGCTCGCGCTGAACGGCCACGTTGGCCCGGTCGATGCCGTGGCAGTGACGCGGGACGGCTACCGCACGGTCTCCGCGTCTTATGACGACACACTGAAGGTGTGGGGTCTGGAGACGGGCCGCGAGCTGCTCGCGCTGGAAGGCCACTCGAATCGGGTCGATGGTGTGGCGGTGACGCCGGACGGCCGCCGCGCGGTCTCCGCGTCCTGGGACAAGACGCTGAAGGTGTGGGATCTGGAGACGGGCTTCGAGCTGCTCACGCTGGAAGGCCACTCGAATCAGGTCTATGGCGTGGCGGTGACGCCGGACGGCCGCCGCGCGGTCTCTGCGTCTTCGGACAACACGCTGAAGGTGTGGGATCTGGAGACGGGCCGCGAGCTGCTCGCGCTTGGAGGCCACGCTGGTCCGGTCTATGGCGTGGTGGTGACGCCGGATGGCCGCCTCGCGGTCTCCGCGTCTTGGGACATGACGCTGAAGGTGTGGGATCTGGAGACGGGCCGCGAGCTGCTCGCGCTGGAAGGCCACTCGAATTGGGTCTATGGCGTGGCGGTCACGCCGGACAGTCGCCGCGCGGTCTCCGCGTCTTGGGACAAGACGCTGAAGGTGTGGGATCTGGAGAGCGGCGAATGCCTCGCCACGTTCACCTGCGATGCGGACGCTCTCTGCTGCGCCAGCGCAGCCGGAGGAAAGATCGTGGCTGGCGACAAGGGCGGCCGCGTCCATTTCCTCCAACTCGAAGAGCGCACATCGGCTCACGCGGATCAGCGCTCGTGATGGACCATTCGCCCTCCAACCTGGTCCTTTCCCTTTCCCGATCAGTCACTTAGCGAACAGAACCACGCCATCAACAGCTCCCGAACCCTATCCTGGACCGTATGGACCAGGGAGACCCTCGGTTCGTTTTTTCGCGCCAATCATCACAGGCAGCCAACCCCCGTCCGGCGGCTTTATTTTTTCGCGCGCGGCATTGGTATCCCGCTTATTCACATTCGCGCGATAACTAAATTCTTACGCGTTTTCTACGAGTTCCCGTTCTAGGGTGATGGGTATTCCTCTCGAAGCGTGCTTTATTATGAGCAGCAGGCAAGGTAAGCGCCGCGGGGACCTCCTCACGGGGGATCGCGGTCACCCTTCCAGAAATCCTAGGCACTACTGGGACGTGGGTCTGCCGTCGTGGGCGATGCGCTGCTGTCGAAACGCCAGCGCTCATTCCCGGTTTGAGGTTAAATAAACCGGGCCCTGGTCAGGGTAACAGCCTAAGAGGGAGCTCCTTCGATTTATCAAAGCGCACAGCCCGGTCGTGGCGTTGTGCGCGGTCAAGGACGTTGCGCGAGGAGAAATTTCATGCCGGCGGCACCAAGCCAATACTGATAACTGATAGCCGATAGCTGATTAGTCTTTTCCGGTCCGTCACCCGCGGACAGGCGCCGCGGATCGCAAGGGTTTCGCTTCGTTTTTTCGGGCTACAACCACCACTGCAGGCAGCGCTGCACCAGGGTGCTGGCTTCTTACGAAAATGAAAAACGTGCCCCCTTTTGAATCAATGTGTTGCGAGGCCTGCCTGCGCCTGGACTTGGGCGCGCGGCGCGCGGCCATTTTCATCTTCATGGGTGAACGCGCCGCCGGTCATGTTCGATTTGTTTTTTCAAGTCCGGTCGATCCGGCTAGGCGCCTGCGCGGGCGCTGGGTTTGTTTTTTCGAGCGCGCGACGACCGTCCAGCAACGCCCCGAGGGACCGCTCAATCGAGAAACGGTCCGGCAGTTGACAGACCCGACTGCCGAAAGATACCATGGTTGCTCGTCAGCGCGACAATTCTGCTGCCTTCCGCGACTGAACGGACTCGGGGTTTTCTCCGCTAGCGTGAACTATGCCCATCTATGACATCGAGTTGAACTCCGCCGCGCACTATCCTGTCGGCGGAATTGTCGAGTTGTCTCCGTTGGTGGAAGAAGCCGGATTCGGTGCGATTTGGAAAGGTGAATCCAACAGCACCGATCCGCTGGTGTTGCTTTCCGCGATAGCGGCGCGAACCAAGACACTCAAGCTAGGCACCGCGATTTATCACATCTATGGGCGGAGCCCGGTGACGCTCGGCGTTCAGTCCGCCACGCTGCAGGATCTTTCCGGAGGCCGCTTGCTGCTGGGATTGGGAGTCGCCAACGTGACCATCGCCGCCTGGCACGGCGGAACTTTCGACCGTCCGCTTCGGCGCATCCGCGAGTACGTAGACATCGTTCGCCAAACCGCCTCGGGCGAGCGCGTCGAATATCAAGGCGAAATTTACACCACTGGGAAGCGATTTCAACTTTCCTGGAAACCCGCGCACCCCAAATTTCCCGTGCTCATCGCCGGCTTGGGGCCGCAGATGACGCACTTGGTGGGCAAGATCGGCGATGGAGTAATGATCAATATGGCGATCCCCGCCACGGTGCGCCAAATCGCCGAGCGCGTTCGCGCGGGAGCGGCGGAAGCGGGCCGCCCGGCTGGCGATATCCAAATCGTCACCAAAGTGCGCGTCTCGATGAATCCCGATCGCGCGAAGGCGCGCGCCAAACTCCGCCAGGTGCTCACTTTTTATAACATCGCGGATCACTATCGCGACATGCTGAAAGCCTCCGGTTTCGAACCCGAGGTGAACGCCGTTCAGGAGGCTTTCAAGCAAGGAGGTTTCAAGGCCGCGCAAGAGCTGATCACCGACGCCTATATGGACCGGCTGCCGGTTGTGCCGGCCACGTCGGCTGGCGAAATCAAGGAGCGTCTGAAGCCCTTCGCCGAGGCCGGCGTGGACCGCTTGATCATCCCGTACGTGCCCTCGACGGAAGACGTTCTGGGAGACGCAAAACGCTTTATCGAAGCTTGGAAAAAAGACAAATAAAGGACAATTAACCACACTTATGTGCGATTTCGCCGACTAACAAGCCCTGTAGTAACTGAGCCGCGACCACAGGGAGCGGTCGTGGCTGAGCCGCGACCATAGGGAGCGGTCAAGGTTGGAAGTTATCATGCCGGTACCCGAATTACAAACTGAAATCACCGAACAAGACAGGCAAGCGATCCGCCAGAGCGTCCGGGAGTTATGCAAGGATTTCCCGGACGCCTATTGGCGCAAGGTGGACAAGAACGAGGAGTATCCGGATGAATTTGTAAAGGTTCTCACGAAGTCCGGATATCTGGCCGCTCTGATTCCTGAAGAATACGGCGGCGCGGGGATGGGCATGGTGGAAGCCGGCATCATCCTGGAGGAAATCAACCGATCCGGCGCGAACTCCGGGGCTTGCCATGCCCAGATGTATACGATGGGTACTCTTCTGCGCCACGGAAATGAAGATCAGAAGCGCCGCTATCTTCCGCAGATCGCGCGCGGGGAACTACGGCTGCAGGCTTTCGCCGTAACGGAGCCGAATTCAGGATCCGAAGCCACGCGGATTCAAACCATGGCGGTGCGCAAAGGCGACCGCTACATCGTCAACGGACAGAAAATCTTCATCTCGCGAGTAAAACAGTCCGACTTGATGCTGCTGCTCGCTCGCACCACTCCTTACGACCAAGTGAAGGAGAAGACTCAAGGCATTTCGGTTTTCATCGTCGACATGCGCAACGTTCGCGGCAAGCTGGACGTGCAGCCGCTCGATATGATGGTGAACCACCACACCAATTCGGTTTTCTTCGAGAATGTGGAGGTTCCGGTGGAAAATCTGATCGGCGAGGAGGGCCGCGGCTTCAGCTACATCATCGACGGGTGGAACGCCGAGCGAATCTTGATCGCTTCCGAAGCGATTGGAGACGGACACTGGTTCGTCGATCGCGCGGTGACCTACGCGAGCGACCGCGTTCTCTTCGGCAAACCGATCGGCGCCAACCAGGGCATTCAGTTTCCGATCGCGCAAGCCTATGCACGCATCGAAGCCGCCGACCTGATGCGGTATCAAGCGGCCGGGAAATTCGACCGCCGCGAAAAATGCGGCGCGGAAGCGAACATGGCGAAATTCCTTGCGTCGGAGGCCGCCTGGGAAGCAGCCAATATCTGCCTCACCACCCACGGCGGCTATGGATTCGCTCGCGAATACGACGTGGAGAGAAAATTCCGGGAGACGCGATTGCTGACGGTCGCACCGGTCAGCAATAATCTGATTTTGGCGTTCCTAGGAAACAAAGTCCTGGGACTGCCGAAATCATACTGACAGTGAATCCCCCAAACAGAGCCGCGACCGTAGGGAGCGGTTTCAAACAGAGCCGCGACCGTCAGGGAACAGTCGGGACAGTACACTAGGAAACTGGAGCCGAACTGAACGTATATGGCCGATGAACTGCGCCGCTCGTGGATGTTTGTGCCGGGCCACCGGCAGAAGATGATCGATAAGGCCCTGGGCCTGAGCCACATCGACGCTTTGATGCTGGATATAGAGGATGGCGTCCCTCAACAGGAGAAGCAGGCGGCCCGGCAGCAAATCGGAGCGTCGCTCACCCAAGAGAGAGCGGCCGGAACTACTCCCGCGCGCTTCGTGAGAGTGAGCGCCGCTAGCTACGAACACCTTTCGGCGGATCTGGCGCACATCGTCCAGCCGGGTCTGGATGGACTGGTTTTGCCCAAGATCGAGACGCCGGCGCAAATCCAACTGGCCGATGCAATCCTGCGCGACCGCGAGCGGCAGGCCGGCCTCGCCTCGGGCAAGATCGCGATGCTCATCGCTATCGAAAGTCCACGAGGGTTGATGAACGCCCACGCGATTGCCACGGCCTCGCCTCGCGTGACCGGCTTATTGTTCGGAGCGGAGGATTTCGGCAAGGAACTAGGGTTGCCGTTTAAGAGGGAAGGCGAAGCTTCGGAGATGCTGTTTCAAAGATCGGCGATGGTGGTTGCGGCGGCGGCCGCGAATATTCAAGCGGTGGACGGCGTCTGGCCCGATCTTTCGGACGCCGCTGGACTGGAACGCTTCGCGTTGCAATCGCGAAGGCTCGGATTCAGCGGGATGTCTTCGATCCATCCGGGTCAGGTCGATACGATCAATCGCATCTTCGGGCCGACCGCGGACGAGGTGGCCTATTGCCAGAAAGTCATCGAGGCTTTCGAGGTGGCGATTGCGCGCGGCGATGGTTCGATCGCTTTCGGCGGTCAACTCATCGATCTTCCGATCATCGAGAGAGCCAGGCGCACCGTTGCGTTCGCGGCAAAACTCGGCGTGGCGGCCAGTTCTTGAGGAGGATTTGTCCATGGCGGTGAAACAGGGCTGGGAAGGACGTTATTTCGAAGATTTCGAAGTCGGCGATATCTATCGTTGCCGTCTCGGCAGGACTCTCACGGAAACCGACAACATTTGGTTTACACTGCTGACGAATAACACGAATCAAATCCATTTCAACTCCGAATACGCCAAGCGGACCGAGTATAAGCGGCCTTTGATCAACAGCGCCCTCACGCTCGCAATCGTGGCTGGGATGGGCGTCGCGGATGTCAGCGAAAACGGTTTCGCGTTAGGCTGGGACGAGATCAAATTGCCAAACCCCCTGTTTGCGGGCGACACTTTGTATTCCGAATCGGAGGTCTTGGAAAAGCGCGAATCCAAATCCAAGCCACAGTGGGGCATCGTCAAAGTGCGCACGCGCGGCGTCCAGCAGGAGGGTAAAGTCGTGATCGATTACGCGCGCTCGGTCATGGTTTGGAAACGCGCCTTCGCTCCTGCCCGCGACCTTTTCCCCACAATTAATGAATCCAAGTAGCAACGGCCAACCCGCTTTATCCGGCGTAAGAGTGTTGGCGCTGGAAGTGTCCGTCTCCGGCCCGCACTGTACGCGCATCCTGGGCGATATGGGCGCCGATGTGATCAAGATCGAAAAACCAAAGGAAGGCGATTTGATCCGCCATTGGGATAGCGCCGTTCGCGGATTATCGTCGGGCTACGTCTGGTTGAACTACAACAAGCGCAGCCTGGCTCTGGATGTCAAAAAGCCTGACGGATTGGAAATCCTGAAACGCTTGACCAAGACCGTGGACGTGTTTGTCGAAAATTTCGCTCCTGGAGTAGCGTCGAGACTAGGTCTGGGATATGAGGATCTGCGAGCCATCAATCCTCGATTGATTTATTGTTCGATCTCAGGATATGGTCAAGGCGGCCCTTATAAAGACGTGAAGGCGTATGACCTGCTGATTCAGGGCGAGGCCGGCATCATCGCCACCACCGGATCGGAAAGCCAACCCGCGAAAGTAAGCGTTCCGATCGCGGACTTAGCGTGCTCCATGTATGCGGTAACGGGCATACTTACGGCTCTGTATCAAAGAGAAAAGACCGGCCGGGGTCAATATATCGATATTTCCATGTTCGAGTCGATCCTGGCCTGGCAAGGATATTTCTTACAGCATTACTGGCATCAGGGCGAAGAGCCTCCACGCGTGGGATTCCGCCATCACTATGTGACTCCCTACGGACCATTTTTAGCCGGTGATGGAGTGTACGTAAGCTTCGCCGTAGCGACCCGTCAGGACTGGGAAGTATTTTGCCGTGAAGTGATCGAGCGGCCCGAGTTTTTGGAAGACGCTCGCTTTGAAACGTCGGAATTACGCCGGAAGAATCGAGCGGTTCTCGAAAAGATGGTCGAAGACATCTTTCTGCAGCGCACTCACGAGGAGTGGCTGGCGCGGCTGGAGAAGAGCCGTCTGCCTTACGGCGAAGTGAGAGGTATCGGGCAAGTGGCCGCCCATCCGCAAGTAGCGGCTCGTCAAATGATTCGGGAAGTGGACTCCCCAGTGGGTCGAATTCCCGTGAGTTCCAGCCCGCTGCGCCTCTCGGATAGCCCGGCGAGATTCGATCCCATTCCCGCGTTGGGCGAAAACACCGAATCGATTCTCCACGAACTAGGTTACGCCAGCGACGCGATTCAGCAGTTACGCGCCGATAAAGTAATCGGCTAGTCAATCCGTCTCAATGTGTCTCATTTGCAGGCAACGCGTCCGATGTGGTAGTGTCGGCTTCCACTTTCCAATCGGAGATCCACAAATGCGGTGGAGGAAGGTTTCTGCCTGGCCTCAGGCGCTTGTTCTCTGTCTTGCCGCTCCAGGAATTTTAGTTGCGCAACCGGACCGGATCGGGGGAACGATCGATAGTGGACAGACGATCCCGGCGCGAGGCATTGCACAGCCACTGGCTCAGCCCCGCTACGATCAGGGACAGGTGGAAGGATCATTCCGGCTCAGATACATTCAGTTGGTCACGATTCCGACGCCGGCCCAACAGTCGGCCCTGGATGAACTATTGGCCGCGCAGCGGGACCCCACGTCCCCGCAATTCCGTAGGTGGCTCACGCCGGAGCAATATGCGGATCGATTCGGCCTAAGCCGCAGGGATCTCGCCAAGATCTCGGCGTGGTTAAGCTCGGCAGGTTTTTCAATTGAATATACCGCCCGCGGGCGGAACTGGATTGCGTTCAGCGGCACGACGGCGCAGGTTGAGGGGGCATTTCATACGGCGGTGCACCGGTATGTCGTCAACGGAGAGGCGCACTACGCTATTTCCTCCGAGCCTCTGCTTCCGGCGGCGATCGCGCCTCTAGTCGGAACGCTGCTCGGTTTGGACGATTTCAATCCGAAGCCGCCGTCGCTCAGGCCAGCGGATACTTCCGCCTCCGGGGCACACTCACTTGCGCCCGCAGACCTGGCAACTATCTACGACATCAATCCGCTGTACCAGATGGGGGTCGACGGGACCGGGCAGAAAATCGCCATCGTCGGGGTAACGGACTTGGATCCCACCGACATTCAAACCTTCCGCAGCACCTATGGCTTGAGCCCGGCAAATATTCAGACCGTTCTTGGCGGCGCCGACCCGGGAACGGTTTCATCTGCATTAGTCGAAGCCGATCTTGATCTGGAGTGGGCGGGAGCGATCGCGCGCAACGCGACGCTGATTTACGTTTACAGTACCAACTTCATGAGTTCCGCTACGTACGCAATCGATCAGAATCTGGCGCCGATCATCAGTCAGAGCTACGGAGGGTGCGAAGCCCGCCAACCGGCGTCCTATCCGTCGACGTTCGAAACTATTGCGAAGCAGGGCAATAGCCAGGGCATTACTTGGGTGGCCGACAGTGGCGACTCCGGAGCGGCAGATTGCGATAGCGATAGCAACACCACCGCCTCGGATGGCTTGGCGGTCCATTTTCCCGCCAGCATTCCGGAAGTTACTGCAGTAGGAGGCTCGGAGTTCAACGACGAAGGCGCAAACTACTGGAGCCCGACCAATGGCGCCAATGGCGGCTCCGCTCTGGGCTACATCCCCGAGATGGCCTGGAACGACAGCGTTTACGGCACGGGACTCGATACGCGCCTCGGTTCCACGGGCGGCGGCAGCAGCATCTTTTTCGCGAGACCATCCTGGCAAAAAGGCCCGGGCGTTCCTGCGAACAGCCAACGCAACCTGCCTGATATCGCCCTTGCCGCATCCGCCGACCACGACGCCTACAACATCGTGATCGGCGGCCTAACAGAGTTGGTCGGGGGAACCTCGGCTTCGACCCCAGTCTTCGCCGGTATCCTGGCCCTCCTGAATCAGTACACGAAAACAAACGGTTTGGGCAACATCAACGCAACACTCTATTCATTGGCGGTCAGCTCGCCCGCCATTTTTCACGACATCACCATAGGAAGCAATGTTGTTCCCTGTGCGCCGGGATCGTTGGAGTGCATGAACGGCCAATTGGGATACAACGCGACTCCGGGATACAATCTCGCCACCGGGTTGGGGTCGGTGGACGTCTACAATCTGGTGACCGGCTGGAACGGCCCGTCCGCAAGCGGCGTCACGATATCGAGTCTCTCGCCGGCCTCAGTCACAGCCGGCGCCGCGACGTTCACGCTTACGGTGAACGGATCGACTTTCGCATCGGCGGCGGTAGTTCAGTGGAACGGCGCGACGCTTCCGACCACATTCGTGAGCCCGGGGCAGTTAACTGCAACCGTCGGCGTGAAGCTTGTTGCTGCCCCTGCAACTGCCGCCATCACTGTGTCCAGTGGCGCAACAGTCACTGGCCCGCTCTACTTCACGGCCGTGCCCGCTCCGGTCACCTTCAGCAAGCAGTTCGTTGTTGCGCAAGCGCCATCTGGTTGCTCGAACCCGCCAGGAGTCACTTTTTTCGCCACCAATATGACTGCTTACCTATTCTTCGTTGCGAACGTTTCACCGGCCGACGTGTTGAGCGCGGCGTGGCTCGCTCCGGACGGGACAACGATTTTCGCGAATTTTTGGCCGCCAGTTTCCAAGCCCGAAAGTACTTGCCTCTGGACGCCGGGCCTCTCGCTGACAAACGTGCCGTCCAGCCAGTTTGGCACCTGGTCAGCCAGGGTCTATGTCAATGAGATGTTGCTGTTCTCGGTCCAGTTCACGGTCACCTGCACGCCTGCAGGGGCCCCAGCGATTACTTTCATCGACTTGGCGGGCGACTACGGCGGCTACGCGTATTTCGCATCCGGCTCGTGGTTGGAGATCAAGGGCACGAACCTCGCGGATCCCGCCGACCCCCGCAATCCCGGCCAATGGACTGCGAACGACTTTAATGGCGTCAACGCTCCCACCTCGCTTGACGGCGTCAGCGTGAGCATCAATGGAAAGCCGGCCTATGTCTGGTATCTCTCGACAGGGCAGCTCAATGTTCAAGCCCCCGAGGATTCCGCCACAGGCAATGTCCCCGTTACTGTCGCAACTTGCAAAGGGACTAGCTCCCAGTTCAACTTCGCCCGCCAGGCGCTGGCGCCGGGACTGCTGGCACCCTCCAGCTTCAACTTGAATGGCAAGCAGTACCTGGTGGCGACCTTCGCTTCCGACGGCGCTTATGTTTTGAGCGCTAGCGCGGGCGCGGCTCTTGGAGTGAATAGCCGGGCGGCGAAGCCGGGAGACCTGATCATTGCGTACGGAATCGGTTTCGGCGATGTTACTCCGCCGATTCTCCCTGGCGTCGAGGTGGAGCAAGGCAATACGCTAACCAACGCGGTCACATTTTCTTTCGGATCAGCGCCGGCGAATGTCTCGTACGCCGGTCTGGCGCCAAACTTCGTGGGACTGTACGAATTCTATATCACCGCCCCGGCGGGCCTGGCAAATGGCGATTACCAAATCAACGCGACACAGAATGGCGCGCCGCTTCCTCAGACCCTATTCCTGACCGTGCAAAACTGATCCTCTGTCTCCTGGCTCCTGTCTTCTGACTTCTGTCTTCTGCCTTCTCCTATCGCGCTACCGCCACGGTAGGTGTGTTGCCTGTGCTCGATCCCATCGTGACTCGGACAGGGTAGGTTCCGGCGGGCAGATTCGGGACTTGCAGGTTTATCTGCATCAGGCCGACGCTGCCGGGCGTCAGGCCGGCAAACGCCACATTGGCGGGAGAGCCGCCGATGCTCGCGGTAACCGGTGCGAAGGTGGACAGGGGCGACAGGGGCGCCGGCGCTCCGGTAGCGACGGGAGGCGACGGCATTCCGCCTCCCACCAGATACACCGTGAGATAGCTTCCGGCCTGGGCGGGATTAGTAGGTCCATTCAGCGAATAATCCTGATTCTGCGCGATGGCCTGACCGCCGGTGGAAAAAAGCACGCCCGGCGCGGTGGGCGCGATGGAGACTTGCGCGCGTGGGCTAGGCACGCCATTGACGCTCACAACGATCGAGGCCGCACCGATTGCCGTCTCATAAGGAACCTGAAAATTGATCTGTCCTGTACCGGCATAGATCATCGGCGCGGCGATTTCGTTGACGGTCACGGAAACGCCGCCGAGGGTAAGGGGAAAAGGCGTCGAAGCAGCAGCCACGGCCGTGGCCGCAAAGTGGGCGCCGAAAATCGAGGCGTCCGCCCCTGGCGCCAGCACGGGTTGGAAGCTTCCGGCGTTCACCACGCCTCCGCTCGAAATCAGCGGAGTGGCAGAGAACACCCACGCGGCGCCCATCGAGTTGTTATCCGTAGGACCACCAATCAGAATCGTGCCGCCGTCCGCCGATACCGCCACCGCATAGCCCTGCCAAGAGAGTCCCGCAAATCCCGAGCCCACCAGTTTCGCTATCTGCATCCAAGGGCCACCCGATCCGGTAAACACCCAGGTCGCTCCTACGCCGCCCTCGTCGCCGGGGCCACCCATGACCGCGAGGGTTCCCTCCGCCGAAAGCGCCACGGACTGCCCCTGGCTAAGGCCCGTGACATAATCCGCGCCATTTACCACGGTTGGATTGCCCTGTTGCGTCCACACTCCGTTCGATTGCGTGAAGGTCCAGAGCGCTCCCGCCGCTCCATCGCTCGGCGTGCCTTGCAAGACCGCTTCGTCGCCCGCCGGCGATAACGCTACCGCCCAGCCTTCCCAGTTAGTGCCGGGAGGGGCACCGGAGCCTACCAGCTTGTTTCCCTGCTGGGTCCATATTCCGTTGGAGCGAGTAAACACCCACGCCGCGCCGGTCGAGTTGTTGTCGTAAGCTCCGCTGGAGACGGCCGTATCTCCATCGCACGACAACGCTACCGACCAACCTTGCGTCGCCTCGCCGACGGCCCCGGTCCCAACCAATTTGCTGCCTTGCTGGGTCCAAACCCCCTGGCTGCGGGTGAAGACCCAAGTAGCTCCCGCATTGTTGTCATCGCCCGTCCCGCCGACCACTGCGGTGTTGCCATCCCCCGACAAGGCCACGCGAAAACCTTGGAAGGACTGGCCGACATAGCCGGTTCCCACCAGCTTGGCCTGTTGCGTCCAGACCGTCCCGGAGCGGGTGAACAACCAGGCAGCGCCGGTACTTTCTGCATCGCCCGTGCCGCCGACGATGGCTGTGTTGCCATCGCGGGATAAGGCTACTTGAATTCCCTGATAGGCATAAGAGCCGATCACGCCGCTGCCCACCAACTTCGCTTGCTCGGTCCAGGCGCCGCCCGAGCGAGTAAAGACCCAGGCCGCGCCTATATCGTTGTTGTCTCGCAAACCGCCGATGAGCGCCGTGTTCCCATCCGCGGAAAGCGCCACCGCGACGCCCTGCTGGGCCATTCCGATGGCGTCGCCTGCGACCAATTTGGAGCCTTGTTGAAGGAACTGTGCATGGAGCGCAGCGGCCACGATCCAAATCACGCCGAGCCGAGAAACCATCGATCTTCTTATCGGCGAGCGGGACAGTTCTTGCCACAGCCGGATTTCATGGCTATTATTGATGACATGGAGATAAGCGCCGCAGAAGCCAACCACCGTTTCTCCAACCGTTTCTCTATGACGCGACCGCTCGTTCGGACGCTCGTGCTGCTCTCCGTCCCCGCGTTGACTCTTCTGGTATGCCTGCTTCACGCGCAGGAACCAGCGCGACGCGCGGCGCAGGCAAGACCTGCGGCCGGAATAGAATTCGTCGCGATCCCGCCGGGTGAATTCATGATGGGATGCTCTACGGGCGATCAACAATGCGCCGCCGACGAGAATCCGCGGCATCGCGTCCAGATCACGAAAGGCTTCGAGATCGGCAAGTACGAGGTAACCCAGGCACAGTGGTTGGCCTTGATGCCGAACAATCCCAGCACCCATAAGGGCGATGGCCTGCCCGTGGAAACCGTAAGCAAGCTGGACGCCCAGGAATTCATCGACAAGTTGAATGCGCAAAACGACGGCTATCATTACCGCCTGCCTACCGAAGGGGAATGGGAGTACGCAGCTCGCGCAGGGATGGATGCGCCGTATTCGGGCCCGCTCGATCAGGTCGCATGGTACGGCGCGAATTCGGGCGACGAAACACATCCCGTAGGTCAGAAGAAACCCAACTCCTGGGGTCTTTATGACGTCGAAGGCAATGTGCGCGAGTGGGTCTCGGACCTCTATTCGGCGAATTACTACAGCACAAGCCCGGCTGCCGATCCTGCTGGACCTGCTCTCGGAGCGCGCGGCGGGCAAGGCGGGCGCGGTCCGGGTGGACGTGGCGGACGCGGAGGTAATGGCGGGCGCGGGGTTCCGGGTGGGCCAGGTCCCGGTCCGGACGCACTGGTCGACCCGCCCGAGTTGCCGCCGGGGGCGACCCAGCAGCAGCAAATCGACGCCTTGCGTCAGCAAGTGGCTCAACTGAGGGAAGCGTTGCGTCAGCTTCTCGCCGGACCAGCGTTTCCTGGTTTTGGCGGCGGGCAAGGGGGCCCTGGGCGAGGCTTGCCCGTGGTGCGCGGCGGCGGCTGGGATCAATCCGCCGCGTTCCAGCGTGTTTCCGCGCGTTACTCCTACTACGGACCCACTCTACGCGTGAGCGATATCGGGTTCCGTGTTGTCCGCCAGCGTGTGCCACCGGCCCTCTGACCATCGCAGCTTTCAGCATTCAGCTATCAGATTTCAGCCATCGGCTTACCATTGGACTCGATCTTGGCGACCATGGCAGGCGAGCTATGCGGCAGCTTCAGAAGCTGATCGCTGAAAGCTGAAAGCTGCATGCAGCATCCCCCCTTGACTCCAAATCGACGCAGGGATAAACTCAACCGGATTACCGAAATCCAAGGGGGGAATTTATGACAGAAACTCGCAGGAGGTCGTACCGGAAACTCACGCGTGAGTTTCCGGCAAGGTCGGTCAAGCTGGCGCTGTTGCTGATGGCCGCTTCATTGTTGGCGTTCGGCCAGGTGGGCAACGGAACCATCACTGGCGTGGTAACGGATTCGAGTGGAGCGGTCATCGCCGGGACGACCGTGGAAGCCAAGAACACAGAAACAGGAGTTGTTTTTCGCGGAGTGTCCACGAACTCCGGGGACTACGCGATAACGGATTTGCCGGTTGGCATCTACGCCGTTTCGGTTACGGCGACGGGCTTCAAGACCTACACCCATACCAACCTCGCCCTCGCCGCGACGCAGACACTCAGAGAGGATATCGCATTGCAGGTCGGCACGGCGGCGGAGTCCGTCACCGTCACCGCCGAAGCTTCGCTGCTGACCACCGAAAGCGCTGAGCTGTCGCGCAACGTCGCCATCGAAGCGTTGGATGCACTTCCCCTGATCGGCATCGGGACCGTCAACGCCGGCACCTCCGGCTTCCGTAATCCTTACAACTCGCTTCTGACGCTTCCGGGCATCTCTTCTTATGACGCCAGCGGAGCATTCACTCTCAACGGCCTGGCCGGGGGCTTCTACCTGACCGAGACGATGCGCATCGAAGGCCAGGACGCGACCTCGCGCATGTTCGGAACCTACGTTTATACGCAGACGATCCAGCCCAGCGTGGACTCGATCCAGGAAATCGCGTACCAGACCAGCAACTATGCCCCCGAATACGGACAGTCGGGCGTGGCGGTGATCAACATGACCATGAAGTCGGGCACAAATCAGTATCACGGCAGCGGCTACGAGTACTTCGTCAACGAGGACTTCGCTGCCGGCGATCCTTTCAGCAGGAGCGGAGGCTGCGTAGTAGGGCCCACGGGACAGGCTTGCAGCACGGTCGGCGGCAATGGAGGTAAATTTCGCCCGCGCCAGCGCCGCAACGATTTCGGCGGAACCTTGGGTGGCCCGCTCTACATCCCGAAAATCTACAATGGGCACAACAAGACCTTCTGGTTCTACAACTATGAGGACTTCTTCGAAACGACGCTGTACTCCTTCAACGATACGGTGCCTACACCCAACTATCTCCAGGGAAATTTCTCCCAGATCTCACCGAATGGGACGTGCAGTGCCTGCGGCCAGTTAGGGATCCAGACTACGGCGCTGGGTACCCCGACAGTCCAAGTCGACCCCGCCGGCAATCACGTGTTCGCGAATGAGATCTTCGATCCCGCCTCGCGAGCCGTCGCGACCTCCGGACCCCTGTCTGGCCAGGGATACGCCCAGCCGTTCCCGAACAATACGATTCCCATGAGCCGCTTCGATCCCGTCTCGATCAAGCTGACGTCGTACTTCCCCTTGGCGAACAACTCCAATTTCGCCGGCAACTATGCAACGACTGAGCCTGGCAACAGGTACTCGTCCATTCAGACGGTTAAGGTCGATCACACGATCGGCCCCAAGGACAAGATTTCGTTCTATCAATCCCTGCTCACGACCCAGAACCTGATCAACACTACTCTGGGGAGCGCGGATGGTCTGCCAAACGGAATCACCGCGGCCCGCGGCACATTCGTTTGGGGTTACACGGAACGGCTAAATTACGACCGTACCTTGAGGCCGAATTTGCTGCTGCACATAGGCGGGGGTTACATAAACAGCACTTTCAACGATGCGACGTGGTGGATCCGATCGGGCCTATACTTCAACCCAGGGTCGGCGTTGGGGCTCAGTGGCTTTGCAAGTCAACAAAATTTCCCGAGCTTTAATGGGCTCTACAACACGGCCTACGGGGGCATGCAGAATCACTGCTGTCCAAAATAATCGACACCAGGAAAAAACCGGACTGATTCGGCTGGAGTTTTTCGGGCTGTGAGGCCAACTCTAGATGGAGGTCCCCCTTTTGAGCGATAACGGCCTGTCCAAATCACGTCAGGGCGAAAG
>DATDGT010000318.1:0-9754 GCA_036521975.1 Bryobacteraceae bacterium
GTGGACCCAGTGGCCGAGGCATGATTCATCGAAGCCGCGCACCCGCGCCGGTCAAACCCGCGCAAATACATGGTCCGGTGCGGCTGAAATGTCGCCAGCGTACTCATGCCGGCCCCACAGTAGACAGGAGACAGAAGACAGAAGACAGGAGACAGAATGTCGCGCTTCTGACTTCTGGTTTCTGACTTCTGACTTCCGCCTTCATGTCAGCACCACCGTCAAATTCGCTCCAGGAAACGTGCTCCCGACCTGGGTAATATTCACTTCGATGGGCGTCGAGGCCAACACCCCGGCCGCGGCAGTGGCGCTGCCCTGGGTCGATCCTGCCGGAATGGTGACAGTGAACAGTGCGTATGCCCCGCTGGTCACTGTCAGAATGATGGCCGCCCCGGTCGGCGCCGTCGTCACCATCGCGACCGCCTGAGTGAAGGTCTTCGCCGAAGGGACGAACGCCGGCACCTGCCCCAAATTCGAGCCGATCGCCAGCGTCCCGAACACCGAAATCGTCAGCCCGGCTAGGGACGCCACAAACGCATCCACCTGGCGGAACCAAGAGAGCCACGGCATAGTTGGCAGGCCGCTATCGTGCGGTTTCCCGACCGATGCCCCGGTATGCATCGGCGATTGAATCGGCGCCGGCGAGCGCCCCACATTCACGTTCGTCGAGCTCATGGCTCAGTCCCCGGATTTGCATCCACGTAAGCCCCGGCGAACCGCACCAGGTCCGTCGAGCTCGAATAGGTCACCCGGAAGACGCGCTTGCGCGAGCGCCCCAGGTTCATCTGGTAATACTTCTGGAACGTGCCCTGGCCGCCAGCTCCGCTTGGCGCGAGCGTAAAGGATGGAGTCCCGTTCTCAAAACTGCGGCCGCCGTCGTTGGAATAATCCAGCGTCACCGAACCGCTAGACTGGTTACCCGTGGAAGCATTGAGGATATCGGCGTCCAGTTCAAACCGCCGGTACCTTACCCAGCGGTTCGAGTTGGAGACATGCGGGCAAGTGCGTACCCGCCGAATCGCGCTCCCATCGGCGTCCGCAGGATTCAGCAGCGATTGGTAATACACATTGCCGTTCAAATTGCTCCCCACCAGATTGAACGGCGTGTAGGTCGCGCCGATGGTCGCGGGCATCGAGCAAAACGTCCACACCAAGGGCGATTGAAATTCGCTGGAGCTCGAATTCCACCACGCCCGGCGATGCCACAGCCCGGTTGTCGAATCGTAAACCACGCTCGGATAACCGGGGAAATTGAGGACGTAGAAATTGTGGCCACCCTCCGAATAGGCGAAGGCACGTGCTAGCGACGGAGAAACCCCGGTTTCGGCATACACGCCTGTCGAAGCGATATAGCGCTCCACGGCCGGTGTGCTGATCCTCTGGGGCTGCAAGCCGTTCGCGCGGTAGACCACCGGGAAGCCGCGGTCGTCCGCCCCGAGCCAAAAAATCGTGTTATCCATCTTCGCGATCGAAAACCGCGCCATGCACCCCACGTTGATCGTCGCGCCCTGGATCCGCTGGAACGGAAAAATCGCGTTGCCGGCGTCGTACCAGACCTCCGTGTTTTTCTGTCCCAGCAGCCACAACTGCCCGTTGATCGCCGCCACCCCGGTCAGAAAATCCACCACGCCCGTCCGCACCGCGTAATCGAGCGCCGGCCACGTCGAGCCGTCGAGCGAATTCGAGACATTGACTTGGTTTGTGACCGTCGCGGACAGCGCCACATAGAACGTGTCCATGTATTCGGCGAAAAACCCCGCGAACGGATTTGTAATCGGTCCGCTGTTGGTCCAGTAAATCTGGCCGCCCAGGCTGTCCACGATAATGATGTCGTTGCCGTTCGCCAGGATCTGGCACGGCCCTGTCAATGTGCCGATCGATCCCAGATTCGTGGTCGGCCCGCCGATAACGGTCTGATACACCGCCGGGCCGGAAACCACGAACAGCTTCCCGTTTCCCGCGAACAGCGCCCGAATCGGCCCCGAGCCATACGTCTGGTACAACGTGTACCCGGGCGTCCCGATCAGCGCCATCGGCGCGTCCGGCCCCGCCTGCGGCTCGGGATACACATTGATCGCGTCCTGCGAATCCAGCACCGGCGACCAATACTGCGCGTTATAGGCGCCGCCCGGATCGTTCGATCCGTATCCGTGAAAGCCACCCCCAAACGGAAACTGCTGGAAACTTAACGTCGCCACCTACTGACTCCTGACTCCTGACTCCTGGCTCCTATCTCCCGCCGGTATATTCCCCAATCGCGTAATTCCATCCCCCCGCGCGTTCCCCATCACGGCCGTATCAACGTGCATCAGCCGCGACGGGGCGTTGTAGGATTCAATGACCGCCCGCGCCTCCGCCGCCTGCCTCTTTACCTCCGCGGTCAGCGGATTTTTGATCTTCAGATACACCTGCACCATCGGCGCGACCTTCTCGGCCAGCGATAAAGCCACCGCCTGCGGATACCCCGGAGGGAACGCATACGCGGTGGTGAGATTCACAAACGCCAGAAGCTGTCCGATATTGTCCGTGGTGTAAAGCTCAAGCTGGTAGTTCGCCAGGGGCCCCGGCCACAGCGAAATCAGGCCTATCCCCTCGTTCCCCACCGCGTCCTGTCCGAAGTCGCGGTCGTACCACATCCGCAGCGGAATTGCCGAAGGAATCGACTGTACCCGTATGTCCGCCCATTGATCGGCGTTCAGTATCGCGATGGGTCTCCGCACCGGCGGGCTAGACGTATTCAGAACGATGTTCGCGTCTTCAATCGCCGTGGGCCGCACCCCGTTGAACGCTCCATAAGTCGTGCCGTTGATCGTACCGCCGGTCGCATTCGGCCCGATGAAGTAAAACTGCACCGCCGGCGTTAACGTGTAGCGCTGCGGATCCACCGCCCATATTTTCAGCCTGTCGAGTTGCCAGGCGTCGATCATATCGTTCAGCTCGCTCAAAATATCGTTGAGCATATCCGGGCTGGGTGTCTGCCCCGGCCTTAGCGCCCCCAGATACCTCAGCGCCTTGTAGCCCAACTGAGTCGCCGTATAAGAGATGTAGCCCATTTCAGCTTTCAGCCATCAGCGATCAGCGATCAGCTAGCTAACGGCTGAACGCCGATTCGCTTCTCCTGACTCCTGACTCCTTTCAAGCCCCCTCGCCCTCTGGCGACTGCGCATCGTTCGGACGCGGAATCGTGCCCTGCCCCGATGTTCCGGGAATCGGCAGCTTCTGCGGCACCGGGCTCGCCGCCGCGCGCGCCTCGGCCAACTGCCTCACCAGATCGGCGCTGGCCGCCGTCTGCCAATACGGGGCCATCTCGACAGCCAGCGCCAGCGCCAGTGCGCGCGCATAGCCCGCGGGAGCCGTGATGCTCGCCGCGGTGTTCGCGAATTGCAGAACGCCTCCCGGAGTGAAACTCGAAGGGGTAAACATAGCCGCCGTGTACGTCCCGTCCGATAACGTGTAGCCTGTGGAAACCGGCAGAAACGTTCTGGTTTGCTGATCGATCAGGATTTGCAGCGCCGCCGCCTGTTCCTTGGCCAGCATCTGCAAGCTCAGCGTCTCTTCATTCGTCCAACTGTCGAGAATGTTATTGGCGAAGCCCAGCGTATCCGTGAGTTGCTGGCTCGAAAGCAACTCGCCCGAATCCAATACCCCCAGAGCTTACTATCATAGCTGTCAGCCATCAGCTTTCAGCTTTCAGCTAGCTGAAAGCGCACAGCCCGATCGTGGCGTTGTGCGCGTCCAAAAAAGCTGATCGCTGAAAGCTGATAGCTCCTTCACGCGGCTCTCTTCAGACCCTTCGCAGGCCCATCCTCCGGGCCGTCCGGCAGGTCCTCGATGTCCGTGAGCTTTTCTACCCACGGCCCGCATCCCTTGGGCACCCGTTCCTCCTTCAGGGCCCCGTGCTGCACCGCCGTCTTCACGAACCGCTCTTCGACGAATTCGTGATTGAGCGGCTCGCCCGTTGCCGGATCGCGCCGCAGCGCGAATTTCGGATCCGGATTGTGCCGGAAAATGGCCTTCGGATAGTGCCGCGGAATATAATGCGTCACGTACCCGACCGCCATCAGCTTCTCCGACTGCGCTTCATTGAGCGCGAACACCGGCTCCAGCGTCTCGTGATACATCTCCATCGGGTAGCCGTTATTGCGCGCCTTCATGAGATTGCGGTTGTTCAAGGCCAGCACCGGCGGATTGCTGCGCTCGCCCTTACTCAAATCGCGGAGGATGGCCTCCACGTCCTTCATCGAGGCCGGCCGGCCTTCATTGTGTTGCCAGTTGTCAGTCATCAGTTTTCAGTTCTCAGTTCTCAGTTCTCAGTCCTCAGTTCTCAGCTTTCAGCGATCAGCTATCAGCTAGCTGAAAGCTGAGAGCTTGGTCAGTACACCATCATGATCGGACCCTGATTCGCCGTAAACGTCAGCGACGGCGTAATCCCGGGCAGGGTCCCGAAGGTCCCCGCCTTCGTCCCCGTGCCGTAGTTGTTGGGCGCCGCGTTGGCCGCATAGGTGGCATAGGTGTCCGTTGTCCCATTCGACTGAATGCCGATGTAATACGTCATCGGCCCGTACACCCGCACCGTCGAGTTGAAATTCACGCACTGATACTTGCTCGCCGTGGCGGTCGTGGTGCCCGCCGTCGTGGTGTTGGCCACCACGTTGCCTGCCGCGTCCCACAGAACGAAAATGCGCTTATCAGTCCCAACAGTCGCCGCGTTCAACAGGCACGCCCCGGTCAGTACGCTCGGCGCCGGAACAATCATCTGCGAGAAGAACACCGCTCCGCTCACATCGGTCGTCGAATTGGCGGCGATTGGGTTGGGCGGCGAAATCGTGGTGAACGCCGAATGCGGATTCACCGTGTTGATCTGCGGCGGCGCCGATACCCAAATACCCGCCACGCAGTCCAGCAGGGCCCCCGCCGGCGTGTCGGTGCCGGACGATCCGGTGAAGATCATCGGCAGCGAATATTGCGCCGCCCGCACGCACGATCCTGAAGGCCACGCCGCAGTGAACACGCCGCCCGCGAAAGGCCGCGACGTGTCGCCCGTGCCAACGGCCTGCGATCCCACCCATACGGTCGTGCCCGCCGAGTGCGAAGCGTTCGCCGAAGTTCCGAACACGCCCCTCTGCACGTTGAAGCACAGCGAGGTCGCGCCTTGCGAAAGCACCTGCACCGCCTCGCGATCCGCCAGCAGAATCGAACCCGAAGTGCCCGAAGCGAGCGAAGGCAGAGCCACCCCCGTCGCCGAAGCCAGGCACCACTGGACCGGCCCGTTGTTAAAGCCCGTGCCCGCCGATATCGCCACGGTCAGCGTAGTGTTGGTGGTCGCCAACTGCCCACGCGCGATCATCGCCAGCGCGGCCATTCCCAGAATTTGGACTGTTTTCTTAGTCATCGTTTTTGTTCCTTAGCTTTCAGCGGTCAGCGATCAGCGGTCAGCTAGCTGATAGCTGAAAGCTGATAGCTGATAGCTCTCATCAGCTCGAGATCCGGCACGCCCCTTCCATGTACAACGGCGCGATCCCGTAATACACATCGAACCGGTTCACCCACTGATCGCGATAGCCGTCCCAAATCCGCACGAATCTCAGCGACACCCCCACATCGGGCGACCGGTCTTCGTACCCCATGTCCACTCCCTCCGGCACGTCTCCGGGGAAGCTGACAAACGCGAACGCCTGTCTATGGAAGAGCAAGCCCTGCGGAGTCGAAACTCCGCTAAGCGCGCTCTGTCCTGCCGCCGCCGTGTTGTACACGTTGATCAGCGCGCCCGAGGCCGGCGAAGCCGTCACGTTCTGAAACTGGCCCGACGGCACGATCGCCGGCATAATCGACAAAGTCGAGTTGCCGCCCGAATCGCTGTTCGCCGTCGCCTGCACCACGAACTGCTGCAAGCTCCCGGTCGAGTTGCGGTTCTGCGGGTTCACCGCATATACGCCGGTGATGCTGATGACATCGCCGAGGCTCAGCAGCCCCGACACGCTCGCCGTCCATCCGTTGGTGATCAGCGACGTCCCCGTTTGGCTTGCGCCGTTCACCGCCGGCGTCCCGCCCAGTGCGCCAATCACCTGCGTCGCGATGTTCTGATCGGTGTACCACTCGTACCCCAAAGCATTCGACACCTGGCCCTGCTTCCACTGCTTGCTCAGGGCCCCGGTCGGGTTGAAGAACGCCTTGGCGAAATCCAACCATCCGGTCACCATCGCCGGCGTGATCACCATCGTGCGTCCGCCTTCCAGCGGAAAGCCCATTTCATCGAGCTTCTGCCCCGCCTGCCGGTAAATCAGAAACGCGTCGGTCGAGTTCAAGCCCGGCGTCGTTCCCGGCGTCCCCACGAAATTCGCCGTGTTCTGCATCGCCGTCAGCGCGCACCGGTAATCCAGCTTGTTGGCCAGCGCGATCATATACGGATCCAGATAGCGCTGCTTGAATTCGTCGATCGACAGGAATTTCTCCGCGCTCGAAAACTCGAAGTCCACGCCCGACTGCTGATTGATCGCCACGGGAACTTCGGTGTCCGTCATCCCCTCGGGTTGATATTGCTGCCCGTCGCGCCCAATCGCGCGCGGGGGTTTGCGGACGAAGATCGTCGAGCCGATCTTGCCGCCTTTCTTGCCGAACTCCTGATCCAGGTCGCGATAAAAATTCTTGACCACGTGGAGTTCGTTTTCCAGGACCATCAGCGACTCGCGCGTGATCTCCTGGCGGGTTAGTAACTGGTTTGCCATTTAATAGTCCTCAGCTTTCAGCCCTCAGCTTTCAGCTAGCTGATAGCTGATCGCTGACCGCTGTTCTTACTGAGCCGCGACCGTAGGGAGCGGTCTACCGCCCCGCCGTCCGCAGCCTCTTGTATTCCCCGTAATCGCGCGCCTCGGCCGGGCTTTTGGGCGTGTGCGCCGTCGACCCCGTCACCGGAGTGATAGGGGCCGGCGCGCGCGACGCCTGCCTGGGCGCGCTTGCGGTTTTTTCAGGAGTGGATTGTCCGAGCTTCAGATCCAGCGCCACAGTCGCCCGATAAGCCGCCTGCGGCTTCATTTGCGCGATGCGCCGGAACTCGTCCAGATGCGTGGCGAAGTAATACACCACCTCGGCGCTGTCCGAGGCCGCCATCGCCGCCTCAATGCCGGGATTGTGAACTCCCTCGACCTGCGGAATCGCCGCGGCCACCACCTCGTCGAAGTCGCCGTGCCGTTCCCTGGTCTTGGCCAGTCGCCCTTCGTGCGCGGTTTTGGATTGGGTCTCCGCCCGCTCCCGCTCGGCCCTTTTTCCTTCGGCTTCGCGGATGGCCTTGTGATAGGCCCTGAGCGCCGCGGCTTGCGCCTTCTCGTAGGTGGTATTCGCCGGGTCGTTGATCGCCGTATCCAGCAGCGCTTCGAAATCCGGCTCGCCTTCGGCTGATCGCTGATCGCTGACCGCTGATGCCTGTTGCGGCTGTTGCCGAGCTTCGGGGCTGCGAACCCCCTTACGCAAGTCTTCGAGCTCCCGCTCCAGCCTCACCCGCCCTTCCTCGGCGGTCTTCAGCCTGCTGGTCAGATCCGAAATCCGCTCGTGAAACGAGCGATTCTTCAGCTGCTTCTCCTGCTTCTGTTTTTCCCCGGCTTCCGAGGCCGATGCACTTTCCCCTGATCGCTGATCGCTGATCGCTGGCAGCTTCTCAGGGCCGGACGCCGAATCCGCTTCGGCGGGCGAGTCAGCCGATTCTCCGGCGGGCTGAGGCGCCGAGTTTTTTTGATCGCGCACAACGGCTTCCGCCTGTGCGCTTCGCAGCCGCTTGTACTCGTCAAAATCCCGAGCCTCCGCAGCCGCTTTAGTTTGTTCTATTAGCGCTTCCAATCTGCCAGCACCTTACTTCGGAAACGGTCCTCTGTCAAGCTTTTTTTTGGTGAGCAGGCTTGAGCTTGCAACGGAGGCTGAAGCCAGATGAAGTCAGAATGAGTCAGAATGAAGGCCCCGCGCAGTCGATTCGATTCAGACGCCGATCCTTAGAGCATCGCCTCCCCGCACGCCCTGTTTTGCGCTAGAAATTTGCAGCACGGCCAGCTCAATGCTTACGGGCTTTCCGCGAACCGTGCAAAACTTACCATTCGGGCACAGCGGGGCGTTTAACCATGCCCGGGGGCCGGGCCATCGAGAACGAAGTGCGTTCCCCGGCGCTCTTGAGAACCCGCGCGATAGATGAGGATCAGCCCGGCAGTGCGGGCGGAACGAGGGCCGAGCAGATTACCCTATTTGAATGATTAAAACTCCTGAGCAAACGACAATCCTGCTCCTGGTCAGTGACCAATTAGTGCGCGCCGTCACGCAAGAGATACTCGATCATCAAGGGTACCTGGTCCTGCCGGCAGGAGACTTGGGAACGGCTGTCGACCACCTAAGAGAGATTTCGCCGGACTTGCTGATTACCCGCATGTTTGTTCAAAGCATGCCGGGGCATCAAGCCGCCCTATATTTGCGCACAAAGCGTCCACAGATGCGAGTTCTAATGATGGGTGGCATGCTCGAAGATGACCGTCTGGCAAACCGGGAAACGCTTGCCGGCTTTGAAATCTTTCCCAAGCCATACAGCGCGTCCGAGTTTCTCGAAAAAGTGAGGGAGGTTTTGGCCAAACCTCGAGGTACTTGACTGTCAGACCAATCGACGGCATCAACAGAGCCCAGACGGCCGATCCGATCACAGCGATCGCCAGAGCCAGTACTGCGAGCGCTGCAGCCATGACGCAGAAACTGGATCGTTTCTGATACCCCCAACGCTCCTGAGATCCACGCGAGATAATCTTGTTGTGATCATGTGGAGGAATTTGGCAGGCGGCTTTGTGTGGTTTTCCTCGTCTTGTTCGCGTTGCCAGAGCTGCGCGCACAGCGGCTATACGAGCGCGGCGCTGAAATCATGTTAGAAGACGCCGAAGGGAGAATGACTTCGCTGGGACCAGGGTTCAACGCGATCCCGATTTCGGATCACAAGTTTCTGTTCATTCGAGGCGCGCGGATGGGGTACGGCGAGGAGTCTAGTTGCGAGCGGCCAGCCGCCAAGAACCGTGTCGTAATCTACGACGTAAACGCCGATAGAGAATTACCGCTGTTCGATAAGCCACTGTCGGATCGGATGATGGGGCATGATGCGGCCTGCGTTTTATGAACAGGCGGACTTGTCTCCATCTGGTTCCACCTTGTACATAGTGAGTCCTTGCGGGGCCACAGCGGGTTGTCTCGCGGTTATCGATCTACCCACCGGGAAGATCCGATATATTCCGGGGCTATGGATATCTTCGTGATTCGCGGCGGCTCCCGATCTGGGGATCTGATCTACATGCGTCGGCTGAATCGGGAACCGACCGAAGCGGACCCGCGCATAGCGGACTACAAGTACATTCACGCCCGGCCTGACGGAACGCAAATCGCCATTATTTCAGGCGAGGACCTCGTTCTTGTCGGCGCAAACGGAGCGGCGCCAATTTTGCGGAACTACCTGCGGCGCCTCCACGGTCGCATCTTCGTTCAAGGCGAATGGGTTCCTTGAGCAGATCGGCGTTTCTGAAGAATTACGGAAAAGCAAAGGCCGCAGAAGCCTTCGCCCCTACGGCCCTTGAATCGGCAGCACGCTGCCGATGGGTCAAATTAACCGGAAAACCGAAATTCGAACTGGAAAGGCGGCTGGAGACTTTGAGACAACAAGGGAATGGCAACCAATGCTGCGGACAAACCGGTCCCGCGCGAGATCCACTCCCTGTTGTCGGGTGAGCGAGTGATCCTGCGGGAAACC
>DATDGT010000319.1:0-4230 GCA_036521975.1 Bryobacteraceae bacterium
GCAGCAGAATGCCAGAATTCCCGCGTTTTGAAAAGAGGTCGAAGTCTTCACCCAAGGGGTTTTCGAACTACCCGCGTTGACACAAAAGCGAATTCTCTTCGGAATTTTTTTAAATCGGCGCGAAGTGCGAAAGTCAGGCTATGCTGCTCTGTGGGGCAGGTTGTCAACCTGCGGCGGGTTGTCAACCCGCCTCGGATGGCTTGTCGACAGGCTCGGAAACGCCGGTTACCAACCGGCGCGCAGGATACCATCCATGGCGGATGTCACTGAACTCTGCGAACGTCAATAGGAGGATCAATGCTCAAAGAATTGTTCGTTGCCGGGATCGTTCTTGCCGCCGGTTTGGCGGCCCAAGATTCCTCGACTGTAACTTTCAATCGCGACGTTTTGCCGATATTGCAGAAAAACTGCCAGACCTGTCATCGTCCCGGGCAAGTCGCGCCGATGCCGTTCCTGACCTATCAACAGACGCGGCCGTGGGCCAAAGCAATGAAAACGGCAGTGGCGTCGCGGAAGATGCCGCCCTGGTTTGCCGATCCTCAATTCGGCCATTTCTTGAACGACCACGCGCTCAAACAAAGCGAAATCGAGACGATTTCGAAGTGGGCCGATACCGGCGCGGAGGAGGGCGACCCCAAGGACGCACCGCCGCCTGTCACCTGGCCCGAAGGCTGGCAGATTCAGCCCGACGTCATCGTCGAGGGACCTACGACGAACGTTCCCGCGCACACCAAAAACGACGTTGTGGAGTGGATGTCGGTGACCGTTCCCACCGGATTCAAGGAGGACACCTGGATCACTTCCGTTCAGATCAGGCCTGAGCATCGCGCCGTCGCTCATCACATTTGTCTGGGCTTTAACCCCCACACGCCCGATGTCGAATATTTCAAGGCCGTCTGGATCGACAAACCGCGCGGAGAAGATGGAAGTGCTCTTCCGGACCAGGGGCCGACGTTTGGGCCGGCTATTCCGGGCAAAGGGCCCAGAAGCATGGCCGAAGATTGCTATTTGCCTGGCAATCCGGTAGCCGACTATCGTGTGTTGAATGCCGCCAAGCTGGTGAAGGCGGGAAGCGATATCACTCTCAATCTGCATTACACGCCCAACGGCACGGCGGTGACCGATCACGTTCTCATCGGGTTCACCGTCGCGAAACAGCCCCCGGAGCGCCGCTACGTTTCTCTCAGCTCCACGGCCCCCACCGATCCTAAGCGCTTCGCCATTCCGCCCAACGATCCCAATTGGCAAAGCCCGCCCGCGGAGGTCACCTTCAACCAGGACGTCGAACTGGTCTACCTGATGCCCCACATGCACGTTCGCGGCAAGGACATGACCTACACGTTGATCTATCCCGATGGGAGGCAGGAGATCGTGTTAAGCGTCCCGCATTACGATTTCAATTGGCAGCTCGGCTACAACACGTCCATCAAAGTTCCCAAGGGAACCAAGCTGCACGTGGATGCACACTACGATAATTCGGCGAATAACAAATGGAACCCGAATCCGAATAAGACGGTCTACTACGGCGAAATGACTTGGGAAGAGATGATGTTCCCGTTTTTCGGCGTGGTGATCGGCAAAGACGCCGATGCCACTAAGATTCTCGCGCGCGGATTCCAGGCGCCTGGGGCGTAAGCGGGTGGTTCCCACCAAGGTTCACCTCGTCGGCAGCATTGGCCTCGATAGTGTGGAAGAGGTTTTCCGCACCGCGGGCGGCTTGCTCGGCCGCCGGCTGCGCCGGATCCCAGACGGTGAGCCGGGCGGGCGCCGGCTGTGGATCAGTTGGCAATATCCGCTGCTCCGATCGCTGCCGTTTCTGAAGGCAGACGCGAGCCACCCCAACCAAACGTCCGGTTTTCTCCCGCTTGAATTGGTCCAGGGCATTACTCCGGACGAGATTCGCTTTCCGGAGCTCGGATATGCAAGGGAGGCGCGCGCATCGTATCAAGACTTTCTTTCCGCGCGCCAGAGAGGGCAGTTGCCCGCGGACACGCGTTTCCAGGTGGCGTTGCCGACGCCTTTCGCTGTCGTCAACCCATTCATCGCAGCCAGAGACGCTCTCACGGTTGAGCCGGCATACGAAAAGGCGATGCTCAGTGAGGTCGCCGCGATGGGCCGCGCGATCCCGCACAAGGATCTGTGCATCCAATGGGATGTTTGCATCGAAATGATCTTGTGGGACGGGCGATGGCCTTATATGCGCAACCCATTTGAAGATCTGCACGGCGAAATCATGGCGCGGATGAAACGGCTTGCCGCGGCGGTTCCCGAAGACGTGGAACTAGGCGTTCACCTCTGCTACGGCGACTGGGAGGCCAGGCATTTCATCGAGCCGTTGGATGCCGGAAAACTTGTGGAGTTCGCGAACGCCCTAACCGGCGAACTGATGCGTCCTATCGCCTACCTTCATTTGCCGGTCCCCATCGATCGTGCGGATGACGGATATTTCCAGCCTCTTCGCGAATTGAAGGTCGCTCGCGGGACAGAGCTATTCCTGGGGCTGGTTCACAGCGACGGAGCCGAAGCGACCCGCAAGCGGATCGAAGCCGCCGCTAAGTTTGCGCCCGATTTTGGCATTGCCACCGAGTGTGGGATAGCCCGCTGCCGGACGCCCGAGCTCGTTCGAACATTGTTGGAGATTCACGCCGAAGCGTCGGCCGAGCCTCCGCTACGAGCCAAATCGTTCCAATCCCAGGACGAGAGATGATGGTTTGCCGGCCTCAGGTCGAAGCATATCGAGCATATACGCTTGCGCTCATACTGTCGATTTTCGCCGCTCAGGCGCATGCGCAGGGCAGAGGTCGCGGGCCCGCTGGGCCGCCGCCGACGCCCAAGGCGGCAGCGCCGGTGGACCTGACAGGGAATTGGGTTTCTATTGTCACGGAAGACTGGCGCTGGCGGATGGTGACGCCGCCCAAAGGCGACTATGCCGGTGTTCCGCTGAATGCCGAAGGACGCAAGGTTGCTGATGCCTGGGACCCGACCAAAGACGAAGCCGCCGGCGAACAATGCAAGTCCTACGGGGCGGCGGGGCTGATGCGGCTTCCGGGGCGTGTTCACATCCATTGGGAGAATGAATCCACGCTACAGGTCGACACGGACGCCGGAACGCAGACTCGAACATTCCACTTCGGCGCCTCGCCCGCCGCGGCGGGACAGTCCTGGCAAGGGATTTCGGTGTCGAACTGGAAGGCGAACTGGAAATTGGGGCGTGTAGTCGTTCCGCTTGGCGCTGGTGAGCTTGCCGACATGCGCGGGAGCAACAACGGCGGTTTTGGACAAGGTGTCGAAGAGGAGGTCGTGCTGAAGGCCGAGCCCGGCGCCGAGCGCGAGCGCCTCGGCAATGGCTTGCATCCCCAGGCCCAGCAGGGTGTTCACGACGAGCTTCATGGCTACACCGGAACCGCGGGGGCCCATATAGAACCACTGACCGGCGATGGCAGCGAAAACCGGCTGGGCAGCTTCGAAAGCAGCGCGGTCGCCGCCGCCGAATAACGTGAGGGCTCCGGATTCGGCGGCCAGCGTGCTGCCGGAGATGGCGACATCGAGCACGGACACTCCGAGTCTGGCTCCGCCGTCGTGAAGCCGGCGTGCGGTTTCGGGAGCGACGGTACTCAGTTCAACAATCGTGGAGTAACGTTCTGTGGTTCCGAGAACATTAGCGGTTCCGAAGTAGACGGCTTCGAGGGCAGCGTCGTCGGGAAGGCAGGACACACTACATCAACGCCGCGGCCGAGCTCCGCAAGATCCGTCGCAACGGTGGCGCCGAGGGAAGAAAACGGTTCGGCCATGGCGGGGTCGCGATCATAGACCGTCATAGGAAACCCCGCAGCGGCGAGGCGGCGTGCAATGCGCGAGCCGAGGTAGCCGAGTCCGATGAATCCGAGATGAGTTTTGGTAGTGATGTCTTTGCTGAAGGGCATCACGAAAGAGCAAGCATGTCTTCTGCAAACTCGTGTGTGCGAGCCGTTGTTGCGACACGGTCGAATTCGTCAAGCGTTTCTCGGAGGATTTTGCATCCTTCTTTCATAGGGGGGAAATGCGTCGTAACACAGTGCTCTTCGGATTAGCGGCGGCGGGCGTAGCGGGCTTAGGGTCCACGCAAAATTAACTTCCACAGATTCTCACAGATTGGGTGCAATGGTGTAGTTCCACCGCGGCAATATCTTGCCGGGTTTGAGAGCGAGCGATGAGATGAGTCGGCGGTTCGGTTTGAGACCGGTGGGATAG
>DATDGT010000320.1:0-12759 GCA_036521975.1 Bryobacteraceae bacterium
CTATCCCACCGGTCTCAAACCGAACCGCCGACTCATCTCATCGCTCGCTCTCAAACCCGGCAAGATATTGCCGCGGTGGAACTACACCATTGCACCCAATCTGTGAGAATCTGTGGAAGTTAATTTTGCGTGGACCCTAAGGCCCCCTCCGAGCGGGACTGGATCGAACTAATCGGCGACGATCCCACCTTGATTCTCCTCGACGAGTTGCCGCCCTATTTCGATTACGCGGTCACCCGTCCCGTTGGCGGCGGCACGCTGGCCCAGGTGACCACCTACGCGCTCGGCAATCTCCTCTCAGCATCGCTCAAGCTCAAGCGCTGCTGTATTGTCGTGTCCAACCTGTCCGGAACGTATGAAGGCGCAACCAGGCAGCTTCGGCAAGCGATCAGAAATTTCGAACACGAAGCAAACCGTCAGGCTCGCGCCATCACGCCGGTCGAGCTGGCCAGCCAAGAGATCTACGGAATTTTGAGGAAGCGCCTGTTCAAACACTTGCCGGATAAATCAGTGATCGACTCCGTAGCCACCACGTTCGCCACGTGCTTGACCGAGGCCGTCCGGTCTAAATCCATCGCCAAGAGCGCGGAGCAGATCGCGGAGGAGGTCCACGGCTCCTACCCGTTCCATCCATCCGTCAAGCATGTCATCGCGTTATTTAAGGAAAACGAGAGCTACCGGCAAACCCGCGGGCTGATGCAGTTCGTTTCCAAAATGATCAAGTCAACCTGGTGCCGGCCCGTAAACGATGTGTTCCTGATCGGATGCCAGCACCTTAATTTAAACCTGCCCGATGTGCGCGAGGAGATCAACCGTATCAGCAATCTTCAGGGTGCAATCGCGCACGACATTGCCTCGGGCGGCACAGCCATCGCCGAAACCGTGGATGCCAACACCCACAGCGACGCCGCCAGTCAATGCGCAGCACTTCTCCTCACGACCTCGCTTTCCGAATCCGTGGATGCGGTGAAAGGCTTCGCCAAACCGCAGATGCTGGAATACCTGATCGCGCCCAACCGCACCGCAATCGAGTTTCAGGACGCCTTCGAGGCCTTCCGCGCCGACGCCTGGTACCTCCACCGTAAGGACAATCACGCCTTCTATTTCTCCAACATCGAAAATCTGAAGAAGCGGATTGACAGTCGTGCCGAAACCGCGCCCCAGCCGAAAATCGATCAGGAGATGCGCCGGCGGCTTGATGACATCTTCCAGCCCGTGGCAAAGATCGCTTACCAAGAGGTCCAGGCGCTTCCAAAGATCGACGATATCCGGCTGAACGGGCCGCGCGTCTGTCTTGTCCTGAGCCCCGATAGTCAGACGCCTCCTGAAGAGGCAAAGGCATTCTGGGATTCCGTCACCGAGAAGAACAACTTCTGCGTAGTGACCGGCGACGGTTCCAGCATCGGTAACCTGGAGCAGCAGACGCGCCGCATTTGGGCCATAGCCCGCGTCCTCGAAGAAACCGGCGGCGACAAGTCGCCGCACAAATCCGAGCTGGAGGAAGAAAGCGAGCAGGCGGAGCTCGACTTCAACTCCACCGTCGTAAGCCTGTTCAACCGCGTGTATTATCCGACTCGCAGCGGACTAACCGCCGCCAAACTCTCTATGACGTTCGGCGGAAACCAGTTCCGGGCTGAGGAGCAGATTGAGAAGGCACTCGCCGACGTAGGCGCATCGAAGCTCTATCGAAACGTTGAGGAAAGTGCCGAGATGCTGCTCACCCGAGCCGAGGAGATGCTGTGGCAGCACGGGGGAGAGCGCCGCATCCCGTGGCGCGACGTCGTGAGCCGCGCGGTCACAAACGAGCGCTGGCCCTGGCTTCCACCCAAGGGCCTGGAAACTCTGCGAAGAATAGCCGAAGGCCAGGAGCGCTGGCGCTATTCGGAAGACGGCTACATCGAAAAAGGACCATTCCCGAAGCGCCGCACCAAGGTGCTCGTCTCCCAACGCGACTATAAAGAGGAGACCGGCAAAGCGACTATCGAGGTCATCGCACGTGATGCCGGCCCGCATGGCCGTGTGCATTACGAGAATCAACCCGGCGTTTCCGCCGCCAGCCCTTGTGTCCAGGACACAATCTTCGAAACGGAGGAGACGGCCCTGTGGTTCCTGGCCGTCGATCCGGGACGGTCAGCATGAGACCGGCGACGTTTACCCCTGGCTCAACAAGTTAACGCTCACCCATCAACCCCGCGTGCTTACGGGAGGCAAGCGGCAGGTCTCATTAACCGTGAAGCCGCGGGGCAAAATTCGGTGGAACACCAACGCAACCAATCCCAAGGAAGGGACCGTCTACACCGATCCAATCGAGCTGACCGGTACCGGCGAGGTAACCATTTACGCCTACGCCGAGGATAACGGCGCCTCTACCCAACGTAATTTTCTGATCCCGCGCGTCAACGAGACCGGTCCATCCATCGACACCTCCAAGCCGGCGAAGCTCCGCAAGAAGACCGACTTCCGCGGAGCCACAGAGGCGTTCCAGGCCATCAACACCGCGAAATCGATGCACGTCATGTTGACAGGCGGGGTCTCGCTCACGGTCGGAGAAGGAGCCACGGCGGTCACCACCCGCTTCGGTTCGGACGCCACGGTGAAGGCGGACGCCGTGGAGGCGTTCATCGATCTCGCTCGCGAGGCGCTTGCAAACCCGATCGCCGACGTCGTCCTTCGCGTCGAAGATTTTCATTTTCTCAGCGGTCGTGACCTTGAAACCTTCGCTGAGAAACTTGGGCTCGACGTCGGAGCCGGTGAGGTGGAACAATGACGCAATCATCGGCCCGGCCGCGCGCCACTGTTGGCTTCGGCTGCCCGAAGGAAGTCGATCCGCATCACATCGTGGTCGACATACCCGCTGGCCGAACCGGGACCGTACTGATCTCGGAGCACTACGGGATTAAGGCCGGTATCGGTAGTCTGCCGGAGGTTGCCGACCGTTGCCACCTGCCCCGTCCCATTTGGTCACTGATTGCGGAAGACGTAAAACGCGACTTCAACGAGCGGCTGCGTGCGAAAAACCTGAACACCAGCCATTGGATCGTCGGCCCCAATAAGGTTGAGCGGTTACTGGGTAAGGAGCTGATCGTGCTGGCCTGGGCCGTGGAGAAAGCAGATCCGCAACTAGTGCCGAACGCAGTCCGGAACTGGACCGGGCTTCGGCCGGAAGAGCGCTGGTGGTTGTTCACGGTAACCGCGGCCGCCACCGGCCAACCCGATCAAGCCAACATCGGCTGGCGCAAAGCGCTGCGGTTCGCTCTGACTGAGAATCCCCTGAGCGACATCGCCGCGCCGGCTTCATCTCCTCGGACTCGTGCTGCGGATCCTGATCAACTTCTGCTTCTGGCCGGGTTCGCGGAGGAAGGATCGCCTTTTCTCGAAAGCTCGGACATAAACCTGAAAACCGGGGCGGCGGCCGAGAAGTGAGCGTCACCCCGTTTGCGTGGCGGAATCGTCCGAGTCTGATCGAGCGCATCCTACCCGCTCAGAAAATATCAGCGGAGGCCCAGAAGGAGCGCAAGGCCGGTGCGGGCCAGACCCTGACCGCACTGGGCAGCTACTGGAAGGGCCGCAAGCCCCTCATTCTCGCGAAGGCCTGTGTCCTCGGAGCCCTGCTGCCGGCCACCGGCAACGACGAATCGGACCTCGCCATTTTCGAAAAACTCATGGCCATGGACGACGAAGCGTTCCTACGCCGCGAATTTCAACCCTCGTGCCTCGACATTGTCCAACGTCTTCATCCCATGGTGTGGATGAGCCGCGAGCAGGCCGAGCGGCTCTTCGTAGTTCGCCGCAGAAGCGAGGTCAACCGCAAAACCGTCTGGTTGATCGAGCCTTTCGTGATGGATGGCATCGATGAGCTAGGACGCGCGAAGGGCGCGTACCTCCAGTGGAGTGATGACGTCGCCGCCGCCGAACGCTATTCCTGGAACGTAAGATGGGTTCAAAGCTTCAGCCACCTTGAGCGCGTCTCCGGCGCCAAGCGGCCTGAGGAGATCAATCAAGAGCGTCTGTTCGAGCCGATTTGGACCGAACTAAACGCGCATCTGGGAACCTCCGCCCGAAACATCCCCGAACTGGTCGAACAATTGGGGATACTCCGTTTCGGGCACCGGCCCAAAGTAGGCGACACGTTTTGTGGAGGCGGCTCAATCCCCTTCGAAGCGGCCCGGCTGGGCTGCGACGTCTACGCCAGCGACTTGAATCCCATCGCCTGCATGCTGACTTGGGGAGCGCTCAACATCATTGGGGCTGATGCGGATACCCGAGCTGCAATCGAGAGTGAGCAGGCGGCCGTCGCGGCGGCCGTCGATCGCGAAATCGCTGAGCTTGGAATCGAGCACGATCGCCACGGCAACCGGGCCAAAGCGTTCCTTTACTGTCTCGAGACCCCCTGCCCAGACGGATGGATGGTGCCGTTATCACCAAGCTGGGTGATCAGCAACAACCACAAAGTGATAGCAAAACTGGCCCCCGACCACGCCGCCAAGCGCTTCCGGATAGACATTCTCAGCAACGTATCGGACGCAGAGATGGAGGAGGCCAAGACGGGCACAACGCAGGACGGGGAGGTCGTCTATTCGCTGTATGGAGAAACCCATCGTATTCCGATGAAGACCATCCGTGGCGACTACCGCCTGCCTGACGGAACTACGGGCAATAGGCTGCGACGTTGGGAAAAGAACGACTTCATGCCGCGCCCTGACGATATATTCCAGGAACGGCTCTACTGCATCCAGTGGATCACGAAGGAATCGCTCCACAAGGGTCGCCAAGAGACATTCTTTGCGGCCGTCACCCAGGATGACCTTGACCGCGAGCGCAAGGTCGAAGAGATCGTCCGCGAGAAACTGCACTGCTGGCAAGCAGCCGGGATAGCACCCGATATGCCGATCGAGCCGGGCGACAAGACAGACGAGCCTATCCGAACCCGTGGCTGGACCTACTGGCACCACCTAATGGCGCCGCGGCAGATCCTCCTGTTTGGATTACTCCAGGAACAATCAAAGAATAACCCGGCCAGTGCGCTACAGATCGCAAAAGGACTCGACAGAAGTTCACGGCTGTGTCGATGGCATCCCGGCGCGCCGGGCAGGCCTGGGGTAGCGCCGTCCGGTGATAAGATCGAGCAGGTCTTTGACAATCAAGCGTTCAATCCCCAGCTCAACTTCGGCTGTCGGAGCGCCGCCGAACTATTAGCATATCTGGACCGATACGAGGGCAAGCGGTTCGATATTTCTACGGGCCACTGCATTCGTGCTGAACCCGCAAGTGCCTGTGCGATCTCTTGCGAGCTTTTCATAACCGATCCACCCTATGCGGATGCGATCAGGTACGAGGAGATAACCGAATACCTGATTGCTTGGCTCAGGAAAAATCCACCGCAACCATTTAACTCGTGGACATGGGACAGCCGGCGCCCACTGGCCATCAAAGGCAGCGGCGACGAGTTCCGGCGTGACATGATCGGTGCCTATTGCGCCATGGCTGATCACATGCCCGACAATGGCCTGCAGATCATAATGTTCACGCACCAGGACGCAGGTGTGTGGGCCGACATGGCAGCCATTGTGTGGGGCGCCGGTCTTCAGGTCACCGCCGCATGGTACATCGCCACTGAAACGACTTCAGAACTAAAAAAAGGCGGTTATGTCCAGGGTACCGTCCTATTAGTTGTGCGAAAGCGCCTAAATCTGGAAAGCAGCTACCGCGACGAGTTAGTCCAGGAGGTACGAAGAGAAGTCGCTCGCCAGATCGAAACCATGGTCGGCCTGAATCAGAAAACCAAAGGCCACGGCCGGAGCGAGAACCTCTTTGAGGATGCTGACCTCCAAATGGCAGGTTATGCCGCCGCTCTGCGCGTTCTAACCGGCTACAGCCGCATCGACGGCCAGGACATGGCGGACGAAGCCACCCGGCCTCGGCAGAAAGGGACGAGGGATACCGTAAAAGAGATCATCGACTTCGCCGTCCAGGTCGCAAACGAGTATCTGGTCCCGGAGGGCCTCCCCCGAACGCTGTGGGAACGGCTCTCCGGATCCGAGCGCTTTTACCTCAGAATGCTCGATATCGAGGCAGCCGGTCTCAAGAAGATCGACAATTACCAGAATTTCGCAAAAGCCTTCCGATATGCCGAATATAGCGACGTGATGGCTTCCACCAGACCCAACGACGCGCGCCTCAAGACCGCCGCCGATTTTAAGCGCACGGGATTCGAGGGCGATTTCGGCCAAAGTGCCCTCCGGGCGGTCCTTTTTGCTCTTTACGAGGTCCAGCGAGAAGTTGACATCGACGAGGTAATGAGCCATCTCCGCGATTTCATCCCTGGCTATTTCACCCGCCGTGAGGACCTGATGGGGATGGCGGCGTTCCTTGCCGCCAAACGCGAGGCGCGGACGCCCGCTGAAGCCCAATCCGCGCGCATTCTGTTGGCACGCATTAAGAATGAGCGCCTCGGATAAACCGGCGATCGCCGCCGGGCCGGGCAGTGCCCTGCTCAACCGTTTTAGCTCGCGGCTTCACCGCCTCAGCCATGTGTTTCTCAAGGACCGCCTGGCGAATGCGCGCACGTACCGCCGCATCGCGGGCTATTTTCGGTCCTCCATTTTCGAGCTCGTCAACGAAGAGATCGAGGCGATCGACAGCGTCCGGATCGTCTGTAACAGCGACCTCGACCCGCGCGACATTAAAGCTTCGCGCGTGGCAAGGGAGACCGCGCTCAAGGAGAAATGGAACGAAGGCATCGACGAAATCGACACCCTCATGCACCGGCCACGCTACCAGCGCCTGTACCAACTCCTAAAGAGTGGAAAGGTGGAAGTGAACGTGGTAGCCGCCCCGGACGCCCCATTCCTGCACGGCAAGGCAGGCGTCATTGAGACCCGGTCGGGTACGGCGACAGCATTCATCGGGAGCGTGAACGAAACCGGCGAGGGCTGGAAGGACCATTACGAGATCGTCTGGGAGGACTGCTCTCCCGAAGGTGTCGCCTGGGTGGAGGCCGAATTCGAATACCTGTGGAAGCGCAGTATCCCGTTGCCGGAAATAATCATCGAGGAGATCGGCCGCCTATCACGCAAAGTCGAAGTGGAATTGGCGGATCTGTCCCCAGCCGACGTAGCTGCGGCTGCGCTCGTCGAAGCCCCTCTGTATCGCCGCGGCGAAGAGCTGAAGCCGTGGCAGCGGACGTTTGTGGGCATGTTCGTCGAACATCGTGAGACCTACGGTCCAGCTCGCCTTCTGCTCGCAGACGAGGTTGGTGTCGGCAAGACTCTTTCGCTGGCCGCTTCCGCTATGGTGGGCTGCCTGCTCGGCGACGGTCCCGCATTAATCCTGGCCCCCGCTACGCTGTGCGAACAGTGGCAAATAGAGCTCAAAGATAAACTGGGCATCCCTTCCGCCGTCTGGATCTCAAATCGTAAGGTCTGGCTCGATCCCAACGGTCACATTGTGAAGACACGTGGGCCCGAGGACATCGGGCGCTGCCCATACCAGATCGGCATCGTCTCCACCGGGCTCATCGTGCATGGAGCTCCGGAAGCTCAGGTACTGCTCGACCGCAGGTTTGGCACGGTGGTCCTCGACGAGGCGCACCGCGCGCGCCGCGCCCGGGGCATTGGTGTCACACAGGATGCGCCGAATAATCTGCTTGCATTCATGTTGAAACTGGCGGACAGGGCACGTCATGTCCTCCTCGGCACCGCTACCCCGGTCCAGACCGATGTGGAAGAACTTTGGGACCTGCTCGAAGTGCTGAACAGAGGGGCTGATCACGTCGCCGGTCGCCCCGGCAGCATCTGGCGGCAACCTGGGCCCGCAATCCAGATCCTCACCGGCGAACGAAATGTCCGCCATGAGAACGAGGCCTGGGACCTGTTGCGTAATCCTCTTCCGGCGAAGCGCGAAGGGCCATTATTCGATCACATCCGCAGCGACTTGCGCCTGAAGCCCGAGAAATTCTACACCGACCGGCCGGTCACGGACCTCGACGGCTTTACCCGCGCCGAACTGGACGAGCATCTCGCGACACGGGTAGGTCAACTCACCTTCTTCCAGCGCAACAATCCCATCCTCCGCCATACGGTTTTGCGCAAGCGCGCCGCACTTGAGGAGCTTGGCCTGCTCGATCGGATTGCCGTCGATATCTGGCCCAACGAGGCTGACCGGCTTCCGATGTTCGAGGGTCTCGCCCTGCATACGTCGCCTGAGTTCGACGCAGCCTATCAAGCGTCCAAGGATTTCACGGCTGCATTGCGGCAACGAACGCATGCAGCCGGGTTCATGCAAACGATGATCGAACAGCGAATCTGTTCTAGCATCGCCAGCGGCATCTCTACGGCACAAAAGCTGCTTGACAAGCGCACCGCCATCCTGGAATCCACGGACGAAGAGCTATTTCCTGAAGACCTGCCGGAAATCATCGATGCCGAGCGTTTCTACCTGGAACGAATCATTACATTTCTCAGTCGCCGCCCTACCGACCCGAAGCTCGACGCCATTCTCTTTTTCCTTACGGAGCGCGGCTGGCTGGATCTGGGCTGCATCATCTTCAGCCAGTATTACGACACAGCATATTGGGTCGCATCGAGCTTAACCGCAATCATGCCGGAGGAGCGAGTTGGGGTATACGCCGGCGCCGGCAAATCCGGCCTGTTCTTTGCACGCGAATGGCGGAGCGTTGAGCGTGAAGACATCAAACGAGCTGTCCGCGACCGGACCATTCGGCTTCTAGTCGCCACCGATGCTGCCTGCGAGGGACTGAACCTGCAAACTTTGGGCACGCTTATCAACATCGACCTACCCTGGAATCCGTCGCGGCTGGAACAGCGCATCGGTCGTATTAAGCGCTTCGGCCAGGCGCGCGACCGGGTGGACATGCTCAACCTCGTATATGCAAATACGAACGATGAGAAGATCTATCGCGTCCTCTCGCGCCGGATGCGGGACCGTTACGATCTGTTCGGCTCTCTGCCGGATACGATTGAGGACGAATGGATCGAGGATATCGAGAACCTGGATCAATATCTGTCCCAGTTCACCGAGAAAAAGCGCCGGGCCAACGCCTTCGACCTGCGCTACGGCCAGACGATAATGCCGGAAGGTCCAGGCTGGGAGCTCTGCGAAAAAGTGCTGGCCCGCCGCGACGTGATCGAACGCTTATCCGAAGGATGGTGAGCCCACCAAAAACAGCCGGAGCAACGGGTTGGATCACCGTTCTCCACCGAACCGCCGCCCGCGCGTAGACCTACCAAGAGCGCCTGAAGTACACACGCCGATCGGAGTCACGGAGCGCCCTAATATGATGAACGCTGAACTGAGGGCCATCGCCCTCGCCCACCATTTCGTGCCGTTCCCAGTTCCAATCCTCGCCGAACGTGTAGAACAGGTGCCAAAATTCGGCCTCGGTTTGCCGATTGCGCGGGCCAAATATTTCGATTGCGCTTTGCTCGGAGTCGCCCGTGTCGCCAATGATTCGAATTGGATACTGCCGCTCTCCCTCATCTTCCCAGCCGGGACGGAAGACGCCATCCCAAACCTGCGTAAATCCAGGCTCCCCCCTGTCCCTCCAGGCTTGTAGCAAGGCCTGCACGTTCCTTTGCGCAAATCGACTGAAGGGCGCCTCTTGCTGGATTTCCTCGAAAGATCCGACCCGGAGAGCCATCAACTTATGCTGTAATCGTTCGGCCGATCTCTTTGAAAGATCAGCCGCGTCACCCTGCAGCATGCCAAAGAGATTACCCAACAATTCCTTTGCGGCCGGCGGCTTCAGGCCGATTCGCTGCCACTGACCGGCCGCGATATTCCATCCGAGCAGCCAGGCTGATTCGTTCTGCGGCAGCTTGCCGATCTTTGCAATGTAATCGCTGACGGCCGCTATATCCGTTTGGGGTTGTTTAGCAGGGGTCTGGCCGGAGAACGCAATTGGTGAATCAACGTTCCCGTTATGCGGACGGCTTGGCGCACTCTTCCTAAAAAACACCCGCTTGCGGGAACCGTCTGACAACCTGATATCGTGAACGCTAAAACGATCGCCACCGGCATTCTCCGTGATGCTTGTATGCATCAGGGCCGTCCAACCATTCCCAAATCTATATCGCAAGTACCACCATTCAGCAGCTACCCGCGTGTCAAGATCGGGTGCTCCGACTACCTGCAATGCTCGGTCCGATGATTCGCCATCGCCCCCGATAATTCGGATCGGCTCATATTTTGTCGGCCGCTCTTCCCAACCTTCCGGAAAAATCTCCTGCCACGCCTTGGAAATCCCTGAGTCACCGCCCTCGACGTAAGCAGTTACCAGAAGGCGCATATTTCCTTGTGCATGGGGGCGGAACGGGGCCTCGTTCTGAATTTCTTCGAAACTGTCTCCCCGCAACGCCATCAGCGCCTGCTGTAGCTGCACCTGCGACTGTTCCGCATCCTCCAGCAGATTGTGCGCAAACCTCCGTACGAAGTCGAGCATCAATGTTTTCGCCTCGTTAGGCCCAAGTCCAGCCCGACTCCAGTAACCTGCGGCGACATTCCAGGCAATCAACCAAGCTATTTCGACTTCAGAGAGCCCTTGCCCGTTTGTCATGGAGGAATTGGTTCGGTTTGCGAACCCCACGGGGCGCTTAATCGCCCGGAAGTTCATATGATCTTATCGTCTTAAAGCGATTACGCTACAGGATCGCCATTTGGGTTTCATAAGGGCAGGGGGGCATCGCTGCAATCGCTGGACGCGCGACGCGAACGATTCCTTCCAGATGTGGCCGCCGGCGCGGGTGGCCTTTCGCGCGCCTGCTCAGTCACTCCAGTGCTCCAGTTCTCCAGCGGCTGAGTGCGGCTGAGTCTATCCTCTTGACAGCCGGCTCGCTGTGAAGTATCCTATGCATAGGAATAAGATGTATGAACTTCAAGGGCACTCTTCCGGCTCTCATCCTTGAAGCTCTGGTGCGCGAGCCGAGTCACGGCTACCGAATCGCACAAGGCATCAAGGAACGCTCAAAGGGCGTGCTGGACTTTAAGGAAGGTACCCTCTACCCGGCTCTGCATAAGCTCGAAAACGAGGGTCTGGTGGAATCCTATGAGGAAGTGGAAAGCGGCCGGCTGCGCCGCTATTACCGCATCACGAAATCCGGTCGCGCCGTCCTGGCGAAGGATCGGGCGGAGTGGCGCGAACTTTCGAGGGCTGTAACCGTGATTCTGGGGGGAGCATAAGCGCACAGCGAATGCGTTGTGCGCGGTCAACAAAATGACACCCGATCTCGAAGGTTGGCTGCAACAGGCCACGCGCAGCCTGTCGAAGGATTCCGCCGCACAGGTGCGCGCAGAGATTCAGGAGCACTACCAGTCGGCGCGGGAAGCTGCCATAAGCGGCGGCGCCTCGCAGGACGAAGCCAGCCGCGTGGCTCTTGCCGCGCTCGGCGACGCGAAGACCGCCAACAAGCAGTACCTTCGAGTTCTGCTAACGGAGTCCGAGGCGAGACTGCTTCGCGAAGGCAATCGGGAGGCATGGGTCGTCTGCTCGACCCCCTGGCTGCAACGGCTGCTTTTGGGGGTGTCCCTGATTGCGCTTCTCGCCGCCGGGACCATGCTTCGGACCGGCTGGACCGCGCCGGGCCGCATTGCGCTTGCACTCGGCCTGGGCATCGGATTAACGATCCTGGCGCCGCGACTTCCGGTCTATACGCCCTCGCGCGCCCGCGTCTTCCGCTTCATCCGTTGGACCGTGCAGGTGGGCCTCCTGTTGGTGGCTTTCGGACCGGGCGCGATAAGAATGTCGTGGCTGGTGCTCCTGTGTGTCTGGCAATTGGTGTGGGTCGAGTCGAAGCGCGCCTCGATTCGCCGCAAGTTGCCCGTCGCCGACTGGCCGCGACAATTGTATCTGTAACCCGCACGCAAGTCTTTGCGATCTTTGCGCCTTTGCGAGAGAGAAAAAAGAATTTCACGGTAGAACGCGCTTCCCCAGATTGGTTAACCGGCTCCAGAACCTTCATTCTGTTTCATTCTGATTCACTTTCGGAAGTTCGACACGACCAGGGCATCCAACGATTCAGCATACGAACCTCCTATTTCTCCTACGGCCTTAACAAATTGCCCGCAGAGTCCGCATGGATATTCCGTCCTTCGCTGGTATGGTCTCCATGAAGGAGTTTCTCAATGACAGAAGCACAACTCAACGCCCGCCGAGAAAACGCGAAGCGTTCCACCGGGCCGACGACCCCCGAAGGCCGAAAGCGTTCCTCCCTCAATGCCTTCCGCCACGGACTCACCGGCCAAATCGTCGTCCAAGCCCCGGAAGACGAGGAAGCCTTCAAGAACCATTGCGATGGCATCCGCAAGGACCTCGACCCCGAAGGTGCTCTCGAAACCAATCTCGCTCAGGCCATCGCCGAGGACTACTGGCGCCTCAACCGCGTCCGTGCCCTGGAAAACGGCATCTTCGCCCTCGGCCAAATCGAACAACCCCCTCAGGACTCCGACAACCCTGAACTCGACGCCGCCCTCGCCCCAGCCCGCACCTGGATAGCCCACGCCCATGAGCTCCATCTCCTGGCGCTTTACGAAAGCCGCATTAGCCGTTCGGTGGAAAAGAACATGGCCCAACTCCGCGCCCTGAAGGCCGAGCGCAAAGCCCTTAGAAGCCGTTAAGAAATAACATTTCCATCTGAGAGTGTTTTGGGCTATCCTGGACTCGATGGGAGATCTGGCAGGCGTCCGGAGCCGCTTCCGTGCTCTGGAGGGGGTACTGGACGAAAGATCGCGGCGATTGTTGGCCGC
>DATDGT010000321.1:0-33160 GCA_036521975.1 Bryobacteraceae bacterium
ACAGATCGGAGCGTTGGGACTCCAGCTGAGGCAGAGAGTCGGTCATCAAGGGTCTCCTTTCTCTTAGCGTATATAGACGCTAAGAAAAAAGCTACAAAAAAGAAGACCGATCGAGTCTGCACCTCCATGTCGCGCACCCTGGATAATTCTACCCGTCTAGCCCGCCAGTCAACCATGGTAAGCTTTGAGGGAATGCGCCGCATGGTGTGCGCTTTGCTGTGCACGGTTGCCGCGTTGGCGGCGGCCGACGACAACCGGTCGCTGGGCGACCGGACACGCCAGTATCTGTCCGATCTCGTGCGGATCGACACCTCGAATCCTCCAGGCAATGAGACTCAACTTGCGCAATATCTGAAGCAAGCGGTAGAGGCATTCGGCATATCCGGAGAGCTTCTAGGCACCGATCCGAAGCGGATGAATTTCATCGGACGGCTGCGCGGTGACGGAAAGGCGCGGCCTCTGCTGCTGATGGCCCACAGCGACGTGTTTCCGGTGGACCGGGCACAGTGGACCGTGAATCCCTTTGGCGCAGAGTTGCGGAACGGGTACATCTACGGGCGCGGCACGCAGGAAGCGAAGAATTTTCTGGCGGCCGAGATGGCCGTGATGGTGGAGATCAAGCGGCGCAACCTGAAGTTGAGCCGCGATCTGATTCTGTTATCGGAAGCGGATGAAGAAGCCGGCTCGTCGGGCGTGCAGTGGCTGATTCAAAACGCTTGGCCCAAAATCGACGCCGAAGCCGCTTTGAGCGAAGGCGGCGCGATTGTCGAAACTAAGGACGGAACGCGCCTGTTCCAGGTGGAGACTTTGGAAAAGGTTCCCACGCGCATTCTGCTCACCGCGCGAGGAGCGGCGAGCCGCGGTACGGTGCCCCGGCCCGATATGGCCATCCTGCGTCTGAATGATGCCATCGGCCGGCTTACACGCGCCAACAACGATCAGCCTTTGCGCTACAACGGGACCACGCGCCGCTATTTCCGGCGCTTAGCGGGCATCTCCGATTACGAGTGGCTCGTGCCGTTGCTGCCGCGTTTGGAAGACGCCGCAACCATGCAGGCCGCGGCCGCTCAGATCCGCATGCACGATCCGGATCTGGACGCCATGCTCCACACCACCATTACTCCGACAGTTTTGCCGCCCGGCAACAATAACATCGCCCAAGCCCAGCTCGAAGTGTGGCGCATGCCTTCGGAGACTCGGGAGGAAGTGCTGGTGCGGCTGCGGCAGGCCGTCAACGACAGCGCGGTGGAGATTTCCTTCGCGCCCGGGCCGCAGGCCCCCGGCACCGATCCCAGCCCCACCATGACCCCTCCCTATCAGGCGATCCGCCGGGCCATCGGCCGCTTGTATCCCCACGACGCGGATGTGGTGGCGTTCATGTCGCGCGGCGCCAGCGACTCGAGTTACCTGCGTTTGCGGGGCATGCCGGTCTACGGAGCGCCGCTGTTCGTTCGCGAGCCGGGGGACAGCCGGGTGCATGGAAACGACGAGCGCATCGCCGCGAAATCGCTGGACGACGGCGTGGAGCTGCTGTGGCAGATCGTGCTGGAAATCGCGGGCGAAAATTGAATCGGGTTTCCGGTAACTAAACGCCTCGCAATCCGATCTAATGGCCATGCCGCTATCCGCCAGGAATCAGCTCCCCGGGAAAATCGAGAGTCTTCAGAACGGAGAAATCCTTTCTCACGTAGTGGTGCGCGTGGGCGACCACTTGATCGAAAGCGTCATTACCCGCACCAGCGCCGACGAAATGAAATTGAAGCCTGGCGATAGTGTCCGGGCGGTGATCAAATCCACTGAGGTGATGATCGCGAAGGACTAGCGCACAGCGCCCGGCGCGGGACCGAGCGCTCACAAGAGTTTCGCATTCCCCGCCGCGCCGGGCTGCGTTCTGCGCGGAGTCATTGAGAGCGTGGCGTTCTGAGCCGCCCAGAGGGCGCCCCTTAGCAAGCGCTGCGCCGCTTACGCGCCGGCTTGCCCGCGCGCTGTGGCCGCCACCAGATTCGCGGCTCGCAGAAGAGATTCAAAGGTTCCGGCGTCTGTCCACCATCCCTCCAGATACGAATAGGTCATGGTTCCTTCGCGGATGTAGGCATTGTTGACGTCGGTGATTTCCAGCTCGCCGCGACCGCTGGGCGCCAGGCGCTTTACCTTTTCAAAAACGCTGCCGTCGTACATGTAGATTCCCGTAACGGCATAGCGCGATTTGGGATGCAGCGGCTTTTCCTCAATGCCGACGATGCGATCACCCGCCAACTCCGCGACGCCGAAGCGCTCCGCGTCGGGGACTTCCTTGAGCAAAATCCGCGCCCCGAGGTCTTGCTGTTCGAATTCCGCGGCGGCCTTCGCGATGGAGCCTTCAATGATGTTGTCGCCCAGAATCACGCAGATTTTTTCGCCATCAGCAAAGTGCTCGGCCAAGGCGAGCGCGTCGGCAATACCGCCTTCCCCCTCCTGATAGGTGTAGTTCAGATGCTTCAGCCCGAACTCTTTGCCGTTGGACAGCAGACGCAGAAAATCGCCCGAATTGCGCCCCCCAGTCACCAGCAGGATCTCGCGAATGCCCGCGCGCACCAGGGTCTGGATGGGGTAATAGATCATCGGCTTGTCGAAGATCGGCAGCAGGTGCTTATTGGTGATCTTGGTGAGCGGGAACAGCCGGCTGCCCGTGCCTCCCGCGAGAACGACGCCTTTCATAAAAGACCTCCCGCCACTACTGGTGCATCGCCTCCACTCGAGCCACGTTGGTCCGGTACCAGCGGTACGTGGAGGCAATTCCCTCTTCAAGAGGGATGCTGGCGCGCCATCCCAGAGCCTGAATGCGCGTCACATCCAGCAGTTTGCGCGGCGTGCCGTCCGGTTTCGAGGGGTCGAAACGGATCTCGCCAGAAAACCCGACCACGCGCGCAACGATGCCTGCCAGCTCCGCGATGGTGAGATCGTCGCCCACGCCCACATTCAGCGGAGCGTCGTCTTCGTAATGCTCCAAGGCGAAGCAGGCGGCTTGGGCCAAATCGTCCACGTGGAGAAATTCGCGCAGTGGCGTTCCCGTCCCCCACAATGTTACCTCGGGCAAACCGGCCGCTTTCGCCTCATCGAATCGCCGGATCAATGCGGGAAGCACGTGCGACGATTCCAAGTCGAAATTGTCGCCAGGCCCGTATAGGTTTGTGGGCATCAGGCTGATCGCGTGAAAGCCGTATTGCGCGCGATACGCCGCGCACATTTTCAGCCCCGCGATCTTGGCGATCGCGTAGGCCTCGCTGGTAGGTTCCAGGGGGCCGGTCAGCAGATATTCTTCCTTCAGCGGCTGAGGCGCGAGCTTGGGGTAGATGCAGGACGACCCCAAAAATACCAGTTTGCGCACACCTGCGCGCCAGGCGGCGTGAATCACGTTGGTTTGGATGGCAAGATTGTCATGGAGGAATTCAGCGGGATGGGTCGCATTGGCCATGATCCCGCCGACCTTGGCGGCGGCGAGAAAAACGAAGTCCGGCCGGTTCTCGGAGAAGAATTCGGCGACAGCAGCCTGATCGCGCAAGTCGAGCTGGGCCCGGGAGGCGACGATCAGGTTCTCGCAACCACGGCGTTGCAGCTCGCGCACAATCGCCGAGCCTACCAGCCCGCGATGGCCGGCGACATAAATGCGGCTGGAAAGGTTGAGCCTCATTGAACGGAGGATTCTACATTATTTCACGAAGCTCGCCTCAGGCGCGGAACCGCGAGAGGATTTCCTCTGCGTACAGCGCTCCCGCCGCGGTCTCCTCGTGTTTGAAGAAGGCGTAGACGTCGCGCCCACCCTCGGTGAGACTCCGGACCCGCTCGCCGATCTCGGCGATCTCCGCCGCCGAATAGTCGGGCTTGCGCAAGCGGGCGTGGATGAAATTCGCCGTCAACACGCGCGGGACCTCAAGCTTGTCCGATTCGGCCAGACACAAGGAGACGCCGTGTTTTTCGAGCAGCCCGTAGACCTCGTCGATGAGCCAGCTCCGGTTGCGAAATTCGAAGGCGCAACGAATATCAGCCGGAAGTTTTTCGAGAAACGCAGCCAGCGTACCGATTTCCGCTTTGAAATTCGGCGGCAATTGGAACAATACGGGGCCCAGGCGGCGCGCGGCGCGAAGCGGATCGATAGCGCGGAAGAATACCTCGGTGAACTCCGCTTCCTTCAGCCGCAGCAGATGCGTGATGCGCATGTGAGCTTTCAGAGCGAAAACAAAACCGGCGGGCGTGGCCGCTACCCAGTTTTCAAGAGTCGTGGCGGAGGGCAGACGGCGGAAGGTGTAATTGATCTCGACCGCGTTTAGCCGGGCGGCGTAGTAGTGGAGAAACTCTTTTTGCGAAAGCTTGGGTGGGTAAAAGTCGGGCTTCCAAGAGGGATAGGCGAACCCTGAAGTGCCCGCGAAAACAGACGCCATGTATGGAGATTACCCGATTCCGCCCGGCCCGTAAATCGTCCGTAGCGAGACCGCTGCCCTGAAAGTCGCATCTTTGTCCCTCGTTGCGGTCCGAGGGGCCGTCGGTGGGCAAAGTAGGACAAGCTTCAGCTTGTCCAGACCGGAGGGACAAGGACAAGCTAAAGATTGTCCCACACAGGCTTTTAGCCTATGAATCCGCGATCCATTAATCGTTCTCCCATAGAAACCCACAATTTCGCGGGAGCACGGAATAACCGAAGGGTATTTCCGCCATCAATTGATTCCGGCCCATTTAAGTCAACATCGGCACGATGGCCGTTTGCCGATAGCATATGTACATGATGATCGCGGCCCAGTGTTCCACGTGGAACATTCAAGCGTTCAATCGTTAAGTTCCGCGATCAATCGATCGCGGCCGTCTTAAAGCCCATTTCACCTTCATTCTGTTTCATTCTGTTTCATTCTGCCTCCGTCTGATCCCAAAAATTTCGTTTTTGCGATCAACTGATCGTGGCTGCACAGGCTAAAGCATGTGCTACCACCCTGCCGAACCCCACTGCACGAAATGCAGAAACTCCAGGGACGAGCTAAAGCTTGTCCTACGGTCCCTCGTTGCGGCCCGAAGGGGCCGTGGTTGGACTCCCTTGCGGTCGCGGCGTGCGATTCTGAGTGCATGTCTCCCCGCGCCGTCATATTCGATTTCGGCGGTGTCCTCTGCTTTCATCCTTCCAACGACCGGTTCGCGCCCATCGCTAACTTGTTTGGTCTAACGACCAGCCAATTGATCCCTCTGTTTTGGGCTCGCCGCGCCGAATACGACGCCGCGCGCCTGGATGCGCGCGATTATTGGGCCTCGATCGCCGAAGCGGCCGGCCAAAAGTTCGACCCGGCTTCCCTGTCCGAGCTGATCCGCCTGGAAGTGGATTTGTGGAACGATTTCGACCACCGGGTGCTCCAGTGGGCCGCGGATCTGCAGACGCACGGCCTCCGCACCGCGATTCTTTCCAACCTTCCCCGCGCGTTGGGCGAAAAGCTCCGCGCTACGCCTGGCTTCTTAGATCCCTTCGATCATGTCACTTTTTCCTACGAGCTCGGAAGCATCAAGCCGGAGCCGGAGATTTATCGCGATGCCATCCGCGGCTTAGGCGTGCCACCGCACGAAGCGCTGTTCCTGGACGACCGGTCGGAAAATGTGGATGGCGCGCGCGGGGTCGGACTGATAGCGGAGCTTTTCTCGAGTTGGGAAGACTTCCTGCTCCACACGCTCCCCCGTTACCCTCTACCGGCACCCGAGAAGCACGCGAGGGCGGAGCCGGGCGCCGCCCAAGCAGAGATTTGAGCCTCCCACTATTCCCCGCAGTTGCATCAACGCGGCAGAGGAGAGTGGGAAACTGGGAGGGCCAGCGTGTCGCATGCCGACTCGCAATGCGCTTGGATGGCGCGTGCGTGGTCGAGCACTTTGGCATCCTTGAGGCCGAAAGCCAGCGCCTTCCGGATCTCCTCCTGGGCATGGCGGTAATCGCCGCCGGCAGCCAGCGACCAGGCGTAGGCGTTCCAGCGTAAACGCGTCATGGCAGCGCGCCAACTCCTGCTCCGCGATGCGCCTTGCTTTTTCGGGCTGCTGCGCATAATCGTTGTAGTACGCGACCAGTTCGTGATTGGCGTTGTCGGCCAATTCCGATTCCTTCAGTGCTTGCCGCTCAAATTCGGAAAATGCCTGGCTCGCCTCCTCGTGACGGGCGGCGTGCTCCAGCGCTTCTGCCACCGCGAAGAGGTTCTCCGCGTGCGGCGCTGCGGCGTAGCGCTTTTGGAACAGCGCTACCGCCTCGTCATAACGCTGCTGCGCCATCCGCACCTGCCCAAGCGTGCCCAGCGCGTAATGATAATCCGCAAAGACTCAGCACACCACCGCCCGCCGCGGCGCGGAAATTCAGCGAATCGAATGCGGCTTCCAGGTCGATGAAAAACGGGTCGGCCACCGTCCCCGCGAAAACCCGGTGTGTAAATGCCCTGCTGCTGTAAAGCCGAATAGTTCGGCATCGTGCGCGGTCCTACGTTGGTGGGTACGGCATACAGCGTCTGCCCTGCATTCAGTTGCTCGCGGTGCGTGCTTGTAACCATGGTGACGTCGTAAGTCTGAATCAGGTTCAGCCCTTGAGAGCCGGGCCGGTAAGCGAAGTAATCGGCGGGATGCCCAGAAGACCGTCCACGTAGCCCGTGAACACTTCTGGATCGGTGATTTGCGTCTTGAAACGAAATTGAAACGTGATGTCCGGGACGCCGTCGCTTTTATTGTCGATCTTCATTTCGTAAAGAATTCCCGGATCGAATGGAAAGTAATTCGGGCCGTTCGAGGGCTCCACGAAAGGATCTACGTTGAGAATCAGAATCACCCGGTCCGGATGCTCTGGGCTGACGAACGCGAACCAGTCCGTGATATCGGCCTTCTGGTCTAAGCTAAGGCGGTGACGGGCGCTTCACGATGGCTCCCGCCGAATGCCTGGGGTGTCGACAAAACAGCGGCCAGCGCGCACAACAGCCCGGGCCGCAAAAGCCGGTTGTAAAACCTCATTGCTGTTCCTCCCAAGTAGTAGTCTTCAGAAGCTAGTACGCGCCGGAACGAAAATCGGGTTTCACGGGCAAGAAAATAAGCTGTCAGCATTCAGCACTCAGCGGTCAGCCTCAGCAATCTGCGCACGCCGCCCGGCGCGGGACCGAGCCCCCATGGAGTGCGGGCTTTAGTCCGCGCGGGGTTTCAGCCCCGCCAGGCTGGCCTGCGTTGTGCGCTCCACTCAGTGGAGAGTCAGAAGCTGAAAGCTGATCGCTGAAAGCTGAAAGCTCCCAGGAGATTAAAGCGGCACTGCAATAACGGGTGTCGACGTCGGTGCGTTGACGCCTCCCGCCGGCTCCAGCGTGACGGCCACGATGTCGCCGCTCGCCGGCGGGACCTCCGGGCCATAGAAGTGGAGCGCGTTGCCCTGCGCATCTGACGCGAACAGCCCGGCAGCCCTTGGGCTACCTCCGCGGATGATCCACATCTCGTAGGTCTTTCCGGGCGGCGGAGCGGGAAGCCGGGAAGCTATCAGGAGCACTCCGGAACGATTCACGAACACACGCCCGCGCGGCGGCGCCGGCTGGCCTTGCCCGAAATTTATTTCGCGGGTGTCAGGCGCCTGTATGAGATCGAGCACTTGCCGTAGAGCTGCGGCTTCCGTTCCGTTGCGCGCGATCGCGGTCTGCATCTGGGCCTCCTCGGCGCGAAAACTGCGGGTCTCGACCGTGACCACAGCGACGCCGGCTAACGCGGTGGCAACCGCCGCGACCCACCCTAACCAGTTCCTTTGGGTCTTCGGAGCTGCGGCGGTGATCGAAAGAACCCGTTGGCGCAAGTGACGCGGGGGCGCTGGACCGTCGACGGAGGCGCCCATCGCATACGCCCAGCTTCGCGCCTCGCGCACTCCCGCCGCGCAGTCTGCACAGCCCCGATCAAGGTGTGCCCGCACTTCGGTCCGCTCGGGATCCTCCAGCACGCCGGAAACATACGGCAAATAATCGGGACGGAGTTCTTCGCAGTTCATGCGGTCATGGCGCCTCCCAACGCTTCGCGCATCTGCTGCAGCGCCCGGCGCATCCACGTCTTCACCGTTCCCAGGGGCTGGGCCATCCGCTGCGCAATCTCCGTCTGCGACATCCCTTCAAAGTACGCCAGCTCAATGGCTTCCCTCTGCTGCGGGTTGAGCTGCTCCATAGCTTTCTTCAAATGGCGCCCAAGATCGAAATCGGCCGGATTGCTTCGCATGTCGGCGAAAAGCGCGGGATGTTCGGTTTCATTGAGATCCAGACTCGCCTCCGTGCGCCGGTTCTGATAGCGAAGATAATCGATAGCGCGATTACGCGCCACTGTCAGCAGCCAAGCTCCCACCGCGCCCCGGCCAGAATCAAACGCTCCTGCACGGTTCCAGGCGCGTAGAAAGGTCTCCTGGACCAGGTCCTCGGCGATGCCGCTATCGCGCACGATGCGCAAAATGAGGCGGTACACCATCCCGCCATAGAGATCGTACAGTTCGGCCAGAGCCTGCGGATCGCGGCGTTGCAAGCGCTGCAGCAGGCCGCCTTCGTCTGCCGCCATAACAGCCAGGATCAGAGGGAGCATCCGCCTGCTCTCCAGATCTTAAAAGCCGCTCGGGGCCACCTCATCCTGCGTTTGTTTACCTTCCGACTGATCGCTCTATTGTAGTGTACGTATCCGCGACAGATGCGGATGTCGCACCACTGAGTTCCCCCCGTAATCCGTCCGTAACGCGTCATGACGTTCAGAACCCCGGCCTTACGGCCGGGGCTGGGGTGCGAACGCCGCGCCGCGCTTCAGCCGGCCTTTAGCCCCGCCCGTGAGGGCGGGGTCGGGCTCACGGACGGATCACGGTCCGTGCATCTGCATCGATCTGGGGCTAGAATATGAGACGCGATGAAAATCCTGCCCACAACTCTGATCTTTGCCTGTGCGCTCGGCTCCGCTGAATCAATCAACCCCGCCACCAAGGCGCAGACCGCCCCGATGTCGGCGCAGGAGAAGAAGAACCTCGACATGGTCCTGAGCTGGTGGCGCGATGTCCTCTACGCCGGACACTACGACCTTGCCCCGAAATACCAGGCCGCCGATTACATCCAGCACAACCCCAACGCGAACACCGGCCGCGACGGATTCATCGCCTTCTTCAAAGCCCTGAATCGGCCCCAGGTCAATCCCATCCCCAAGCAGCTCCCCGCCGATCAAATGCCCGTCGTTATGGGGGCCCGCGGCGATTACGTGTGGCTCATCTTCGAACACGAAGACAAAGACCCGCGCAACCCCGCTAACACTTATCACTACAACTCTTTCGACGTGCTCCGCGTTCAGAACGGCAAAGTCCAGGAACACTGGGATAGCGCGCAGAAGGTCAAGGGTTCCGGATCCGTCGTCACCGGAGTCTCGCCCAAGCCCCCCATGCAATGGAACACCGGCAAGCTCTCCGCTGACGAACAGAAAACGCTCGCCATGGCCACCGAAGAGCTAAAGGACATGCTCCAATATGGCCACCTCGAACTCGCCGACAAGACCATGGACCCCGGCTATATCCAGCACAACCCCAACGTCCCCCAGGGCCGCGATGGATTCAAGCAGTTCATGAGCCGAGTCCCTGGCCGCACCCCTCGCGAAATCAAAGCCGAATGGGTTAACGCCCCCGTCCTGACCCTCGTCGACGGACCCTATGCCTTCATGATGTGGGACCGCACCGCCAAAGACCCCGACGATCCAAGCCGCGACTACAAGTGGAACCACTTCGATGTCGTCCGCACCGAAAACGGCCTCATCAAGGAACACTGGGACGAAGCCCGCATCAATCCGCCCGCCCCGGCCAAGTAAGTGAGGCGAGCGACTTCCGACGATATCCCCCTACTCGTGGAATTGATGGCGGAGTTCTATGCGGAAGCTGGCTATGCCCTCAACCGTGCACGTGCTGGGGAAGCGTTCGCCGCCGTCCTTGCGGATGAACGGTTAGGGTCCGTCTGGATTATTCAGGTTGAGCATCAAGACGTGGGGCACATGGTGCTCACTCTCAGATATGCAATGGAATATGGTGGTCTGATCGCTTGCCTGGATGATCTTTACGTGAAGCGGGATTGGCGGAACCGCGGTCTCGCCACGCGCGCTCTGATTGAAGCACGAAGTTTCTGCGAGAGAGATGGCATTCGGGCGCTAACCGTCGAGGTAGGCCAAGACAATGGTCCTGCCCAAACGGTATATCGCCGGGTTGGTTTTGCCGAAACGGTTGGCCGTCAACTATTGGCCCTGCCACTCGCTCCCCCGACGCACCTCTAGAAAGTGCGTAGGTGTATCGCCGCATCCAACCTGATATCATTCGCGGGAGAGGGCCGATTCTAACTGGTGAGGTGCGTGATGAAGAGAATCGCAGTTGTAATTTGGTTAGCGCTTGGCTTAGGCAGCGCCGGCAACGCACAGGCGCAACGAGAACTCACTCTCGTCGCGCCCGGCGGCATCCGCGCCGCCATCGAACAACTTACTCCCGGTTTCGAACGAAAAACGGGAATCAAACTCAAAGCTACTTTCGGTTCCGGCGCTGGAACCAAGCAGCAGATCGTGCGGGGCGAGCCCTTCGACGTGCCCATTGTGCAGCCGCCCTACCCGGAAGTGCTCGCCTCGGGCAACGTGGTCGTCAACAGCGCCACGCCGCTAGCGAGCGTTTCCGTGGGAGTTGCCGTGCGGAAAGGGGCGTCCAAGCCGGATATTTCGACTCCCGAAGCTTTGAAACGAACGCTGCTTGGCGCTAAGTCGATTGCTTATCCCGATCCGGCCGGCGGCGCGGCGGCGGGCGTGAGCTTCGAGGAGACTCTTAAGAAGCTTGGCATCGCTGCCCAACTACAGCCGAAACTTAAGCGCGCTCAAGGCGGCGCGGCTGCGATGACGATGGCCGCCAAGGGCGAGGTCGAGCTCGGGTTCACGTTCTTGAGCGAAATGAACGAGCCGGGGCTCGACATCGTCGGGCCTCTGCCGCCTGAGGTTTCGACCCCTACGAGTCTCGTCGGTTTTGTGTCTTCCCACGCCAAAGACCCCTCGGCAGCCAAGGCGCTCCTGGAATATCTCTCCTCAAGCGACGCAGCCGCAGCTTATAGGGCAAACGGCATGCAACCGGATCGTTGACGGCCAAAGCCCTGATTTTGTAGGTTTCTGGGCAGTGTCAGAGATTCCGTTATAGAGCGACGCCCTGGTGGCGCTGAATGCGAAGTGGCTGGAGAACATGAAGCCAAAACAAATTGGAGGTACAGCGTGAGGGATCTTAGGTTCCTTACTGTTTGTAGCGTTGCGGTTTCCGCCCTGTGTCACATCATGGTCTCCGCGCTGCAGGCGCAAACGCCCGTGAGCAAGTCTTTGCCTCTCATCGTAGGCTCGTGGAAGTTGAATCCGGATAAATCGAACTTGCGTGTCCCAGCCAATCGCGTTGAGATCCGACAGTACAGGCTGCGTCCGGATGGATTTCTTGTGGGCTTGCTGATTACCAGCGATGCTCAAGGCAGCTATCATTATCTGCAATTCACGGCCAGGAGCGATGGTAAAGATTATCCAGAGTATACGGAGGCTCTGTTAGCCGACATGATCGCAGCCAGCAAGCAAACGCCGCGCGCTTACGCTGAGACGGTGGTCGACGAGTACACCACCGATTGGACGGACAAGGTGGATGGCAAGGTCACGGCACATGGGAAAAAGATTATCTCAAGGGATGGGAAAACCTTGACCGTCACGGTGGACGGTTCTTCACAGATGCGCATCTACGATCGACAGTGAGATCGTTGTCGGTTACTCCCATTCAAAAAGCTGGCCGAGCCGCATGCAATTCCGGCGGCTGCCAATTCGGCTGTCGTAAGACCGATCGATGACTTTGCGGGCAGTCTCAACTCCGAACACCGGTAATCCCGAGTCCGTAAGAAGTCCAATCTGTTTGAGTACGGAGGCTTGATCCCAGTAGATATGCTCGTGCGCGAGTTTGCCTTCTCGAAACCTGACGATGGCAACGAGCGGTGTCTCTACGTTCATTCGTGGGAGCGACGCCCGGGAGGACCCAAGGCATCTTTTGCGTGTGCGTGAATGAGAAAATCATCTCTTCAACAAGCTGGTCCTCGCCAATGGTGCGAGACACGGGCGTGAGTGTGTTGTCCGGCGGTATCTTCGGGATAAAGCGGTGTGGATAGAATTCCCGCAACGCGGATTTCCCGAACCCACCGGTCATCACCGGTACGTGATTGACATAGGCGTCCTCGACCATGGTGGCGAGCGTGGCCTCCTTATCCCGTGTCACGAATTCATGGCTCGTCTGTTCTCCCCAAAGCTGAGACAGGTTTGATTGCGGCATGTGCCGATTTTACGCCGCCAGGACTGCAATTCGCCGAGATCAGGCTCGCCCGTATAACCTGCGGCGCCAGGGCCGCTTGACAGCGCGCGCTCCAGTAGACTCTCCGGCAACCTGCGAGCATTTACCGGCGTACGTTTGTTTTAGATATGCTGTCTATCTGGGGAGGGAACATGAACATCTCGCAATTTCGCATGCCTCGTGCGGCCGGCCTTGCGTGGCTGTGTATGGCAATGGGCTCCATTTCACCCTCTGCGGCACAGCCTTCACTCGCGGCGCGTGTCTAGCTCCTCGAAGATAAAGAGGAGATCCGGAATCTGCTAATCGATTATGGCCGCTTACTCGATGCGCGTGATTTCGAAGGTTACTCCCGGCTGTTCGCGAAGGACGGGGAATGGTCAGGCGGATTTGGAACGACCCAAGGACCCGCCGCCATACAGGCATTCATGGAGAAGAACATTCCAGGGCCCAACACCGGCCATACCTACCACATCCTGTCCAATTTCGAGATCCAGGTGCATGGGGACACAGCCACGGCGTGGTCCCGGTGGGCCTACATTACTCCCGGCCCGGATCAAAGGCCCGTGATCGCACAGGGTGGCCACTACGACGACACATTGGTTCGCGAAAACGGCCACTGGAAGTTCAAGCGCCGCGTCGCGTCCAATGACATCTCTCGTCCCAACACCGCGGGAAAGTAAACCCTCCCCACTGGGGTTTGCCGGCGATTCTGATCCCTGGTGTTGTCAAAATGAGGCAATAGATTCTTGGCGCTGCAGTGGCGGCGCCGAAGATCATGCGTCTGGACCAGGTCAACAACGCGATCGGGCTGTGCGTGAACCTGGCCGGAGGAAACATCGAAAAGCGGCGGCTTGCGCGAAGGCGGCTCGGCGCGCAACGCGATGTTCGACGCCGCGCTGGCGCGGTTGGGCCACAGGGGCGGCGAGACGGCGCTCGAGGGGAGAGCGGGGTTCACGAAGCTTTCGCCGGAAACAACCAGGGCCGGCTTACCTACAGCTTTACTGGCCAGCAGACCTCGCTGGACAAGATCACAGCGAATCTGGGCAAGGACTGGATGATGGTCGAGACGCTGTGTCGCATTTATTCGATCTCCGGCTACAACATCGCGCATATCGATGTGACTGCGAAACTGTGCGAGGAGCACAATATCCGGTACGGGATGTGGATCGCGTGGAGGCAGTGGTGAACTGGATGGAGACGCAATATCCCAGTCCGGCATTTCCGGCGCTGAGGGAAGACATCAACAGGGCCGTCGATCGTAACGTCGATCGTCAGGTGCCCATAATCCGGACGCCTGAAGCGCCCCGTCACGTGTAGCCTCTCAGTGGTCGGACGGAACAACTCATCCAGCCAGATTTTACCGTTGAACCCGCGCGTAGAAACGTTCGCCTAGTCCGCCCGGATTGCGCGGCTACGCGCCGGCAACTGCGGTCTGGTGGTGGGGCATTTCCGACGTAGAGTACGAGCGCCGGGCGGACCTGTGGCCGTTGAATCCGGATGGCGACCTTTTGGCCATCATGATGATCGAAACAGCCGAAGGCTTGAAGAACGCGTATGCCATTGCAGCGGTGCCCGGAGTGGGTGCGATCTTCGTGGGCGCGGGCGGAGATTTGCACCAGTATCTGGGAGTGGACAGCAATGCACCGGAAGTGGAGCAGGCCTTCCAGACCATCCTGAAAGCCTGCCTGGCTCACAATGTGGCCTGTGGCATTACTGCCCTGAGCGGGCGGGATATTGCGAGAAGACTTGCCGAAGGGTGGAAAATGATTCGTACGAACGAGCCGGCCTTGGCCCAATGGCGTGGGTCTGCCGACGCGCGATAGAAACGACCCCACTCCTCAGAGCCAACAAACCTACTCCAGCCGCGCGAAACCGACAATCGTCGCGAGCGCAGCGCGTTGCGCTGGATCTGCCTCCTGTGACCACTTCATCATCAGACGATCACATCTCTGTGAGCCTTGCATTTGTACATGCAGGGGTAGCGCGTACATGTTGTGGTTCGAAGTAGAGTTTCAGGAGGCGTGAGGTTTCACGGCCGGTTCAGATACTTCTCGTACAACTGGGTCTGACGATTTTTAAGATCCACTTCACGCCCTTTGATGAACAGGGCCTTGATCTGCGTGCGGGTCTCGAACGGGTCGCCGTCGGTGAGCATCATGTCGGCCCATTTGCCCTTTTCGAGCGATCCGATCTGGCCGCCCGCGCCCCAAATCTCCGCCGCATTGATTGTTACCGCCTTCAGCGCCTCCTCATAAGGCAGACCATAGGCCACTGCGGTTGCGGCATTGTACGGCAGGTCGCGAACGAATTCGTTATCGAAAGTTCCGAATGCGATCTTCAAGCCCGCGCGCCAGGCCTGCGCGGGGAGCGTAAAAGCGGAATCGTAGGGATCGTCCTCATGGAGCGGCAAATCCAAAGTCCGGCCGAGAACCACGGGAATGTTTCTCTCCTTGAGTTTGGCCGCGGCTTTTCCCAACTCGCGCGGCGCCAGCAGAATCATGCGGATCTTCTGGCGGCCGGCGAATTCGATCGCGTCGGAAATCGCCGGTTCGCGTTCGGCCGAAATCGCCACCGGCAGGCGGCTATCGAGCACGGGAAGCATGGCCTCGAGCTTCAAATCGATTTTGAAATTCGAGCCTCCAGCGGTTTTCGCGCGCTCATATCGCCGCGCCTGGTCGAAGAATTCGTCGATCTGTTGAATTTCGCGGTCGTAGGTGCGTTTGGCCTCGGCGAATCCTGGTTGATTCACCGGTAGCGATGGAAAAATAAGAAGCAGCGCGGCCGAGCCGTTCACCGCCATCTCCTCCCATGTCCAGCCGGCGGCGTGAATGAGCGCGGCTTGGCCCGCGACGATCTGCCGCTCGCCCCCGTTTCGTTCGCCGTTCTCCGTCGACGGAAACGTCACCACGCTAGTGATGCCGTTGGCGCGCACGACGCGAAAATGTTCGCTATCCGGATTCACTGCGGTCAGCGCCCGAAGCTGCGGCATGAAGGCGCCCAGCTCTCCGGAATCCACGGTCACACGAAGATCGGCGATTTCCGCCAGGCCGAGTTCGGTTCCCGAATCGATCAGGCCGGGATACGCGCGGAGCCCTTGACCGTCGACGATGCGAACGCCTTTCGGCGCGGCGATCTTGGCCCCGATAAGCGCGATCTTGCCGTCTTGAACCAGGATGGACGCGGCCGTCAGTCGCGGCCCGATCATGGGATACACGTCCACGTTGCGTAAAAGGAGGGTATCGGCATCGGAAGCCGCCAACGAGGCGGCGCAAGCCAAAAAAAGGGAGAACTTAAAGCTTGTTCTGCCGGACATCATTTCTTATTCCACCTCGCGCACAACGGACTTCGCCTGTGCGCGATCAAAATACAATTGGCCATCGATAAATACTTTTTGCACTTTGGCGTAATTCGAAAGGGGATGCCGGTCGTAAATCACCAGGTCCGCGTCCTTGCCGGGTTCAATCGACCCCACGCGAGCATCGATGGCGAGTTGCTTGGCCGGATTCAGCGTCACCATGGCTAAGGCCTCGGTCTCGCTCAATCCGCCATACTTCATCACCTTCGCGGCTTCGGTGTTTAAATGGCGCATCAACTCGGGGTCGTCGCTGCTCAAGCTCACCAACACTCCTTTCTTTTCGAGGACCGCGGCGTTATACGGAATCGCGTCGAAAGCTTCGACCTTGAAAGACCACCAATCGCTGAACGTGGAAACGCTCGCGCCGTGGGCGGCAATCTCCCTGGCTATTTTGTAACCCTCCACGGCGTGGTGCAGCGTCCGCACCTGGAATCCATATTCGTCGGCTAAACGAAGGAGCATGAGGATTTCATCCGCGCGGTAGGAATGCACGTGGAGGAAGCGCTTGCCCTCCAGCACTTCCTTGAGCGGTTCCAGGCTCAGATCCTTGCGCGGCGCAAGAACGTGTTCGCCGCGCGCGGCTCGCGCTTCATAATCGTCCCACTGCGCCTTGTAGGCTTTGGCGTCCAGGAACGCCTGGCGAATCGTATCCTCGATTCCCATTCGTGTGGCTGGATATCGAACGTTCGCGGCGGGTGGATTCCCCTGCCGCTTGGGATTCTCGCCCAAAGCGAGCTTCAAACCCGGCGGCGCGCCTTCGAAAATCATTTCCCGGGCGCTTTTTCCCCAACGCATCTTGAGCACGACCGTTTGGCCGCCGACCGCGTTTGCCGACCCGTGCAGAATGTTCGCGGTGGTGACGCCTCCGGCCAACGCGCGATAGATCGCGATGTCCTCCGGATTGATCACGTCCCGAATATCGACCATCGATGAAACCGACACACTCTGCTCGTTTACATTGCCATCCACGGCGATGTGCGAATGACAGTCCACTATGCCGGGCATCACGTATTGGCCGGAAGCTTCAATGACGCGCGCCCCTGGGGGCTCGGCGACATTCCGGCCGACTTGGGCGATCTTGCCATCGCGGATCACAATCGAGCCTCGAAGCGTGCCCTGTGCGATGGTGAGGATGGTGGCGTCGCGAATGAGAATGGTTTCGGCGCGCAGAGGCAGGCAGCCCAGACCCAGGAAGCAAAGACACGCCAGGCAGCAAAGAAACGCCCCGGAGGTTTTGAAACTCATCGGGCATTCTCGCGGGTCACCGGCCCAGCGCCCGGTGGCGCGGACGCTCCGGGAGCGGCTAGATAACGCCGCCCGTCGATGAACACCATCTCGATTTTTGCCGCATCATCGAACAACTCGCCGCGAGTCACCACCAGATTCGCGATCTTTCCTTTTTCGATAGATCCCAGCCGGTCCGATACTCCAAAAATCTCGGCCGGCTCGAGCGTCAGCGCCTTCACCGCATCCTGGCGGGAAAGCCCGGCATCGATTGCCTTCTTGACGGCTTTCTGCAAATCGCGCGGCTGATCGAGGCCATCGGAGTAAAACGCGAAGCGGACTCCCGCCTTCGCCAATTCCGCCGGAGTGGACGGCGCCCGCTCGCGCACTTCCAACGTCCGCCGGCTTTCGACTTCGTCGGGATTGATGTCCCGCGCGCGCTCTGGCCATTTGAGACTTACCAACACCGGTGCCCCCGACGCCTTCAGAGCTTCCATCGCGCGATACCCCTCTTGCATTCCATAAAGCACAGCCGGCTGACGGAGCTCCGCGGCGAAATGAATCATCCGATCGATTTCCACCGCGCGATTGGCGGGTAGCAGAATGCGTTTCGATTCCAGCACTCCCTCCAAGACGCGGTCGTAATCGGGACGGCGCATGCCTCGCGGATCCCGAGTGTAGGCGTCTCTGAGCGCCGTGTAGTATTGCGCGTCCAGATAGGTTTGCCGGATGTAGGCGATAACGCCCATCAGCGCCGCGGGAAAACCGTTGAGCGCCGGAGTCATCGTGAGGAACTGCCCTACGGAAGGCTCGATCACCATTTGGCGTACCCGATCGCCCGCCAGGTTGATCACCGATCCTTGGCCGCAGAAGATCCCACGCATAGGAAACACCACGGCGGAAGTGAAGCCGGCCCCGCGAGCGCGCTCGAGCCTCGGATCGGCGGTCTGAAATTCGTCGGCGGCCTTCACCCAGCTTGTGGAGGCGGGCCGATCCTCAGGCCCGCGCGCGGGCGGGGCTTGCCCGCCTCTACCGCCTCGCCCGGGCAGGAGGTTCGCGGGCATGCCCCAGGAGCTGGCGGCGTCGATCAAGCCGGGATATACCGTCAGTCCCTGGCCCTCGATAATCCACGCGCCGGGCGGAATGGCGGTATCTGCACCCGCGGCCTCGATCAATCCATCGTGGATCACCAGCGTCCCTTTCGCGATGGTTTCGCCGCTCACCGTGACGATCGCAGCATCGCGAATGGCTATCGCCTGAGAGTTCTGCGCCCAAGCCGTCGCGGCCGTCAATATCGCCAAAACTTGAATAGCGCCGCGACGCATGGTCCTAGTATCACCCATCCCCACCAACAACCCTTAGAATTTATGGCCGCGCGCGTGCTTGGGGCCGCCGTAGCGCGAAAATCCTGCACTCTCGGGAACAAATTACGCTCATTTCAGGGACGCGCTGGGGCTAAATTGTTGAGCCGCGAATGTTGGCCGGGCTTGGCAAGCGAACTGCATTTTTTGACTTGGCGCGGCTTGAGCCGCGTAGTTTGACGAAAAGGAGTGCATCTTTGTGAACTGGAATCAATTCGAAGGAAAGTGGAAACAGCTCAAAGGCAACGCCAAACAGCATTGGGGAAAATTGACCGACGACGATCTGACCGTGATCAACGGCAGTCGGGACCGGCTCATCGGCAAACTTCAGGAGCGCTATGGCTATGCGCAGGAGGAAGCGCAGCGGCGCGCGGATGAGTGGTTCCGGACCACCGAGCATGAGCCGGCCATGGCGGGCTCGTCGAATCCGCCATCCGGGATGAAGCGATAAGTGGTCGCGGCGGGGTGACGGCCGCCGGGACTTGTCCCCCGCATCGATCGCGGAAATAATGTCACTCACGGTGGAGCCGGCTTTAGCCTGCGACGGAGGCTTGAGCCTCCGGCCCGACCTGGGCTAAAGCCCAGGTTGCAAGCTGAAGCTTGCTCCACCAACAGCGGGGTCACAATACCAGCACTGGATGGTAAAGATGCGGCAAGCGCGCCTCGCCGATCGCCACCAAATCCCCCTGAGCGCTCACCGCTTTCACGAAACGCGCGTCGCGGTGCGCCTGAAATGGTGATACGCGAAAATCCCTGCCATTGCGAATCTGGCCCGCAGTGATGGAATCGACGATCTCGGACGGAAATTCGGGCAAAAGCTGCGCCGCGGGAATTAACGCCTCGCGTATGCGCTGCTCCCGCGCCAGTACAGTGAGATCCTCGAGCGAAGAAGCCGTCTCTATCCGGAAATCGCCGGAAGCCAGGCGCCGGAGCGATTTCAGAAACGCGCCGCAGCCCAGCGCCTGCCCTGCCTCGTGCGCGATGCCGCGAAGATAGGTTCCGGCGGAGCAACTCACCCGGAGCTCCGCCTCGCATCCTTCCACGCGCAGCACTTCCAGCGAGTACACTTCCACTGGCGCCGGCTTCAGTTCGACGACTTGCCGTTTCCGCGCGAGTTCGTAAGCCGGCCGCCCCCCGATTTTCTTCGCGGAAACGGGTGGGGGCATTTGGTCGAAGCGGCCGTGAAACGGCTTGAGCGCCTCTTCCACTTGCGCCCTCTCCAACGCCACAGGGATCTCCTCCGAGGTGCGCTCGCCATCTTCATCATAAGTCGTGGTCGAATAGCCGAAGTGAATCACACCTTGGTAGATCTTGTCGTTGCGCGTATAGAACTGCGCCAGACGGGTAGCCCGCCCTACCACCATGGGCAGAACGCCGGTGGCCGAGGGATCGAGCGTGCCCAGGTGTCCGACGCGGCGCGTCTCCGCCAGTCGCCGCACCTTGTTGACCACGTCATGCGATGTCCAATCGCGCGGTTTATCCACCACGATCACGCCGTCCACGCCACTAATGGTACCAGTACTACGCATTCGGTATTTTTTACGCTATGCCAAGGCCTATTGCCGTCCTACCCGACCTGTTCCATGGGGTTTATACCGAATGGCGCCCTGCCGATCCGTAATCTTTACCTCCAGGCTGTGGGAATTACGGGTTTCGAATGGATGACGAGATGCGCTACGCTTAGGATTGTTGAGCGCAAATTGGAGGAGGGCCATGACGCGCAGACCCCGTCTGATAGTGGCCGAGGACGAAGCGGCCATTCTGCAAGAAATTACCGATCTGCTGGAGGAAGAATTCGAAGTCGTGGGAGTCGCCAGCAACGGAATCGATCTTTTGAAATGCGCCCAGGCGCTGAAACCGGACGTTGTCGTCACCGATTTTCAGATGCCGCGCATGAACGGCATTGAAGCGGGCAGGGAATTGATCCGCGGCGGCTTTTGCGGCGCCGTCGTGCTTCTGACGATGTATGACGAGCCGCATTTGATCGAGCAGGCTCTGAGGGCGGGCTTTCGTGGATTCGTCCCGAAGGCCAACGCCGGCGAGGGTCTGATCACCGCTGTCCGCGAAGCGCTCGCCGGGCGAACTTTCGTATCGGAAATCGTCGGGGCAATTCCACCCCACCCGGTAACCCGAACGGCTGGAGCCGGCGTGCACGCCCACGACGCCGCAGCCACGCGAGCGATCACTTCTTGATGTATCCGTGAACGTACAGCGCATGGTAGCCGTTAAGCGACCACTCCGTTCCGCTCACCCGCACGATGGGACGTATTAGCTCCCGTTTAAGGACGGCAGCGCCACAGGGCCTACTTTGTAATTGTCCCGCAAGCGATGCGATCACCTGCGTTCCCTGCCGGGTCGGACTTCATGTCGTCCGCCTTGGCGTGGATCATCAATGCCGTCCCACCATTGGCGTAGAGGGATTTGGCGTCATCGCCCAAGTCCACCCTCGGATCGACCACCGTCACCTTGGCACTGCCGTTCGGCTTCACGATGAAATTCGGCATGTCGCCGTTATGAGGTCCCTCTGGATTGTTGAGCCCGTGCTTTTTCATGTCCGGATTGAAATGGCCGCCGGCGCTGGTGAATGCCGGCCCTTCGCACTTGGCACTTTGATGAAAGTGAAGGGCGTGCTCTCCCGGCGGCAGATTCTTGAAATCCGTCTTGATCGTGACGCCTCCGCCCTTATTTGCGGAGATTGTTGCAGTGCCGACGCTCTGTCCCTGCGTGTTCTTCAATTCGACCTTGGTCGACTGGGCAGCAGCGGATAGTGCGGCAGCGCCGAAAATCCCTGAAATCGCAATCGCAATAACCTGCTTGGTCATGTAGTCTCCTTTTCCAGAATAGTCTAGACAAATATGGCGCGGTGAATTGCCGGGGCGCTCTCCCGGTGCCGGCATCACCGGCCAATCTTTAGCATAATGAGAAATGCCCCGCCGCGCGTAGCCCGCCAATCTTTCTCGAACGAGGCTAATTCTTTGGCACAACCACCGCCCCGGCACTTTGCGGAATCGCGAATTGATTCGGCATTCTGCCTTCAAACTCCAGTCGCGTTTGTTGCATGCACGGGCGCCCATGCGGATTCTAGGGCTATCCCCGCGCGAGTGCCGCTGGACCGGCGGCGTCATCCAGCGCTATCTAGGCAAGATCAGTGAGCCGCTGCTGGACCGCATCGATCTGCACGTGCAAGTTCCGGCGGTTCCGTGGAAGCGGCGCGCACCACCCAAATCGCTCGGGGATTCTACAACGCACATCTCCGTGCGGCGGTTGCGCAAGCTCTGCGCGCTGGATGATGCGGGCGAGCGCACGCTCGAAATGGCCGTCCGTTGCATGGGCCTTAGCGCCCGCGTCCACGACCGCATGCTGAAGGCCGCCCGCATCGCGGATTTAAACCTCACCAACTCGGAATCGTCTGAAACGGCATCCGCTCTGTCGCCGGAGTATGCACCTCGCGCGAGCTGCGGAAGCGGCTCTCCACGGCTTGAACGCAGGCCAGCACCCCGGCGAGAATCAGCATCAGCGCTAGGGCCACGCAAGCCGCGATGCGCCTCCAGGCGCGGGCGGGCGACGCAGGCTCCAGGCGAATGCCAATCACGGGCGCCAGATTGGCGGGATTGAAGCGCCTCGCCGGCCGCGCTGGCACGCCGTTGGCCGGACCATTTACGGCCTTGGGCATCTCGATCACGCGCCGCTGGTGCGGCCACACGGCGCCCTCTCGATATTCCAGCTCCTTTACCAGTCCCACGATCAGAAATGGCTCGCCGGTGGCGGAAACCTCGCCCACCCACCGCCGCGGAATGGAAATCTCGAGGCTCGTTTTCTTGTTCATCACCTCGACTTCGCTCCAGGTGACGCGGCGCAGGACCCATTGATTGTGCTCCACGCCCACAATCGCCGGGAAAAAGGAAAACGCGCGCCGCCCGATCTGTTCGAATGGCATCGGAACCGGAGGAACAGGCACACACTCATTTTAATCGTTCTTGCACACCCTTTGCAGGCTAAAATGGATACTCGTGAGGCCCCTCGTGAGGCTCGTGGCGCTGGTTTCAATGGCCGCGCTCGTGGGCGCGCAGAACGTGGCGAGCGAAGCCCCGCGCAAGCTGGAACACGTCTGCACGCCCCAAGACGAGGACACTTTTGGCCTGACCTGCTCCGAAGACGATCCCTGCCCCGTTTTTCTGGAGCTCAACGCGGCGGAATCGAACGGAGCGATCCTGTTTGTCACCGGCGATCTCCACACCCAGAACACGACCTTGTTCGGATTGTTGCTTGAAAGCGACGATGGCGGCGCCACCTGGACTGAACCAAACTCCATCTCTCCGGCCCCTATGGGCCAACGCCTGGCTTCTTCCACGCTCGAAGAGATCCAATTTGCCGATTCACAGCACGGCTGGATCGCCGGCGTCAAGCTGGACCCTTTGCCCCGCGATCCCTTTCTGCTCGCGACCACGGACGGCGGCAAAACCTGGCAGCGAAATCCGCTGTTCGAAGATCCCCTCTTCGGTTCCATTCAGCAGTTCTGGTTTGATTCCCCCTCCAGTGGCGAATTGGCGTTGGACCGTTCCCAGGGCGCGACTCGCCGCTATGACCGGTACGCCACGATGACCGGCGGCTCGTCCTGGGAGCTCCAGGGGAGCGACAACAAGCCGATTCCTTTAGCGAGGGCCAAACCCAAGGAAAACGCGGGCTGGAGGGTGCGGGTCGAAAAAGACGCGTATCGAGTGGAGCGCCGCGCCGCCGATGGCTCATGGGCAGGCGTCGCAAGCTTCGCCGTTCACGCCGGGGATTGCCGGTGAAGATTTCCGGCCCCGCGAAGCGTTCGGCGCGAACGAAGCCTTCAGCAATCGAGCTCGAACTGTTCCGGCACCTGCTGGTTTCCATCGCCGAAGAGATGGGTGTGGTGCTGCGCCGAACCTCGTACTCGGCGAACATCAAGGAGCGCCGCGATTATTCCTGCGCCATTTACGATTCCCAGGGAGAAACCGTGGCCATGGGAGATCACATGCCCGTGCATTTGGGCGCGATGCCTCTCTCAGTGCGCGCCGCGCGGGAGGCCTTCGATCTCGCGCCCGGCGACGTGGCCCTTTTGAACGACCCCTTCCGCGGAGGCACCCATTTACCCGACATCACCGCCGTGGCGCCCGTATACATCCACGCCTCGCGCGAGCCGTCGTTCTTTCTTGCCAATCGCGCGCATCATGCCGATGTCGGCGGCATGAGTCCCGGCTCCATGCCGATGGCCCGCGAGATTTATCAGGAGGGCTTGCGCATTCCGCCGGTAAAGATTCAGCGGGCGGGCAGGCTGGATCGCGATCTGTTGAGTCTGTTGCTGGCGAACGTGCGGACTCCTCAGGAGCGGGAGGGCGACTTGATGGCGCAGCTCGCCTCGATTCAGCGTGGCGCGGCGCGGCTGGGCGAGCTGGTGGAGAAATATGGCCTTTCCCGCGTCCAGGCCAACATGTTCGCTCTCCAGGATTACAGCGAGCGGATGATGCGCGCGGCCATTCGCGCTCTGCCGCCGGGAGTTTACCGTTTCGAAGACCAGCTCGACGACGACGGAGTGACGCGAGCGCCGCTGAAGATCCGCGTGGCGATTTCCATCCGCGGCGATTCCGCCGTAGTCGATTTTTCCGGCTCGGCGCGCCAGGCCGCGGGATCGGTCAACGCCAACTACGCCGTCACTCTGGCGGCGGTGATGTACGTTTTTCGATGTCTGATGGAAGAAGACGTTCCGTTCACATCCGGGATCTTGCGGCCCATCCGTGTGATCGCCCCGGAGGGGACGGTAGTGAATGCCCGCCCGCCTGCGGCGATGGCGGCGGGAAACGTCGAGACCTCGCAGCGGGTGACCGATGTCGTTTTGGGGGCCCTCGCGCGAGCCGCTCCGGAGTTAATTCCCGCGGCATCCAGCGGAACCATGAACAATCTGAGCTTCGGAGGATGGGATCCGAAAACGGATGCGCCGTTTGCGTATTACGAAACCATAGCGGGAGGCATGGGTGCGTCGGCACGCGGCGACGGCCGCAGTGCGACCCATACCCATATGACCAACTCCTGGAACACTCCGGTGGAAGCTTTCGAGCGCCAGTTTCCGGTTCGCGTGGAGGCTTATCGCGTGCGCCGGGGCTCGGGCGGAGCGGGCCGCTATCGCGGCGGTGATGGAATCGTGCGCGAGCTGCGATTCCTCGCGCCAGCCGAAATCACGATCCTTTCCGACCGCCGCGAGCGCGGGCCATGGGGCCTGGCGGGCGGCCGCCCAGGCAAGCCTGGCCGCAACACTCTGATCCGTGGCCGTCGCAAAATCCACCTCGCCGGCAAGACTCGGGTGGAAGTCCGCCCCGGCGACCTGTTGCGGATCGAAACGCCCGGCGGAGGCGGATGGGGCCGCCTGACAACCGACAACTGATAACTGATAACTGATTTACAGTAAATCCTCGCGCCCCGATTTTTCCAGGCGCTTCACCAACTCCCCCACCTGCTGCGCCCGGGCGCGATCGGCGATCAGAAGCGCGTCCGGCGTATCCACCACGATGAGATCCTTGACGCCCACCAGCGCCACCAGCTTGCTGTCCGCGTCCACATACACGCCCGTCGAGTCCTGGATCAACGAATCGCCTCGCACCGCGTTGCCGAAATCGTCTCGGGCGTGAAGCTCGTAGACGGCGTTCCAGCTTCCCACATCGTTCCAACCGATATCGCCGGCGGGGATCATCGCCACCCGCCCGGCTTTGGCCGCGGGCTCCATCACGGCGTAGTCGATGGATTTGTTCTCGCACAGCGGAAACACCTCGCGAAGGCGCGCGGCGAAGCGGCGCGAGCCGAAAGGCGGCAGCGCCGCCAGTAAACTGGCGGTTTTGGGGACGTAACGGCGCAGCTCCTCCAGCAGCACTTGCGTACGCCAAAAGAACATCCCCGCGTTCCAATAATGTCTGCCTCCGCGAACATAGCGGACCGCAAGGGGCCGCTCCGGCTTTTCATGAAACCGCCGCACGGCGAACGGCAGCTCTTTCCCGGCGGCATGGGGGACTCTCGCGAATTCGATATAGCCGTACCCGGTCTCCGGCCATCTCGGCTGGATTCCCAGAACCGCCAACTTCCCATCGCGAGCGGCGTCGAAGGCCGGTCTCAGCAACCGCAGAAACTCCCGAGGCTGTCCAATCACGTGATCGGACGGAAACACGCCCATCAAGGCTTCGGGATCGAGCGAAGTCAAGACCTGCGCCGCCAACCCGATGGCGGGCGCGGTATTGCGCTGCGCAGGCTCCGCCAGAATCTGCGCGCGCGGCACTTCCGGAAGCTGCCGCGCAATCTCCGCTCGCAAATGTTCGTTGGTGAGGACCCAAATCCGCTCCGGAGGAATCACGGGCCGCAGCCGGTCGAGCGTCTGCTGAATCAGCGACCGCTCGCCGAAGAACCGCAACACTTGTTTCGCAGATTTGCGGCGGCTGCGCGGCCAGAAGCGCGTTCCCCGCCCTCCAGCCAGAATGAGCCCGTAGGGCAAAGCTCGAGCCATTGCCGCTACTGGATCGGATATCCGCGCACCAGTTTCAATTCACGGTCCCAGCGCGTTTTCACGAAGAAATTCTTCGCCAGATCGATGAAGTGATTCGCGGTGAAATCCACAAGATCCTGAGTAGGCGCGTCGTAGGACCAGAAGATGAGCAGCGGCTTGCCGATGATGTTCTCCCGCGGCACGAATCCCCAATAGCGGCTGTCGAGCGAGTTGTCGCGATTGTCGCCCATCGCGAAATAACTTTCCGGGGGCACCACCAGATCGCCGTTCCAGACGTGGTGCGCGATCATTTCTAAGGCGCGCTCCTGCACCGGTTCGTCGGGTGTCGGCGCAGCGTTGGGGAAATTGTCGCGGTAGGGCTGGATGTTCGGGAAGATGTGCTGAACGTACGGCTCCGTCAACGGATGGCCGTTCAAATAGACGATTTTGTTCACCAGATGAATATGATCGCCGGGCACCCCGATCACGCGCTTCACGTAATTCTCCGAAATATCGGACGGATAGCGGAACACGATAATATCGCCGCGCTTTACCGGCGTGTACGGCAGAAGATGTTTTGTGATCGGCCCGTCCGGCGCGTAGGAAAGCTTGTCCACCAGCAGATGATCTCCCACTTGAACCGACGTGTCCATGGAGGGAGTCGGCACGATGAAAGCCTGCACCAGCGTGGTGGTCCCAAATAACAAGATCGCGATATTCACCGTCCATTCGTGGATGAAATTGCGAACCGACTGAGCGAAGTTCTTCATAATGTGTTGGAGGCCCGCCTAATGGACGGGGTACCCGTGAATTAGCATAAACGACCGCTTCCAGCGCGTCTTAACGAAAAAATTCTCGGCCAGATCCACCACGTGGCTAACGCTGATCGAAGCGCTGTTCAGGTCGCTGGTAGGCGCGTCGTAGGACCAATAGACGATCAACGGCTTTCCGATAATATTCTCGCGTGGAACGAAACCCCAGTAACGGCTGTCGAGCGACGAATCGCGATTGTCGCCCATGGCGAAATAGCTGTTCGGCGGCACCACGACTTCCCCGTTCACCACATGATTTTCCAACATGTCGATGGCGCGGCGATCCACGCTGACGTTGGGTTCGCTGGGAAAATTGTCGCGGTAGGAATCCAGATAGTCCATCTTGTGAACCGCGTAGGGTTCGTTCAGCTTCACGCCGTTCAAATACACTTCCTTATTGATCAGCCGGATGCGATCGCCGGGAACTCCCATGCAGCGCTTCACGAACGTCTGGGAAATATCGACGGGATAACGGAACACGATAATGTCGCCGCGTTTGACATCGGTGTACGGCAGAAGATGCTTGCTCGCCGGCCCAGGGGGGGCGTAGGCGAGCTTATCCACCAGCAGGTGATCGCCTATCAGCAGCGAGTCCTCCATCGAGCCGGTGGGAATGACGAACGCCTGCACCAGCGTGGTGGTGAGGAACAGGAGCAGGATGACGGTGATGGTCCACTCGGCGATGGCGCTGCGCTGAGGCTCCGCCGGCGGAGTTTGGGGTTCGGGTGCAAGCTCCGGCGGCGTTTGCGATTCAGGTGCAAGCTCTGGGGGCGGCGACAATTCCGCTGAACTCACTTCGAGTGCGCCGTCCGGCGCGTCTTCCGGGGTCACTAACTTCATCTTATCAGCTACCCTATTCCGCTCTAAATACCGTCGCCCTAACGGCTTTGATCAATCGTGGCAAACCGTCTCTGACGGCCTTCCAGATCGTGTCCAACTCCACACGGTCATACCGATGACGAAGCCAGTTGCCGATGCCTCGAATATCTGCCCAACGCTGACCGGGACACCGCCTTACCGCTTCATCCCCAAGCCGAATAGCCGACTCGTTGATGATTTGCAGCTTCCTTCCCACGGCGGCAATCGTTTTGGGATTTTGATGGAACGCCTCGAAATCCATCCCGCCTACGAATTCTTGGATCATTCCCGACGCGCCGAGAACGTCGCTGAAGGCGCTATCAGGATTGCTAAAAGGCAAGCATCGCCTCGTCGGCCGCCCGATCCCGAACGTCGCCCCTTCGGCGTCCTCATCGGGGCCAAATCGACCGGCGCCCCAACGATTTCGGCGAGCCGTCTCTCCAGCCGCACTCGATCCAGGAGCGAATATTCCCTGCCAGGATCGAATTCGGCCATCAGGTCGACACCGGATTTTGGGGACCTCTCGCCGCGCGCCACAGAGCCGAAAAGGGACAGGTGCAGAACACCGGCAGCCCGAAGCTCCGGCTCATGTTGGCGAAGCTTTGCGATCACGTCCTGCCTGCCCATGCCGGAATCTTGCCACACCTGGACATTCACCTTCAATGTCGCAGTTTCTCCCTGGGAATGCTTTCCATCGACACGAAGTAGCATCGGCCGCATCCACCCAGCCTCCTGGTGGCATATAGCCGCCTGGCCTCCAATCTGGAATAATGGCCACTTAGCCTCCGAACAAAACAGGAGACCCACGTGTTACCTCAGCCGCGACCAGAATCTGTCGCCCGCGCTCCGCAGTCCGGTATCCGCGACAACTTTATCCGCGGCTCCGTCGCCGACTTCCTCGCGTCCAAAATACAGCCCGGCGCCGACCTCTCGATCGTCTCCGCCTTCTTCACTATCTACGCCTTCGATGCTCTCCAGCCGGAACTTGCCGGAATCAACCAACTTCGTTTCCTGTTCGGAGAGCCCCGTTTCCTGCGTTCCCTGGACCCCGAGCGAACCGACAAGAAGGCATTCAAGATCGAAGACGAGGATCTCGCGCTCGCCAACCGGCTGGAACAGAAACGAGCCGCCCGCGAGTGCGCCGATTGGATCTGCCAAAAGGCTCAAATCCGCTCCGTCCGCCACAGCAGCATCCTACACGGCAAGATGTATCACATCGCCCACGAAAAAGTCGAGGACGCCATCCTCGGCAGCTCCAACTTTACACTCCGTGGCCTAGGCCTCAGTCCGACCGCCAATAACATCGAACTCAATCTCGAAGTCGACAGCAACCGTGATCGCAAAGACCTAAAAGCCTGGTTCGATCAAATCTGGGCTAGCGAATTCGTAGAAGACGTGAAAGATGAAGTGTTGCTCTACCTCGAGCAACTTTACGTCAATCACGCCCCGGAATTCATCTACTTCAAGACCCTTTTCCACATCTTCGATCGGTTCCTCGAAGCCCAGCACCAGGGCGGTCTCCTTTTCCAGAACACGCAGATCGTCGAAACCCGTATCTGGCGCACGCTCTTCGAATTCCAAAAGGACGCGGTCAAGGGCGCAATTAACAAGATCAACGCCCACAATGGCTGCATCATCGCCGATAGCGTGGGCTTGGGCAAAACCTTCGAAGCCCTGGCTGTCATCAAGTATTTCGAGCTCCGCAATCACAAGGTCTTGGTGTTGTGCCCCAAGAAGCTGCGCGAAAACTGGACAATCTACCAAGCGCAGAACAACAGCGAGCTCAACCCGTTCGTCGATGACCGCCTGGGCTATACCGTGCTTTGCCATTCCGACCTTAGCCGAGATGGGGGAAAGTCAGGCGACATCGATCTCGCCGCGATCAACTGGGGCAACTTCGACCTCGTCGTAATCGATGAATCCCACAACTTCCGCAATAATCTACGCGGCAAGCGCGACGAGGAGGGCAACATCGTACGGCGCAGCCGCTATGAGCGCCTCATGGAAGAGGTCCTCAAGCGCGGCGTTCGAACCAAGGTTCTTCTGATCTCCGCAACCCCCGTCAACACCGATCTGAAAGACCTCCGGAACCAGCTTTATTTCATCACCGAGGGCCGCGACGACTCGTTCCGCGATTCCATCGGCATCACCAGCCTTAAGGAGGCTCTTGCCAGCGCACAGCGAACCTTCAACGAATGGGCCAAGGCGCCCGGCGAGCGGAAAACTAGTGTCCTCCTCGAACGCCTCAGTTCCGCATTTTTCACTCTGCTCGACGAGCTTACCATCGCCCGCTCTCGCAAGCACATCCTGAAGTACTACAAGGATTCCCTCCAGTCAGTTGGCCATTTCCCGGAGCGTAAGAAACCCGAATCCGTGTTCGCGGAAATCGATACGGACGGCCGTTTCCCCACCTACGACCGCTTAAACGACGAAATCCTTGCTTACAAGCTAAGCTTATTCCGGCCTTCCGAATACGTCCTGCCGGAATTCCAGCCGCTCTACAGCCGGCAGTTGGTTCTGAATTTCACCCAGGAGCAGCGCGAATATTTCCTCATCGGAATGATGAAGGTGAACTTCCTCAAGCGCCTCGAGAGCTCCGTTCACTCCTTCGCCATTACAATGGGCCGAACCGTTGCGAAGATCCAACATCTCCAAGCTCGCATCGAGCGATTTCAGCAACAACAAACTGAAAACCCGGACGTCGACCTGGCAAACCTGGACCTCGCCGATGTCGAGGATGACGAACTGCGCGAGGCGCTCGAAGTAGGCCGCGCCCTGGTCTACAAGATGGCCCACCTCGACCTCGACCGTTGGAAAAAGGATCTCAGGCGGGATCAGGCCCAGCTCGAATACCTGGCGGAAGAAGCCCGGAAGGTTCACGCTCTGCGGGACGCCAAGATCGGGGAGTTGAAAAAGATCATCGAGCACAAGATCGCGAACCCTTCAATCACCGCCGACGGCCGCACCAACCGTAAGATGATCGTGTTTACGGCGTTCGCCGACACCGCCGATTACCTCTACCAGGTCTTAAAGGGATGGATCCACGGCGAGCGTGGGGTTCATTTAGCGCTGGTCTCCGGCGGCTCCATCCCATGTCGCACAACTTTCGGCAAACCGGAGTTCAACCACATCCTCACCAACTTCTCTCCCATCGCTAAGAATCGCTCCAAGATGAAGGCCATGCCGCAAGAGGGCGAAATCGATTTGCTCATCGGCACGGATTGCATTTCTGAGGGCCAAAATCTCCAGGACTGCGACCTTCTCATCAACTACGACATCCACTGGAATCCGGTCCGCATCATCCAGCGCTTCGGTCGTATTGACCGCATCGGAAGCCGTAACAAGTCCGTCCACCTGGTCAACTTCTGGCCAACTCAGGACCTCAATAAATACATCAATCTCAAGAACCGCGTGGAGGCCCGGATGGCCCTTGTGGACATCGCCGCCACCAGTGAAGATAACGTCCTCACAACCGATGAGCTCCAAGAGCTGATCAAAGACGACTTAAAATACCGCGACAAACAACTCCTTCGTTTGAAAGACGAGATCCTCGATCTGGAAGACTTCAATGAGTCCGTCGCGCTCTCCGAATTCACCCTCGATGATTTCAGGGTGGAGTTCGCCAAATACATCGAAGCTAATCGCTTCGCCCTCCAGGAGGCCCCGCTTGGCCTCTACGCTGTTGTCCGCGCCGATCCGCAGCACAAACAGATTCAGCCGGGGGTGATCTATTGCCTCAGACAGCGCGGCGATACCTCCGGAAATGAAACCGTCAACCCGCTTCAGCCCTACTTTCTCGTGTACGTCTGGGACGACGGAACCGTCCGATACACCTTCGCCCAACCCAAGCAGATCCTGGAAATTTACCGGCTTCTCTGCGTGAACCAAACGGCCGCCATAGAACGCCTTTGCGACGCCTTTGACCGGGAAACCAAAAATGGGTCCGATATGACCCGCTACTCCGGTCTCCTTAGGAAAGCCGTCGCCTCAATCGAAAGCACCTTCCGAAAGCGAGCCGCCAGTAACCTGCTCTCAAGCCGATCCGGCCTGCTGACGGAGTCCAGCCGCCAGGTAACTTCCACCACCGACTTCGACCTGATTACATGGTTGGTAATCCGATAGCCTCAACCCCCGCCGTAAGCACCCATGCCCGCAAGTGACCCGCGCCAGGTCCTCCAAGCCCTCGCCAACTTCTCAACCGCGCCACCTTCGGAGGCTGCACGCGAGCTCTTACGCGCCCTCGGCTATTCGAGCGACCGCAGCCTGGACCTGGAGCCCAATACCGCCGACGGCTTCCAGACACACTTCGGAGCCCTCTCGCCAGAACGAGCCCTAACTTCCGAATGGAAATCTGTCGACTTCCTATTTCAGCTAACGGACGAGGAAATCGGTCACCACCTCGCGTTCTCCACCCGCCAGGTCGACAGATCCATTATCGAATCCTATATATTCCTCGCCGTTAATCTTGCCGGCAAGCAGTACAGCCGCACGCGCCTTGCGGGCATCACCCGCGAGATCAACCGCCTTTTCCCAATGCCTGCGATGGTCCTGTTCCTTCACGGAGATACCATCAGCGTTGCCGTAATCGACCGCGAGCTTAACCAGCGATCTCCGGACCGCGATGTCCTGCGCAAAGTAACCCTCATCAAGGACATCCGGTTTGCCGACCCCGCCCGTGCTCACCTGGAAATCCTGAACGACCTGTCCCTGCCCGCCCTCTACGACGAATCCAAGTTCCGCAGCTTCGTCGAGCTTCACCGCGCCTGGGCCAAAAAGCTCGATAGCTCAGACCTTAACAAGCGGTTCTACCAGGACATCGCCAACTGGTATTTCTGGGCACAGAAGCATCCCGGCGTCCGTCTTCCCAAGGACGTTGATTCCTCATCAGACGAGCAGCGATCCATGTTCTTCATCCGGCTGCTCACCCGCTTGATCTTCTGCTGGTTCCTCCAGGAAAAGGGCCTGATCCCGCGTCAGGTGTTCCGCTGGAACCAGATTGGCCAACTCCTAAACGACAATCGGCCCACGGCCGGAACGTACTACCAAACCATCCTTCAAAACCTGTTCTTCGCCACCCTTAACCGGGAGCCGAATAAGCGCGGCTTCCGCGACAAGAAAACCACCGGCCGCTTCGATAAGAACCGCGGCATCACTGCGCTCTACCGCTATCAAGACAACATCCGGGATCCCAACGCCCTCCTCAAGCTTCTCGCGGACGTCCCATTCGTTAACGGCGGCCTATTTGACTGCCTCGACGAAGTTTACAAAAAAGCCGAGAGTCAGCCCAGCATCCGTCTGGACGGATTCTCGGACAACCCGCGCGAATCCGTCACCCTTCCCAACGAGCTCTTCTTCGGCCCGATCAGAAAGCCGACCTGAGCAAGGAATACAACGACGCCCGCAAATCCGGCGTCACCGTCCACCCACTCGTTGATACCCTCGCCCGCTACAAGTTCACCGTCGAAGAAAGCACCCCGCTCGAACAGGAAATCGCCCTCGACCCTGAGCTCCTGGGCAAAGTCTTCGAAAACCTCCTCGCCTCCTATAACGATGACACCCGTACCATCGCCCGCAAGAAACTAGTGTAGTGTCCAATAAATAACTGGACTATTGGTTTTTGCCGCTTCTTGATTTCCGTGACCGTGGCGAGGTGCAGCCGGGCACTATCTTTTCCAGAGTCTGTTTGCAACGTGACAGCTTTTCAACGATGGATTCCAC
>DATDGT010000322.1:0-11407 GCA_036521975.1 Bryobacteraceae bacterium
TTTGATCGACTATGCCCGCGCCCGCACCGCCGAAAAACGCGGAGGCCCACAAGAGCGCGTAAGCCTGACCGCCGTGGAAGGTTGGAACCCGGTGGAGCGGAACGAGGACATCCTTGCCCTGGACGAGGCCCTGACGAAACTCGAAAAAGCCGATTCCCGCGCCGCGCGCGTGGTGGAGCTACGCTTCTTCGGCGGGCTGGAAGAAGCCGAGGTGGCCGAGGTGCTAGGCGTCTCCATCATCACCGTGAAGCGCGATTGGAAGGTAGCCCGCGCGTGGCTGATCGGGCGGCTGAAGGCAGTTAACTTAACGACGCCTCGCCCGGTTCCGTCAAGTTAACGGTTCTTCCACCCCAGCCGACCTTCATTCTGATTCATTCTGCCTCCATCTGCCTTCAATTGAGCTCCAGCGTCCCCCCCACAAGCTGTCCCATCCTGCCGCCTAGTAGAGCAGGCTTTAGCCTGCAACGGAGGCTTCAACCTCCGTCCGGACCTGGGCTGAAGCCCAGGTTGCACGCTAAAGCCTGCTCTACCAGAAACCGGAAAAAATTCTTGCGCTGCCCGCAGCGATCCGTCATAGTGGGATTAGGCGCGTCGCCTTTCCCGGGCGCGTCCGCAGACGATTTAATCCAATGGCGACGGTGCCTCCATGGCGGAAGACATCCTGTTCTTTACCGAACTGCTCGGCCTCAAGGTCTTCGACCTCAAGGGGCGCAGGATCGGTGCGGTTCGCGACGCCGCCATCGTCCCTCTCATCGATCCCGTCCGGGTCGACCGCTATCTGATCGGCGGCGGCGACGCCTGGCTCACCATCCGCTACGACCAGGTTCGTTCCCTCTCGCTCGACGGCATTTGGTTGCGCGATGAAAACCTCACGCCCTACCACTCCGACGAGTACATGCTCCGCGCGGTCCGCGATCTGTTGGATCAACAGATCATCGACGCGCAGGGCCGCAAGGTGGTACGCGTGGCCGATATCACTTTCGAAATCCGGCGCGAGAACGGCGGCGAGCTTCTTTGGGTGCTGGATATCGATGTCGGCCTGCGCAGCATCTTCCGGCGGCTGGCGCAAGGCTGGATTCCGCCGCGCTGGGTGCGCCGGCTTCAACAACCCATTCCTCCGAACTCCATTCGCTGGGAGTTTTGCAACATCCTCGAGCCCGATCCGCTGCGCCGCCTCCGCCTCAACATTTCCAACCGTCTGCTGGAAGGCATGCATCCGGCCGACTTGGCGGATATCGCCGAGGATCTGAGCCCCGAAGACCGCGAAGCCATCTTCGAAAACATTGACAGCGAAGTGGCCGCCGATGCGCTCACGGAAGTGGATCCCGATATTCAGGCGAGCATTTTCGAATCGCTGGAAACCGAAAAGGCCGCCGACATCGTGGAAGAGATGGCGCCCGATCACGCCGCCGACGTGCTCGGCAGGTTGGAGGAAGAGACTTCGAAAGACATCCTGGACGAAATGGAGCACGAGCCGAAAGCCGAAGTCAGCGAACTGCTCGAATTCGAAGAGGACACCGCGGGCGGAATGATGAACACCGAATACATCGCCCTCCCCGAGAGCGCCACAGTGGGCGACGCCATCGAAGCGCTGAAAGAAAACGAAGAACTGGCTGAAACTCTAAACACTATTTTCCTGATCGACGCTCAGGACGGGCTGACCGCTACGATTCCGGTGGCGCGTCTTTGCCTGTACGCCAGCGCGGCGCCTTTGAAAGACCTGGCCGCCGAGACGTTGATCCAAGTCCCGGTAACCGAGCGGCAGGATCGCGTTACCGAGCTGGTAGATAAATACAACCTACTCGCGCTTCCGGTCGTGGATGAAGAAGGGAAGCTCACCGGCGTGATTACCGCCGACGATATTATCAGCGTACTTCGAGCCAAGTGACATGGGAAAACGGCTGCGTTATTCCCTGGTCACTTTCCTGGCCGTCTTAGGTCCGGGCTTCATCACCGCCATGGTGGACAACGATGCCGGCGGCATCTACACCTATTCGCAAGCCGGCGCGCGCTGGGGCTATCTGCCGCTGTGGACGCTGCTGCCCATCACCATCCTACTCATCGTCACGCAAGAAATGTGCTCGCGGATGGGCGCCGTGACGGGCAAAGGGCTTTCGGATCTGATCCGCGAGGAATTCGGCCTGCGCACCACATTCGTCATGATGGCGGCGCTGATCCTGCTGAATTTGACCAACATCATGGCCGATTTTGCCGGCATCGCCAGCTCGCTGGAGTTGTTCGGCATCACGCGATATATTACCGTCCCTTTGGGCGGCGTCGCCGTCTGGCTGCTTGCGGTGCGGGGCACCTATCGTTCCGTCGAGAAGATTTTCCTGTTGGCCTGCATCGTGTATGTCGCCTATATCATTTCCGGCATTCTTGTACGCCCCAACTGGAAGCAAGCCGCCATCGATAGCGTTCGCCCGGTAATGATGCTTCAGGGCGAATACATCACCATGGTGATCGGCATGGTGGGAACATCCATCGCTCCGTGGATGCAGTTCTATCAGCAGGCGGCAACCGTGGAGAAGGGCGTCGGGCCGAAAGAGGTGCGGGCCGCGCGAGTGGAAGTGATTCTGAGCTGCATCCTCACTTCAGTGATCGCGTTTTTCATCGTAGTGGCCTGCGCCGGCGCGATCTATAATGTCAAGCCCCGCGATATTGCGGACGCCGCCGACGCCGCCCTGGGATTGAAGCCCTTCGGCCAGTACACCTACATCCTATTCGCCGCCGGTTTGCTGAACGCGTCGCTTTTCGCCGTTTGCATTCTGCCTCTTTCCACTTCCTATACGGTCTGCGAGGGACTGGGCTTCGAATCGGGCGTGAACCGGAGGTTCCAGGAAGCTCCCATTTTCTATTGGCTGTTCACGCTGCTCATCGTGGTCGGCGCGGGCTCGGTGCTCATTCCCGGATTCCCCTTGGTGAAAATGATTCTGCTTTCCCAGGTGCTCAACGGGGCGGTGCTGCCGTTCGTCCTGATCTTCATGACGCTGCTGATCAATAAGTCCAAGCTGATGCATGAATGGACCAACTCGCGTTTCTATAACATCGTCGCCTGGACATCGGTGGCCCTGATGATCGGCATCGTGCTGGCTCTGGTGGCGCTGTCAGTTCAGCAGATGACCCGAGGCAGTTGAATCCCATTTGTTACGCTGAGGCATGCTTGCGAAACTGCTGCTATTGCTTCTGGCGGCCGTTGTCGTCTACGCTGCCGACCCGCCGAAAACTTTCCCGTTCCCTTATACGCAGGAGGATTTGCCCAACGGCCTGCGCCTGGTGACCATTCCCACGGATTCGCCCAATATCGTCTCGGTGTTCCTCGTCGTCGAAACCGGCTCGCGCAACGAGGTCGAGCCGGGCCTCACCGGCTTCGCACACCTGTTCGAGCACGTGATGTTTCGCGGTACGGAAAAATATCCGGCCGAGAAGTATAAGGAGATGCTCGCGCGTGCCGGCGCCGCGTCCAACGCCTCGACCAGCAGAGACAAGACCGTCCACCACACCACCCTTTCCAAAGAAGACCTGCCCATGATCCTGGACATGGAAGCGGATCGTTTCCAGAATCTCAAGTACTCGCTCGAAGCGTTCAAAACCGAGACGGGAGCGGTACTGGGCGAGTACAACAAGAACAGCGCCAACCCGGGGCAGAAGCTCGAAGAGGTTCTGCAAGACACCGCCTTCGACCGGCACACGTACAAACACACCACCATGGGATTCCTGAGGGACATCCAGGACATGCCCAACCAGTACGACTACAGCATCAAATTCTTTGACCGCTATTATCGCCCCCAATACACGACCATCATCGTCACTGGCGACGTCGATCGGAAGCAGGTGCGCCCACTCGTCGACAAGTCGTTCGGCAATTGGAAGCGGGGTTCTTACCACGCCGACATCCCAGTTGAACCGAAGCAGCAGAGTGCGCGCGAAGCCCATGTGGACTGGCCTGCGCCGACACTCCCCCAGTTGGTGGTCGCCTACAAAGGCCCGGCTTACACGGATTCGCAGAAGGATACCGCGGCGTTGGAAGTGCTTGCGACGCTCGTATTCGGGCCGAACTCGGATCTATACCAGAAACTGGTGGTGCGCGAACAGAAGCTGGATAGTTTGGGCGCTAGTTCTCCTGCAAGCGTCGATCCGGATCTCTTCGAAATCCTCGCGCGGTTGAAACGAGCTGAGGACATGCCCGCGATCCGCCAGGAGATCCTCGACACTGTCAAGCGGTTTCAAGACGAGCTGGTGCCGGCCGACAAGATCGAGGCGCTCAAGAAGCGCGAGCGCTACGGATTTACGCTGCGTCTCGACAACAGCGAAACCGTCGCCTCTACCGTCGCCGGCTACGTCGCGCTGAAACGCACCCCCGATACAATCGACAAACTATACACGCAATACGGGGCGCTGACGCCGGAAGACGTGCGTGAAATGGCGCGCAAATATTTGATCGAGAGCGGCCGGACGATCGTTACTCTTACAGGAACGGCAAAATGAAATGGCTTGCGCTCGCTCCGCTCGTCTGCCTCTCCGCCGTGGCCCAAATGCGAACCGTCACCCTGCCAGCTAACTCCCCGGTAGTTACGGTGCGGCTGGTGTTCACTACCGGCGCCGCGCAGGATCCGGAAGACAAGCCGGGGCTCGCGCGCCTCACCGCCGAGATGCTCTCCGGCGGCGGCACCAAGGACCTCACGTACAAGGAGGTCGTCGAGGCCTTCTTCCCGATGGCAGCCTCGCTCTCAAGCCAGGTCGATCAGGAGATGACCGTCTTCTTCGGCGCCACGCATATCGACAATCTCGACGCGTATTACAAACTCGTTCGAGCGATGTTGCTCGAGCCCGGCTGGCGTGAGGACGATTTCAGCCGTCTGAAGGACAGCGCGATCAATTCACTTCGAATCGGCTTGCGTGGCAACAATGACGAGGAACTCGGCAAAGAGGTTTTGTTGAGCGAGATCTATAAAGGCACTCCCTATGGTCATTACAGCCTCGGCAGCGTGTCCTCGCTTCAGAAAATCACGCTTGACGACGTGCGGGAGTTTTATAAACAACACTACGCGCAAGCAAACTTGATCATCGGCATCGCGGGCGGTTACAAACCCGAATTCCTGGATCGTCTCAAGAAGGATTTCGCCGCGCTACCGGCCAAAGACACCGCTCCGATGGAGCCGATCCGGCCGCACGCCGTCGACCACACGCGAGCTTTGATCGTCGAGAAGAACACACGCTCCGTCGCTTACTCCTTTGGTTTTCCCATCGACGTCAGGCGCGGCGATCCCGATTACCCGGCGCTTTTGGTGGCGCAATCCTATCTCGGCCAACATCGACTGAACGGCCGCCTCTTTGAGCGCATCCGCGAAATCCGTGGGATCAACTACGGCGACTATGCCTACATCGAATATTTTCCGCGCGGCGGCCAACTCCTGGAGCCTCCGCCCAACCTCGCGCGCAGCAGCGCGGCCTTCCAAATCTGGATTCGCCCCGCCGAGCCCCCGCAGGCGGCCTTCACTTTGCGGCTCGCGTGCTACGAGCTCAATAAGCTGATCAAGGAAGGCATCTCCCAAGCCGACTTCGATCGCACCAAAGAGTTCCTGAGCAAGTACGTAAACGTCTTGACCAAAACCAAGCGCGCCGAGCTCGGCTACGCCATCGATAGCCTGTATTACGGCATCCCAAATTACAACGCCTACCTCAAGGACGGGTTGGCTAAGCTGACGCGGGAACAGGTCAATGCCGCGATCCGCAAGCACATTCGCGTCGACCGCCTGCAAATCGTCGCGGTGAGCGCGAACGCTGAAGACCTGAAGAGGCAAATCGTGGGCGCCGGCCCCTCGACGATCCAATACAACACTCCCAAGCCCGCCGACATTCTCGCCGAGGATAAAATCGCCGGCGCCTTCGACATCGGTCTGCGGCCACAGGACGTCAGCATCGTGCCGGTCGACAAGGTTTTCGAGTGACCGTGGGCGGCCAATCCTGGCCGCACCACACCAGTCCTCCGTTGTAAAATAATCGCTGGCCCGAGAAGGAGGGACATTTCTATGAAAAATGCGGCGATTGGATGCGCGTGCGCTTTGGCCGGTTTTCTGGGCCTGCTGGCGGTGAGCGCCAGTGGGCAGCAACAACAGGATTTCAGCAAGGTGGAAATCAAGGCCACCAAGCTCAGCAATAACTTCTACACACTCGAAGGCCAGGGGGGGACCATCGGCGTCCTTACTGGACCCGACGGCGTATTCATGGTGGACACGCAATTCGCGCCTCTGAGCGAAAAAATCATAGCCGCGATTAAGAAAGTCTCCAACAACGCGCCCATCAAGTATGTAGTGAACACCCACGTCCACGGCGATCACACCGGCGGCAACGAGAACATCGCCAAGACGGGTGCGGTGATCTTGTCGCGCACAGAGTTACGGTACCGGCTGGCGCATCCGGCGCCGGCGGCGAATGGAACTCCCGGGACACCCGCCCCCGCGGGCGCCCTGCCGATGATCACCTACGACGGGCCGGTCACGTTTCATATGGACGGCGAAGAGATCGACCTGATTCCCATCCCCCACGCCCATACCGACGGCGATACGCTGGTGCGGTTTGTGAATGACGACATCATCATGACCGGCGACTTCTATCGCTCGCTGGGATATCCCAACATCGATCGCGCCAATGGCGGCGGCTTGAAGGGTATGCTGGATGGGCTCGCGCTGGTGATCGGATTGGCCGGTCCCAATACAAAAATCGTTCCCGGCCATGGCGAGATCGTGAATCGCAACGCGGTGATGGCGCACCGCGACATGATCCTGGCCATCCGCGACAAGATCGCCCCGCTGGTCGCTCAAGGCAAATCTCAGCAGGATGTCGTCGCGATGAAAGTCACTGCGGATTTCGACGCCAAGGTCCCCACAGCCTCGACGACTTCGGAACGTTTCGTCACGCAGGTCTACCAGGAGCTGAAGGAAGGAAAGTAGCCCTTCGAGGCTCGGACAGGCTCCCGCGCACAGCGAATGCGTTGTGCGCGTCAAGGAGAGGGGCGCCGACGACACTTGCCCCCGATACTTGCCAATGGACCTGCGCCCTTATCTGCCATCGGATCGCGAGGCATGCCTCGCTGTGTTCGATTCCAATGCTCCGCAGTTTTTCCACCCGTCTGAGCGCCCCGGTTTCGAGGCGTTCCTCGCCGCGCCGGATTGCCCGTATTTCGCGATGGAACACGAGGGAGCGCTAGTGGCTTGCGGAGGCTACGGCTTTGAGGGAGACGGCAAAACGGCGAGTCTGGTGTGGGGAATGGTGCGAGCGGATTTGCACAGACGCGGCCTGGGCCGATTGTTGCTTATGTTCCGCCTCAGAGAGATCGGCAAGACCAGCGGGGTAGAACTGGTCAGAGTGGCGACCTCGCAGCATACGGCTCCCTTCTTCCAGAAGCAGGGTTTCAAAGCGATATCTGTCCAGAAGGATGGCTACGCACCAGGCATCGACAGGATCGAGATGGTAATGAAGCTCGCGGTGTGCGTTTGATTGGGCACGGCAATTGCCAGAGCAAACCTGATGCGGACGGGTTTTCATGGCCCTCAGCGGCTTTTTGTGGGCTGCGCGTTCACTCTGTGGCTGGTTTTCACGCTCGCGCAAGCCCAGACGTCCGAATCGACGGCTTCCCTCCGGGGCGTCGTGACGAACGCCTCCGGCGGAGGGGGATTGCGCAAAGCCTACCTGCGATTGTCGCCGGCGATCGGATCCAAGGGAGGCTCGATCCTTACCGCGGTGACCAACGATCAAGGCGCCTTTGCGATCGAGAATATCGCGCCTGGTGAGTATCGCCTGGAGGTGGAGTGCACGGGCTTTCTCGACACTCAATACGGCGGAGGATCGGCCTTTGGTGAGCGCTCCGTACTAAAACTCTCGCCCGGCGACAAGCTCACTGGGATCGAGATCAAGATGACGCCGCAGGCCGTTCTATCGGGCCGCGTGCTGGATCAGGATGGCGATCCGTGGCCGCATGCCAATATCCAGGTTCTTCGCGTGATATGGAAGAAGGGCAAGCGTTCGCTGGAACCGGCCGATACCACGACTTTCTCGCCGGACGTCGACGATCGCGGCGAATTTCGCTTGGCCGGACTCGCGCCCGGCCGCTATTACCTTCGCGCCGAGCCGGACGTGTATTGGGAACGGGAGCATCGCCCGCGTGCGGCGCGCCAGCAGCCCACCTGGTATCCGTCTTCGCCCCATGCTGAATCTTCCACGCCCATCGTTCTTGCCGCGGGACAGCAATCGCCCGAAGTTGAAATCCGCTTGCGGAGGGGCGGCGCCACAAGCTCGACTTTCCGCATTCGCGGAAAAGTAGCGAGGATGGAAGAGGTCCCTTTGCCTAGCGGCGATCCAAGACTGGTCCAGCGCGGTATGAGGACTCAAAGGATCCCCGAGGCGGTGGACGGCGGACAAAACGTCTCTTCACGTCTGTCGCCCGACGGATCGTTCGAAATCACGGGCGTCTCCCCCGGAAACTACGACATTTGGGTCACGCAAGGGTATCCCGCCTTGCCACTGGGCCAGGCCCTGGTCGAGATCGATGACCGTGACGTGGACGGCGTATCGATCCAGCTTTACGCCACGCAGACGCTCCACGTGAACCTGAGGATCGAGGGCGGCGAGGGAACAGAATCGCCAGGCAATTTGATCTATCTTGAGCCAATCGGCTTTTTCGGATATTTCGGCGAGCTTCAACTCGTGGTGAAGGACGGCCGTCCCGAATTCGAGGACGTCGGCGTGGGCCGCTATCGAGTTCGCTTGCAAGATTCGGTGCGCGCGCGGTTCTACCTGAAATCGGTTCGCTACGAAAATGCGGAATCGAACGATGGAAGCTTCACGCTTGCTCCGGACGGAGGGCCGCTTGAAGTCGTCCTCAGTGCGCGCGGCGCGCGGGTCACTGGAGCCGTACTGCGCGACGGAAGCGCTGCAACGCCGCGGGTGATTTTGATTCCCGATACAGACGACGCCGCTCGTCGCGAAAATCTCTCACGCTCTGCTGTTTTCGATCAGAATGGAGTCTTTACAATCAAAGCCATCGCGACAATCAAAGCCATCGCGCCTGGGTCGTATAAGCTCTACGGCTTCGAAAGTGTGCCGGACGATATCTGGCTCGTTTCGGACTTCTTGAAGGAAGTGGAGAGCTTCGGAGTAGCGCTCAAATCCGCCGAAGGTGACCTCGCGACAGTTCAATTGCCGCTGGTGGGCAAAGCGGCGACGGACCAGATTCTCGCCAGGCTCGGTATCGGGAATTAATAAGCAGCCTTGTTCCGCTCGGTGCGGCGCTCCCATCAAACGCCGGCTGTACCAGCCGTGGACCCGCAGCTCTGTGGCGTATACTGAAGCCAATGACGGTCGGGATCGCAACTCAGATTGAGCTCGTGGTATTCCCTGGATCGCTGGCACCAAGGGAAAGGTCGCCGAAGTCATTTTGGACAAGATTGCTCACGGTTGGAGCCCGGAGGAGATCCATTTTCAACATCCGCATCTCTCCCTGGCTCAAATACACGGCGCGCTGGCTTACTACTATGAGAACCAGAGTCAGCTCGATGCGCAGCTAGAGGAGGGCCTAAGGGAAGCCGACAGGCTGGCCGTCGAGGCGTCCGATCCGGCGTTCCGGCGAAGATTGGCCGATCTCAAGCGGCGGCGTTGAAGCGTCGCGTTCTTCATGGACGTGCACGTGCCGCGTGCCGTCGCCGTCGCCTTGCGGCTTCGCTCCGTCCACGTTTTGACGGCCCAAGAAGGTGGGTCGGCCGAACTGGACGATGACGCGTTATTGCAACCGGCCACCGAACTCGGCCGTGCTCCGGTTTCGCAGGACAAGGATCTTTTGCGCGAGGGCAGACGTCGACAACTCTTCAGCCGGCATTTTTCCGGGATTGTCTACGCGCACCAGCGGTGGGTTTCGATTGGGCGGATGGTCGAGGATCTGGAGTTAGTCGCTCAGGCGACGACCCTCGAGGAATGGGCGGGGAGAAGAGAGTACCTGTCGGTCGGCTGACCGCACCACAAAGGCCCGGAGGGGCACGATGCTTGCATCGATCCCTAACTCGCCATGCGTTCTTGGGACGTGCCGCTCAAGTATTCAAGAATCTCCTGCTCCCGCTGTTGCACTTCGAGAAGGATCGGCTTAGCCAGTCGCAGGTAATCCTGAGGCGGGTGCACCTTCCGCGCCCTAATAAGCACATCCTTAAGGTTGGCAACACATTGCTGCGAAACCAACATTTGCTCGTCTGTTTGGATCACGACAGCTCCAGTTCCACAATACCGCGCTTGCGAAAGGTTCTGGAAACCTGATACGTCTCCAGCCATAGCTGTAGTGTTTCTTCCCCGATTGAAATTCGCGCCCAGAACACGTCGGCTTCAAACAGCAACTTTGCTTGGACGGAATCGAAGAGTGCTTGAGTCGCTTTTGGGGCCTGTTCCACCTCGAAAGCCTCGTCCATTACCAGCAGGAGGTCCAAGTCCCTGGGCGATGGCTTGGCCGTAACAAAGCTGCCCCAGATAAACGCGCGGCGCAGCATGCCGGTGCTCGAAGCAAGGTGGATGAGGGATTGCAAACGCACGAATAGCCATTCCCGCCGAAGGGTCGCGGTCCCGAAGCGGGACCGCAGCTCCTGCCAATCCGCGGCATGCACACCGACCGGCAGGTCGCCTTCCGGTGTCAGGTCTGGGAGCACCATCACACCATAGCAATTCGCGTCTGACGGGTGTACCTTTTGGTACAATTTGCTCCGGAGGAACGCTCAAGATTGACACCTGCACATCCTGCGGCGGCAGCGGAAATGTTTTTGTCTACCGTGGGCCGGATTACTGGGATGGGGAGGAAAGATGTTCGCACTGCCAGGTGCCGGGGTCATCAGCCGAGGGCAGTCTGCTTGGGATGAGAGCCTACTCAGGAATCTCGCTGGTCCGCTCTTCGTCGCGCTGGGCTTCGCGGCGGGCGTGTAGCGTTCTTCTGCACAATTCCGGCGGCTTCTTCGCTTGTGGCGCGTCATTTTGAGGTCTCCGAAGAAACCCAAGCTATTATCGGGTTTTTAACGCTCTTCCCAGCGTTCTTTCTAGGCTGCCTGGTTGGATATGCTTCCAGCAGTCGCGGGTACGCCGCAATTCAGAAAATCATTGTCGGTTGCTTTAACCGATAGGGGTTTGCCAGGCATCGTCCGCCCGCCGTGGTGCCTGGGCATTGGCGCCACGGCAAGCAATCTCCAAATAACATCACGCCGCCTTGGCCGGCGGCGCCAACACCGCTAAGTCCGGTAGCGCCGCCGTCAGCACGTCCGCGACGCGGTCGGCGAAGACGAACTCCATCTCCTGCCGCACTTCCAGCGGCAGGTCGCGCAGGTCCTTCTGATTGCCGCGAGGCATGATCACGCGCTTCAGCCCCGCCCGGCGGGCCGCC
>DATDGT010000323.1:0-7214 GCA_036521975.1 Bryobacteraceae bacterium
CAGCAGCCCTCAAAAAACTCGGAAGGCACCTACTCGGCCACGGCCGACGCGTCGCATGTTTGCCTCGGCTCAACCCTGGCCGATGTGCAGCGTTTTCACTATGCGAGAAGCGCTCAAGCTGCTAATTTGGACGCGAGTGCAAGCAAAGAGGGTTCCCAGCCGCTCACTCCAGATCTTAGATTTCGGGGACTAGGAAAACGCTGCTCTTCTTTAATGTGGGCCGCTTGGCCTGGGACCATGAGAATCTCGGTTCAAATCCGAGGTCCCCGACCAGTTTTTGTGGGGTAGCCAACCGGTAAGGCGGCTGGCTGTTATCCAGCTAATGCGCAGGTTCGAATCCTGCCCCCACAGCCAAAAATGCCGGGGTCGCCTTCTGGTCGAGGGCCCCTCTCCTACAAAGAGGTGCAGTAGAGTTCGATCCTCTACCCCGGTACCAGGTGACTGCGCGCCTGTGGCCGAGAGGATTCAGGCATCGCTCTTCTTTTATAACGGCGCACAACGGAAACGTGCATCCTGTGCGCCAAAGCGATACACGCTGGTTCGAGTCCAGCCAGGCGTTCCATGCCGAGGTCGTTCAATGGAAGGACGAAGGTCTTTGAAGCTTTCTACGTTGGTTCGATTCCAGCCCTCGGCGCCAAGAGTTCGTGCTGGCGTGGTGTACGGTGCACCGGCGGATTTATAGACCGCTTCGCTCCAGATTAGAGCACGGGCTGGGTTCGACTCCCAGCGCCAGCGCCATGCGTTCGAAGCTCATAAGGATGAGCAGGCGATTCTTTCTTGACGGCGCACAACGGCAACAAGCGTCCTGTGCGCCGGATCGTCAGGCAGTTGGTTCGATTCCAACCGGACGCACCAAGTTTCGGAACTTTGGCCGAATGGTGAGGCGCTCGACTTTTAATCGAGGCGGCGAAAGTTCGATTCTCTCCAGTTCCACCAACGACCAGAAAAAGGAGGTTCGTCAAGTGCAGATCATCGATAACATCCCCGTATGGTGGGTTTGGGCAATCCCCCAGCGAGCCGCCAATTGGTGATCCCGCGGCGAAGCCGCATCTCGGGGTGACTCCAGTAGTGGGAGTCGTGTCTCCCTAAAACTGAAATCGACGGCGCCCGGCCTCGAAACCGCGGTCACCCGGCGTTCGTTTGTACCCTTGACGTGCGCGGTTAATACCCGCTTCCCGCCGAGGTAACATTGTGATACACAGGAAGAGGTTGGCGATGGCCGGCACAGCACTGCAACTGTTTGATCGCGCGACCACTTACTTATGAAGCGGCTTCTATTTCCGACGAATCTTCTGTCCCTCGCTGCTTCCTTGACGCTCTTACAAACCAAGGCCCTAGCACAGGCTCCGGGAGGGTCCGCCGCGGGCGCCGCGGATCCACATCGCGCCATGCTGAACACCTACTGCGTCGGCTGCCACAACACGCGTGCCAAGACCGGTGGTCTCGCGTTGGACGGCCTGAACCTCCAAGCGGCAGCGGATGACGCGCAAATCTGGGAGAAGGCTCTGCGCAAGTTGCGCGGACATTTGATGCCGCCGCCGGGAAGCCCGCAGCCGCCGCAGAAGGACGTCGATTCGTTCGTCGATTGGATGGAGAACCATCTCGATTTGCAGGCCAAAGGGCCGAAGGCTGGGTACGTGCCGATCCAGCGCCTGAATCGCACGGAGTATGTCGCGACCGTGAAGGATTTGGTGGGTGTGGACGTAAACGCGAAAGACATCTTGCCTCAGGACATTAAAGTTGAAGGCTTTGACAACGTGGCGGCTGCGTTGAGCGTGTCCCCTTCGTTCTTCGACCAATACCTCACTGCCGCCCGGCACGTTGCGAAACTCGCGATCGGCGACCCCAGCCCGCGTGTTTCGAACGTGAAGTACAGCGTCGCAGCCAATCAAAATCCGGATGAGCCTCTGCCTTTGGGCACGCGTGGCGGTGTGAAATTCAAACACAATTTCCCCGCCGACGGGGAGTATCGCATCAATCTTGTCGATCTTTCGGTGGGATTGTACACCGCCACGATGGAGCACGAGAACAGTGTGGTCATCATGATCGACGGCCAGACGGTGTTCCGCAAGCCAATCGGCGGTCCGGTGGATCAGGAACTTGCGGACCGCAAAGGAGCCGCGGGACGCGCCAAGATCATGGAGCGCTTCACTAAGATTCCAGTGCAGGTCGCAGCCGGCGTGCGCGACGTCGTGGTAGCCTTCATCGATCGTTCTCACATAGAGTCAGGCGAGAATATCGTCGACGATTTCCTCTCCGCCGGGCTGGGCCCGCGTAGCGGCCGAATGGCTCACCTGGTCAATGGAATCGAGATCGTCGGGCCGTATAACCCGAGAGGTGTGTCGAGAACGCCCAGCCGCGATTTGATTTTGGTCTGCGATCCCGGGCGTGACTTTGCGAACGCCGCGGGCGAGCCTGCCTGCGCGAGGCAAGTCACGGAAACTTTGGCGCGCCGGGCTTTTCGCCGCCCGGTAAGCGAGGCTGAAGTGTCCCGCCTGATCCGGTTCTATGACACCGGACGGGAGGGCGGCGGAAGCTTCGATCGGGGAATCGAGCAGGTCGTGGCGGCCGTGCTCGCCAGCCCCGAGTTCCTGTATCGAGCGATTCGCGGTGTCCCGAATGCACGGGGCGACAGCGCAACACTTGACACTGAGATTGCGCTTACAGACCTGGAGCTCGCTTCGCGTCTCTCCTTCTTTCTTTGGAATACCGGTCCCGATGAGGAACTGCTGACGCTGGCCGCAGCCCGCAGGTTAAGCAGACCCGGAGTGGTGGAAGCGCAGGTAAGGCGATTGCTGGCCGACGCCAAGGCGTCCAGCCTGGTTACGAGTTTTGCAATGAAGTGGCTCAGCCTGGACGATCTCGATTCGGTGAAGCTGGATCCGCTCTTGTTCCCTGAATACAGCGATCAACTGCGGCGTGACTTTTTGAATGAGGCCGAGGCTTTCCTGGGCAGCATCCTGCTCAAGGACCGGAGCGTCGTGGATCTCTTGACGGCCAATACCACGTTCCTGAATGAACGGCTGGCGCGTCATTACGGCATTTCCGGGGTTCTCGGCGAGCAGTTCCGCAGGGTCGCCCTAGCAGAGAAGGAACGCGCGGGATTATTGGGCAAGGGCGCCATCCTGATGCGGACATCGTATGCCGACCGTACGTCTCCCGTATTGCGCGGAGCATGGGTGCTCGATAAGTTGCTCAACACGCCTCCCACACCTCCTCCACCGAATGTCGCGACCAGTCTTGACCAGGCGGCGGGTGAACAGCCGAAGACGGTTCGGGCGCGCCTCGAATTCCACCGCGACAAGGCAAGTTGCAGACAGTGCCACGGCGTGATCGATCCGCTCGGCTTGGCTTTGGAGAATTTCGACGCGATTGGGCAGTGGCGAACCGTCGACAAGCTCGCGAAAGTAGCGATTGACTCGAGCACTGTCTTGCCGAGCGGGACACCCGTCAATGGGGTCGTTGAGCTCAATGCGCAACTGAGCGATCGCCCGGCGACATTCGTGAGGGCCTTCACCGAGAAGCTTATGATGTATGCGGTCAACCGGCAACTGGAATACTTCGACATGCCCCAGGTTCGTGCCGTGGTTCGCGAGGCGGCGAAGAATGACTACAAATTTTCCTCGATCGTATTAGGGATCGTCAATACCGATGCGTTTCGTAAGCAGTCAGAAGTCAGAAGTCAGAAGCCGCCTACAGAGCCGCGACCGTAAGGGAGCGGTCAACTGCCGAAGTAAAGGAGTCAGGAGTCAGGAGCAGATATGTTCATTACCAAGAAGCACATTTCCCGTAGAGCTGTCCTGAAAGGGGCGGGTGTCAACCTGGCGCTTCCGTTCCTGAGCGCGATGGTGCCGGCGTCTACGGCCCTGGCGCAGACGGCGGCGAACCCCAAGATCCGGACCGGCTTTTTCTACATTCCTCACGGCGCCATCATGTACAACACTTCCCACGGCCCAGCGATGGATCGCTGGACACCAAGCGGTGCGGGCGCCGATTTCAAACTAAGCCCGATTCTCGCCTCGCTCGCTCCGTACAAGAACTACGTCACGTCCTTTGGCAATCTGGAAAACAAGGCCGCCGCCGGCTCGGTTCATTCGTATAGTCCGGCGACGTGGCTCAGTTCGACCCACCCGAAAACCGCCGTTGTCCCGAGCATGTCCGCCACTCTCGACCAGGTGATGGCGAAGCTCATCAGCCAGGACACTCTGCTGCCTTCGCTCGAAGTCTCCTCGGAGACCACCGCTCAGTCCGCGGCGGGGAACGGCGGCTACTACACAACCTTGTCCTTCCGGGATGAACATTCCCCCTTGCCCATGGAATACAATCCGCGGAAGGTCTTCTTGCAACTTTTCGGCGAGGGCGACACGCCACTGGAACGGGCGGCGATCGGCCGCCAGACCAACAGTATTCTTGATCTGGTCCTCGAGAATACCGGTAAGCTCCAGGGTGAACTTGGAGCCGAGGACCGCGCGGTTCTGGACGGCTACCTCGAAAGTGTTCGTGAGATCGAGCGGCGGGCGCAGAAGTCCGGCGGGCAAGATCTTTCGGCGTTAAAAATTCCCGACGCTCCGGTCGGAGAACTGGAGGCCTTCGACCAGCAGGTGAAATTGATGTTCGACTTGCTCGCGCTTGCGTATCAGGCCGATCTCACGCGCGTGGCTACCTACATCATGGTCGCCGAAGGCACCAACCGGACTTACAACCACATCGGGGTTCCGGATGCGTTTCATCCCGTATCCCACCATGCTAACGATCTGGAAAGAATCAACAAGCTGGTCAAGATCCAGACCTGGCACATGGAAAAGTTCGCGGAATTCCTTGCCAGGATGGCGGCGACGCCGGACGGGCAAGGCACATTGCTGGACCACTCGATTTTCATGTACGGATCGAACATGAGCAACAGCGACCTGCATAACAACTATCCGATTCCGAATCTCGTAGTGGGCGCCGGTAACGGCAAGCTGAAACTCGGCGGACAGCACCTGGTGCTGCCGGAGCATACGCCGATCGCGAATCTTCATCTGACCCTGCTCCAGAAGGTAGGACTGGAACGCGATCACTTTGGCGACAGCACCGGCACGATCGCGGACGTCTGATATGCGCCGGGAGGAATATCGGGAGGAATGAGTGAAACGGTTCCCCGCCTTTGTCTGTGTGATCGCTGTGACCGCTGTCCCGCCGTTGCCAGCCCAGACCCAGAAGACACAGACCCAGACGACTCCGCGTAAGCAGGCGTCTCTCGCCACTCTGATCCAATCGGGACGCCGGGACGAGGCGCTTAAGCGGATTCGCGCTGCAGTAGATTTAAATGACGCAGATGTAAATGAGCCGCAACCCGACGGAACGCGCCCGATCCACTGGGCAGTCTACCGGGTAGATTATGAGTTGGTTGACGCGCTGATCGCCAAGAAGGCGAAGGTGAACGTCACGAACGATTTTGGATCCACCCCGATCGCGGAAGCCGCCAAGCTGGGCGACGCCAGGTTGCTGAAAGCGCTGCTGAATGCCGGCGCGGGACCTGAGGGGGCCAATGCGGACGGTCAGACGGCGTTAATGCTGGCCATCAAGACGGGCGAGCTCCCAGCGGTCCAAGCCTTGATCCAAGCCGGGGCGAACGTAAACACGATCGAAAAATTCGACCACCAAACGCCGTTGATGTGGGCTGCCGCTGCCACAAAGAATGCGGGTCCAATGGTCAAGCTGCTTCTTTCCAAAGACGCCGACGTCAGACCACGCGCCCGTTTCACCGACTGGCCCAGCCAGATTTCGTCGGAGCCTCGCGCGCAGTATCGGCCGGTTGGGGGACTGACCGCATTGCTGTACGCTGCCCGCGACGGCTGTTATGACTGCGTGGAAGCGCTGCTCGCGGCCGGCGCCGACATCAACACGCCGACGCCGGAAGGCGTCACTTCGCTAATGCTCGCCCTGGATAACGGATACCTGGACGTCGCCAAACTACTGCTGGATCGTGGAGCAAATCCCCATGTTTGGGACTGGTGGGGGCGCACGGCCCTCTACATCGCCGTCGATATAAAGAACGGTGCCAGCGGCGGGCGCGGTGGAGCGCCGCTACCGGGAGCCCTCCCAGGTCCCGGGGTTCCCTTTGTACCTCGCGGTTCGGGTACCCCACGCGTTACGGGCCTGGAGATCGTCAAGGCCCTGCTGGCGGCGGGTGTCGATCCCGATCACCCGCTCAACATGCATCGTCCCGGCCATGGAGAAAACAGCGGACGGTTCAGCGATCCGCTTCTGGGCACCGGCTCCACGCCATTGATGCGCGCGACCCTGGCCCACGATATTGAAGTGGCTCGATTGCTTCTGGATAAGGGCGCTTCGCCCAACATCAACGCGATGGGTATCACGCCATTCCTGGCTGCAGCCGGCGTTGGACCCACGAGTCGGGGCGGAAGCGGTGGCCTCCTCCCAAATATCGCGCTCATGGACCTATTGATCCAGCACGGCGCTAACGTGAATGCCCAGGTGACTGGCACAAAGACTTATTCCATGCGCATTGCCCGCGCTCCCTCCGCCAACGAAGGCGTGACTGCTCTCCATATAGCGGTTCAGGCGCGAAGGGCTGATCTTGTTCGGTACCTCGTCGAAAAGGGAATCAATACCGAGCTCGTTGATAGCAACCGCCGCAAAGCAATCGATCTGCTCGACATTCCAGCTCCACCCGCAAATCGCGGCGGCCCTGCCGCAGGCAGTACAGCCGACGTGGCCGAGATTAAAACGCTTCTACAGAACGTGGGCGCGAAAAAATAAGGCAAAAGACGGCGTGGTTTTTGCTGCATCGAATCGGGCTTATCATGAACAGCGGATCGCTCGCGCGAATATCGGAAGTTCAAAAGGCTGCTTAAGGAAGTGCTCAAAGCGCCACGCATGTCCAAACCCAAGGCGCGGAGCCGCCCCGAGTGAAGCGTAGATGGATTCCTCTAGCTGTATTTTCGGTTGTGCTTTGCGCCCAGTCACAACCACCATCCCCAACTGCACCTGAAGGCGCGCGAAAGCAACAGAAGGACAGACAGGACACACAGAGGAACACTGACGTAGATCGTCCAATTCCCGAACCTCCTAACAGGCTGCTGAAAAAGCCAGTTTCGGGCTTCGCTTTACGCTGTAAAGTAGAACCTGCGGTTCCGTGGAGGGTCCGACCTAACTTGGTGTGAGGTGTTCGATTGTGTCCGCGCGCCGTTTTTTCAGCCTCTGGACAC
>DATDGT010000324.1:0-13228 GCA_036521975.1 Bryobacteraceae bacterium
CGGATCTGTGATGCGAAGGCGGCAACGATCAGCGCAGCGGCCGCGGCCCGAAGCAATATGTCACCGCGCAAGCGGCGGCCGGCGGCGGGCTCGCCGCCACCGTCATCGGAAAGTGAAGGGGCGAACCGAGCTTTGATTTTACTGGAGGGTTCCGTCACCGGGTGCACGACTCAAGACCGGCTAGAATACACTGTTGTCTCTCCTCAAAACATAATCCGCACGAATTCATTGGTGGTTTCGAACGGCTGGCGACAGCCTGCGTTCATGGCGATGCCGTCAAGCGGAGCGGTCCCGGTCGCCCAAAGCGAACCCCGAACCCGCACTGCGCTGCTGTTGGAAGGGATCGCGCTGCGCCATCAAATTGCTGCGCCGGAGCGCAGCCGAACTCGTCGCCCGCCTGATCCCGCTGGCGCTGCTCGCGCCCGAGATTGTCCAAAGCATATGAGGGATCACAGCCAGCCACGCTCACCGCGGAAGCGCTGAAACACACCCCCCCACTCCGCCAACCAGTCTGCAGCGAATCGCTTGCTTCTCCACGGAGCTAGAATCGGCGCTCAATTGGCGGGTTCGGCGCGGTCCACATCGCTTTCGGCTGCTCTTTGAACACCAGTGTTCAAATTCTCGGACACACACTCGAAAGTCGTGGCTGATTTCCTCAAGTACTACATCTGTCCCTTCACTTATGTCGTAGTGTACTAGCCAATTGGCGCCGCTAAGGCGACGACGTTCGGGACGCCAGTCGTCATCGGGCAAAACCTTCAAGTCATCATGGGCAACAAGCAACTGATCGCTCTTGCTCTCGGGGTGGCGCTGTTCGGCTATCTCATTTACGAGACCGGGCCTGCGAGTCTCGCCGCAAACCTGGAACTGATTGGACCGAAACTAGTCTTCATCGTTGCGCTCGAAGGGATCATCGACCTGTTCAACACCGTCGGATGGTGGTTCACGTTCCCGCCGAATCTCCGTCGCGGTACTCTCGGCACTCTGTACCTGGTGCGGCTGGTCGGGACTGCACTGAATCAGGTGCTGCCTGTTAGCGGCGAGCCAACGAAGGTGATGCTTCTGCGGCCGCATCTGCCGGCGACTGCCGCGACCGCGAGCGTTCTGACCGCGCTGGTGTCATTCAAGCTTTCCAAGGCGATTTTCATCGCCGCCGGGATGCTGATCACGTGGCATCGGCTGAAGCTGCCAGATGGACTGTCGATCGCGCTGCTCGTCGGATTCATTCTTACGCTGGGAGGCCTGACCGTATTCCTGACGCTGCAGCTTCGCGGATTCGCGCGAGTGACCGGACGGTTCGGACGCCGCATTGGCCTTCCCGAAAAGTGGATGGCCGAAATCGATAGCGCGTCAGGCGCCGTCGATGAGCACGTCGCGGACTTTTACCGGTCGCGGCCAGCTGACCTCGCGCGATCGATCGGCGCGCATCTGATCGCCTTCTCGTTGGGCGTACTGCAGATATCGCTTCTGCTCGCATGGCTCGGCTTACCGAATGACTGGCAAACCAGTCTCGCGATCGAGGCATTCTCGGGGCTGGTCGGTTTCATAATTTTTATCGTGCCCGGCTCGGTCGGCGTCCAGGAAGCAAGCAAAGTCCTGATCTTCGCCGCGCTGGGGCTTTCGGCTTCGGCCGGGATGAGCGTAGGACTTGCGCTTCGCCTGAACGGGATCGTCAGTTCCGCTATCGGTCTGGCGGTATTCCCCTTACTTCAAAGACAGGCGCTTCCACGACTGGAACGGGACTAGCCGACAGGATCTGCGTCGCCAGGCAGGCTCCTCGCGGCGAGAATACTCGAAGTCACTTGCTACAAGATCGGAATCGCCAGGGCCGATTGTCATCCTGGAGGCGCTGCCGGGCCGTTCGATTTTCGCAATTCGTTCCGTAAAACCCTCGTTGGCTAAGCGCGGCCGGACGAAAAGTTCTGACAAACGAGCCTCGGCCCGGTGGTCGTTTGCGGTGGCGGGGTGGTGTATCGAGAATCGAACGAACTCGGCTCCGCCATGGATGATCTTCGCAGCGACCCATCCTTGCGGTCGCGTTTGGGCCGCGAAGGACGGGTTGCATAAGAGGCGGAGTTCGCGGAAGATGCCCACCTGACACACTACCTGACGCTAGTGAACGAGTTGCTCGCCGGAAAGCGAAGCTGACCAAGCGCAACATAGAGTGGGTGCGGAGCAGCGATCCAGCGGCCTCCAAGTTCATCCGCTGGGAGTACCCGCCCGGAAAGGACCATCAAATAGAGAAGGTCGAGCCAAAGGGTTCCGATAGCGGCACCGTTACTTAAGAGCGAGTGTCTTCAGACCGCCTCGATCTAAGCGTCAACTGCCAAAGGACCGCGACCCTGTTGATTAAGATGACCTATCACCCCAACTGGCATGTGACGATCGACGGACGAGAGGAGCCCACCTCATGCTCTCGCCCAGTTATATCGGCGTCGAGGTACCGCGCGTCATCACGAGATCCATCCGGAATATCGGTGTTAGCCGTTGAAGAATTTTCTTCTCCTTCTATTGATAGGTGCCGGCGCTCTGATCGCGACGATTGCCTTGCGGCGCAGATTCTCCTCGCTGGAGACAATCATTCGATCTCCGCCGCATGTCTATCGGACTGGCGGTTAGGTTCAATAGATGCCTATGACCGTTGGGAGCTCAAGCTGCATGCGCGATTCCAGGCGCGCTGCCGTGCCCCCGACACCCTTGAGGTTTGCCGCGCGCGGATGAACGACGGCAATCCATTCAGCCTCAGCATCATCGTGCCGGCCTACAACGCCTCGAGCACGCTTTCGCGATGCCTAGATTCGGTGTTCAAGCAGGCCGGGCCCGAGATTGACGTTCTAGTGGTCGACGACTGCTCCTCCGACAACACCCGCGAGATCGCATCGGGTTATCCGGTGCGGCTGTTAGAGATGGACAAAGGCCGCGGTCCAGGCGCCGCGCGCAACCGCGGAGCGACTGACGCACGCGCTCCAGTGCTCTTCTTCATCGACGCCGATGTAACCCTTGGCGAGCGAGCGCTCGCGCGCGCCCGCGCGGACATCGCCGCGCCAGGAGTTGATGCGGTAATCGGGTCGTACGACGACGATCCCGGGGCTCCCTCCACAGTCAGCCAGTTCAAGAACCTTGCTCATCATTATTTTCATCAGCACTCGGACCCCGACGCGACTACTTTTTGGGGAGCTTGCGGGCTTATCAAACGCGAGCTTTTCCTGTCGGTGGGCGGCTTTAGCGAGGAGATCAACGCCCTTGAAGATGTCGACTTGGGCTACCGCCTTTCCGCGCGCGGAGCGTGCATCAAGCTCGACCCGGAGCTTCAGGTCAAGCATCTCAAGCACTGGACGCTTGCGCAATTGCTCCGAACCGATTTCGGATTACGCGCGCTCCCTTGGGCCCATCTGCTGATGAAATACGGCTATTTGCCCAGGGGACTGAATTTCAGAAGGAGTCAGCAGGCAGCGACGCTGCTGGCGATGCTTCTGGTGGTCTTTGGCGCGGCGACAATCTTCCGTCCTGCTGCAGCTGTTCCCTTTGTTCTGTGCATTGCTCTCGCGGCCGCGGTCAACCGAGGACTGTATGAATTGTTCTTTCGCAAAGGCGGTCTTCGCCTCCTTGTGGGCGGATTCCTGCTTCAGCAATTGTACTATCTGTATTCCGTCTGCGGACTCGTAGTCGGTATCGCGCTGTCCCGTCTGGGGAAGCGCAGGTTCAGCTCGGTCCGAAGCTGAAGGTTTCGGCCGAACCGACGGTCAGAATATGAGGGGTGGAAGGACACGCACGCAGGACTGCCTGCTAGCTACTGATCATTGCGCGGACCGATGCTCGGATGGACGAGGGGGGAGGCGGTACTCCGGTCCCGAGCTCATGGAAATGCTGCGTGAGGCCGGCTTCAGAGATATCAGAGGTAAGCCGACGTTCGTTCATTGTTGTAAAGCACCTCGTGGACAATGAGCCGTCCGCCGGGACTCAATTGTGACTCGCCAGTTCCGGACCTATTGCTATGAGGGAACGTTTGTCGATGGCAGATCGTTGCCCCCCATAGCGTTGTCACTCATTGCCAAAGCGTCGCAAAAGCCTGTTGTGGAATCAAACACTTGCGGTTGATTGCCAGCCCTGCAATGTGGAGGAGCAGGTTCAAATCCCGGCGGCCCGACCAACCACTTCAATACTTTACGTCGGGTTTCGACCCGCGGCGAAAACCGCGCGTAGACAATTCTGCAGACGCGAGATCTCAGAGCACCACCTTGCGACAGTAGAAGGCTTCCGCATAGCCGCTTGGAGCCGCGCATTCCATGCCACGCAAGCGCATCAGGGAGAGGAATCTGTCCTCCCGGAACCATTGCTTCTCATGCTGCGATGGGAAGGCGTTCATGATGTAACCGACCTTCTCTTGGCACAGCTCGCTAGAAAGCGGTACGAACACACTGGGTGCTCCCAAGTCCCCGTCGTATTTGGGGATTTCGTACTCCAGAATCATGTGATCGCGGAACGTTTGCCAGGTCAGCTCGGCCACCAGACGGTGGTCCTGGTGGGCGTCCCTGCGATTGTGCGTGAAGATCAAGTCTGGGGAGACGGTCTGCTTCAGTTGCTCAAACGCCTCTTTCACCTTGGCGCCCTCGAATTGCAGAAATCCGTCCCGAAAGGTCTTCAGGAGCGGCCCTCTCAGGCCCCCAGCTCCGGTAAAGTGAACCGCCGCTTGCCGCGCTTCCGCTCCCCGCGGTCCGCTGGCACAAAACACGACCCAATGGAAAACGCTTCCAGGGTGTTCGCGGGCGAGGCGCAGGATTGTCCCGCCGCAGCCGATTTCGATGTCATCGGGATGCGAGCCGAGACACAGGATCTGCAGCGGTCCGCGTGGATGGTCGCCCAACTTTAACGAGAACATGACGCCCTCAGGGGGTCACGCACGTCGTTCCGTTCCCAGAGTTTCCACGGTGCGCCGCCGCCCTGATCGAGATTCTCAAGGCGCTGCTGGTCCTTGAACGTATCCATGCACTGCCAGAAGCCTTCGTGTTTGTACGCCAACAGCGCCTGTTCCGCGATGAGGCGCTGGAACGGCTCCCGGACCAGTTCCTCTGGGGGGCGAATGTAGTCGAAGATCCGGCTCCGCATCGCGAAGAAACCTCCGTTGATCCAGAGGTCCGAGCGGCTCACCGGGGAGAGGGAGTGTACGATTCCTCCTGGCGCCGCGATGACTACATCAAAAGTCGCCGTCGGCGCCACCAACGCAAGTGAGGCGACCGCGCTGCTGTGGCGGAAAACGTCGAGCATGGCAGCGAGAGGAAGGTCGCTCAAGCCGTCGCCGTAGTTCGCCAGAAACATTTCTTCGCCCTGCAGGTAGGGCTCTACCGATTTGAGCCGCTCGCCGACATTCGCTGCTGATCCCGTCTCGGCGAAGTCGATAGTCCAAGCCGGTTCGCTGTGGTTGAGGAAGTAGTCCTTGATGACCTCGCCTTTGTGCCCCAGACACAGAATGAAGTCCTGGTGGCCGAAGTAGGCGTAGTACTTCATCAGATGCCACAGGATCGGTCGCGTGCCTATAGGAACCATCGGCTTCGGAACGTCGGCGGCGGCTCCCCGGAGCCTCAAGCCGGCACCACCGCAAAACAGAACGACCTTCACGATTTAGTTTCCTTCTTGCCTGCGCACACCGCCACTCTCGGAATCGGCACCACGAAGCGACCACCCCAACCACGGATGAAAGACAACTGCTCCATGATCTCGTCCTTCAAATTCCAGGGAAGGATCACGACGTAGTCGGGCTTGGTCTGGCGGATGCGGTCGGGGTGATAAATCGGGATGTGACTGCCCGGCAGGAATCGCCCCTGTTTGTGGGGGTTGCGATCCACCGTGTAAGGAATCAGATCCTTCCCGATGCCGCAGTAGTGCAGCAATGTGGCGCTCTTGCCGGGAGCTCCGTAGCCAGCGACCGACTTTCCGGCGCGGGCCGCGGAGACCAGGAAGTCCACGAAGGCGAGCTTGGTTTGTTTCGCCTGGTCCGCGAAGCCCTGGTAACCCTCTAGCTTCGCCAACCCCGCCCTTTCCTCCGCCGCGATCAGCGCGCCAACGTCCGGCTGGATCGGATACGCCGGATTGCCAGTCAGGCGGACGTAGATCCGAAGCGATCCACCGTGGGTCGGCAGCTGTTCCAGGTCAAAGACCGTCAAACCGTGGGCGGCCAGGATCCGGACCGTGGTCCGGAGTGAAAAGTAGGAGAAGTGCTCGTGATAAATGGTGTCAAACTCGCTGTCTTGGATGAGCCGCAGCAGATGCGGGAACTCCAACGTAAGGACGCCTGCAGGTTTTAGCAAAGTCTTCAGCCCGGCGACGAAATCGTTGAGGTCCGGGACCTGGGCCAGGACGTTGTTGCCGACAACCAAGTCGGCACGGCTGCCTTCGCTCGCCAGTTGGACCGCCAGCGGCGCGCCAAAGAATCGCACGAGAGTAGGAACCCCTCTTTCGATCGCGGCTTTCGCGACGTTTCCCGCGGGCTCGACGCCCAGCACGGGCACGCCCCGCTGGAGGAAGCACTGCAGCAGATATCCATCGTTACTGCCCACCTCCACCACCAGGCTTTCCCCATTCAGCCCAAGCCGCGCGGCCATCTTCTCGCAGTAAGCTTCCGAATGCTTCAGCCAGGAGTCTGAGTAAGAGGAGAAGTATGGATAGTCGCTGAAGATCTGCTCCGGGCTGGCGTAGGCTTCCATCTGCACCAGGAAGCATTCGTCGCAGACGTAAACGTGGAGCGGGTAGTAATGTTCGCCGCGGCTGAGTTCTGTAGGCGAGGGATACGTCTCGCATAGCGGGGACATTCCCAGATCGACAAAGGTGTGCCGTAGGCTGGCGCCGCAGAAGCGGCACGCAGGAACGCCTGCCACCTGCTGCCCGGTCTCGTGAGTACCGGCCAATGTGGACATATCCGTCAGGCGACGGACGAGACGGCGTCCCGCCCGCTCCAGCGCAGCGACGCGTCCAACCGGCCGGCGTCGATGAGTCCCTTCAGGTGGCTGACACGAAAATAACGGGCGCAATCGAAGCCGCCGGTCCCCCGGGCCGCGGCCTGATACGCCTGGTACAGCTCCAGGGCGCCTTTCCGGGCGGTCCACTGCGGCAAGAATGCCGGCAGGAGGCGCCGGATCTTCTCGCAGCTCACTCGATAGCAACGCTGGTCGGGTCCCCCGCCGGGTGCGTACTCGATGCGGCAGCCGGGAACGGTTTCCGCGACGATCTCAGCAAGTTGGCTCACGCGGTAGTTCTCCTCCGTTTGACCCACATTGAAGGTTTCGTTGTGGATGACATCCACGGGCGCTTCGAGCACGCTCACAATCGCGGCGCCGATATCGCGGATGTGCACGATGGGCCGCCAGGGTGTGCCATCGCTCTTGACGCAGACTCTCCCGGTGGTAAAGGCGGATGCGACCAAGTCGTTCAGGACGACGTCCAGCCGCAGGCGCGGCGACGCTCCGTAGGCGGTTGCATTTCTCAGATGGACCGGACTGAAACGATGGTCTCCTAGTTGCGCGAGGTCGTGCTCCGCCCGAACCTTGGACTCTGCGTACGCGGTCACCGGGCTGAGCTCGGCCGACTCATCCAGAAAGGCATCGCCCGCTGCGCCGTAGGTGCTGCACGACGACGATAAGACGAAGCGCCGAACGCCCGCCTCTTTGGCCAGTTCGGCAAGCCGAACCGAGGCCCGGTGGTTGATGTCGTAAGTGACCTCGGGATTGAGGTTGCCGAGAGGATCGTTGGAAAGCGCCGCCAAGTGCACCACCGCATCGAACCCCTCGAGGTCCTTCCTCGAAACATCGCGGATGTCTTTCCGCAGTTCGCGGATCTCCGGCAGCCTATCCCCGAAATCGCAGCCGACAAACAGATCGGAATCGAGGCCAGTCACCGTGTGTCCCGCGGCACGGAGGATCGGTCCGGCGACCGCGCCGATGTAGCCTTTGTGCCCGGTCAACAGGACGTTCAAGCATCCTCCTTCCCACCAGCGACCTCCGACAACACGCCGCCTTGGCACAGGATTTCAGCGGCCCTGCGAATTTCCGGGAACGGGATTCCGGAGCGTTCCGCAATGTCTAACAGAGAGTGCTGCCCATCGGAGAGATTCAGCACCCAGAGCCGCGCCGGAAGCTCCGCCGCGAGCGGGCCGCCACCCGCCGAGGGATAGAGGTTTCGCCGTCCCAGTTGTGGCTCCCCATACGGATTCTGGTTGAGAAAGCGCTGATTGTTTTCGAGCACGTCGAGGATGGCGGCGCACACGCGCAAGGATCCGGCGAGTTGCAGAGGCCGGATGAAGTCAAGATTGTCGGCCGAGGTGTGATACTCGGGAAAACTCCCGCCCATGCTCCGCATCAGGCAGCCCGCAGCCAGATTGAATCCCGGCGAACAGTATTGCCGCTCGTCATATCCGAACGGGGAGAAGTCCAGCACCTCGGAACCTTCGGTGTGGTGGCGAAGAACGTGCGCGACGGCCCGATCGATTTCTGCGTGGCCCTGACGGCTTTTCTTGTAGTGGAATCCCCCAGGGTCGCCCAGGCACGCCAGGACCAGTCCATGGCGTATGCGTGCCGCGGCTTCGCGGTTTCGCGCCAGCCAGGTGATCGCTCCGATGGTCCCGGGAATGAACAGGAAACGGTACGAGTACGCGTGATCCTGTCCGGAAAGCATCCGCGCGAGAAACGTGGCCACTGCTAGTCCGGAAAGATTGTCGTTTGCCAGAGAGGGATGGCAGGCGTGGCAAGAGATCAGAATCTCGTCCGTCGAGCGGCCGGGCAGGTAACATTCACCGTACGTCAGGTGTCCGTCCTCAAGAAAAGAATCGATGACGACTTCGTAATCTCCTTCCTCCAGCGCGAGCACCCTGTTGTGTGACAGGCAGAAGCCCCAGTTAGCGTTGTAGTAGGAAGTGCGGTAGGGAATCCAATCCGGGCGATCCGGCAAAGTGAAGAGGCGCGGCCTGAGTTCGGCGAGTGGCAGGGTTGCCCGCACAGGCGCACTGTAGCTCACGACGTGAAGGTTGCACTGCTGAAAGTCAACCACGCGCTTCCCGTCCGGCGACTTGATGTAGGCATCGCGAATGTTCCACTCTTTAGGCACGGTCCAGTCGAAGACGGCCGTACCCGTGGCCACCTCACTGATTTCGAGAGGGATTCTTTGCTGGATCGAGGCCAAGGTGCGCCGCATACCATCGCCGGTGATGCTCCGGCAGATCGGGTACAGTTCCGCGGCGAACAGGTGTAATTCCTCGCCGATGGCAGCGGGGTCGATCCGGTCGTGCTGCCGCAGCAGGTCCATGACTTTCACTGGAAGTCGTCGTACGTGCGATCTCTTTCCGAGATCACTTCAGGCCGGACCGGCCAGCCGATCTGGAAGCGGGGATCATTCCACCTTACACCTCGCGCCGATCCGGGATGGAAGAACTCCGAGATCTGGTAGAAGACCTCGGTCTCATCCTCCAAGGTGAGGAAGCCATGTCCGCAGCCCTCCGGCACATACACCATCCGGTGGTTAGTACTGGTCAGAGTCACAGCCGTCCACTTCGCGAACGTCGGCGAATGGGGGCGCAGGTCTACCACAACGTCGTAGATTGCGCCTTGCGTGCAGCGCACCAGTTTCGTCTCGCCGTGCGGCGCCTCCTGATAGTGCAGGCCGCGCAGGGTCCCCTTTCTTGGGTTAAAGGAGATACTGCATTGCGCCACAGCGGGGTTTAGGCCTCTGGACTCGAACTCGTTCCGGCACCAGGAGCGTGCGAAGAAGCCGCGCTCGTCGCGTTCGGGCTCGATGTTAATTTCCCAAACTCCTGGGAGCGTAATCTCGCGGAAGGTCATCGTGCCTCGTCTGGATGAAAGAGTCCCTGAAGGTTCCCCCGACCCTATTTCCAGAGGCTCCGGGCAACTCCGTAAGGCGGACCTATATGAGGCACATTATGATACGGCTAGTTACAGCGGACAAGTGCGAGGCCATTCGTTGAACGCCCCTGAAACGGGTCCAGCCGGGCCGATTCCATCCTCGGGAGTATGGCACGGTTCTGCGGGCGCGAGGCCAAAAACTACCTGTGCTCACTCAAGATAGCAGGGCGTTCGTCATTCACCGCGACGGAGCCAGGTTTCGCGACGACGGGCGATGGTGGCTATCCACTGCCAGGAATCGGGGTAAACGGCGATGACGACGTCGGCGGCTAGGCGGGCCCAGTTCAGGTCCCTGGCGAGCCAGGCTGCGATATGCGGGTAACAGCAGGCACGCTGCCAGATGGACAGAGGGGCGCGATTCACGGCGCGGAAGTACTCGTAGAACACCCGCCAGTGAGGAAACACCGCGCGGCCGGCCAGCGCAGGATCAAACCACTCGGCTCGCAGGTGGTGCGCAGGGTAGGCACGGATGCTGCGGTCAGGGTGATCCCGGTCGAAGCACAACCTTTCCGGCAAGATGCGGTAGCGGCCCAGCAGGCTCAACTCCGCGCGCAGAACCCGGTCGGAAGCCACGTACCGGTCCATCATCCTCGTGCGCCGCAAGGCATCCGTGCGGATCAGGCCGAACACTTCGAAGTCCCACCGGTCCTGCTGTAAGGCATCGCCAAATCTGGCCGAGGGGGCGGGAGACGCCGCGTGTCCGGGACGATAGTCGAAGTTCATGACTTCCTCGCCATGCTCATCGATCACTTTCACCTGTGAATGGCAGAGAACGATCGTCGGGTCGGCTTCGAGCGCCTCTACACAACGGGCAAGGTACTCGGGTGCGATTCGGTCGTCGTGCGCGGCCCACCGGAAATACTTGCCCGAGGCGCGCTCCAGGGCGAGGTTGAAGTTTCGCGAGAGGCCCAAGTTGGCCGTATTGCGCAAGTACCGAACTCTGTCGTCCAGGGTGGCGAAGCGGCGGCAGATTTGCTCCGTGCCGTCGGTGGACGCGTTGTCGCAGATGATCAGCTCGAAGTGCCGGTACGTCTGAGAGAGGATGGATTCGATTGCTTCGGCGAGGTAGCGGCCGCCGTTAAAGACCGGAAGCCCAATGCTGACCAGCGGTTCTTTTTCGCGCTCTCTCATCGACGGCTTCCCGCGATACGGGCCCGCTGCATGGCCATCGATATCGCGTCAGCCTGACGTAGCCCGGAAAGGCTCTCCGTTAGAATCCAAGATCCGGGAGGCTTGATCTCGCGGAAGGTCATCGTGCCTCGTTTGGATTAGAGGTGCCATGAGGCGGCTTCCCGAAGGGCATTTCCAAAGGATCCGGGCAACTCCGTGAGCCGCCATACGATGAAACGGCCGAAGCGGCAGCGAACCAGCAAGGAGCCATAAGCGGTCGTGCCAGGAACGGGTTGAGACTCGACAATTCCATACTCTGTAGCAGAGGTAGGGATATTAGCTAGGCACGTCCAACCACAGACCTCAATCGAACAGCGGCCGAGAGGGCGGAACAAATCGCCGCTTCCCGAGCACGAAGACGACGCGTTTTGCTCTGACTGGCTGGCGGAGCGAGGGGTTTCGAGCGCGAGGCTCTCAAGGCGCCGGGCCGATTCCTTCTTCGTCATCTGAACAACGATCATAGAGTACGGAACATCGAGTGCGAAGTTTTGAAGGGCCCCCTTTCGGTGAAAAAATCAACCAAACTGTGGATAAAAGAAATGCGCGGAGTTCCGGCGAACCGCCCAGAGATGAAGACTGCTTGGCGGAAGTGAGTTGGACTTGAACCGTCAAGGCCCTTCATTTGAACGGTTCCTGCACGACTTCACGCGCATTTCCTTTCTCTGGAGAGAAACTCGCGTTCGCTGAACCAAGACGAAGCTATATTCTCCCCAAGACCCCCTTCAGGTCTCCCCAATGACGGCCTTTTCCTTTTTCTTCACGGTACGCCCCTTTCAGGCGAAGCCCATTTCGGGTTCGCGGATTAAATCATCGGGCGCTGAAGTCAGCGCTCCCCGGGAATTCTTTACTATAGATGGATCTCAGATCTGTCGAATACGGAAATCGGCGGCTGACCCAACGTCGCTAGAATGGCGGTCTCGGTTGCCGTCGCGAGCCGCGCCGCTTGACGCGCGCCGCCCCCTGTGGCGCGAATTTCGATAGTGGTCTCGATCTCCCCGCGCAGACCGGGTTCGTTCCGGCAATTCAGCTGCTGACGAAAAAGCTCTGCCGATACAGCCGCCTTCCGTGTAACGTGAACGATCGAACGCACCAGGCGCTGAGTCCACCGACCACGAATCACCAGGAGAGATTCAAGCTTAGGCTCCTATCCGGGTTGGCGCCCGCGCGGACGATAAGAGAACGCTGGAGAAACCCATGAGCGGCATCAACATCGAAAAGGTCGATCACATCGGCATTCGGGTGCGCGATCTCGATCGCGCGCTCGCTTTTTACCAGGTGCTTGGGTTCAAGCTCGCCATACGCGTCACTTTCGACCCGGTGGCGATCATCCGCAATGAGCACGGCGTGGAGATCAACCTCATCCTCAACGCTGATGCAGGCGATCCGGAAAAGAACATCCTGATGGACCTAGGCGATAAATACGCAGGCTATACCCACGCCGCGCTCAGGGTCGCGTCAATCAACGACACGATGGCCGCTCTCAAGGCGGCGAACATCACGATCACGCAAGGCCCGTCGAAATTCGGTGACGATGGCGGGGTGTCGCTGTTCGTGCGCGATCCGGACCGCAATGTCATCGAATTGCGCGGACGCGACACGGGCGACATTCCGGGCGTGACCCAGTACACGAACGTGAACTGACTCGAAGCCAGTTCAAGCTTCGAAATAGCGCGGCCGGTCGAGGTCGGAGATCGGCACTAATTTCCCATTAAACCCGGATTTCCATTATCCAAGTCGACTACCAATTTGATAAAACCTTGCAAAGTCCTTGATAGACGCAGGGTTGGGCGCGGTCTGGGCTGCGCGGAGGTGGAGCGGAGGTGGGTGAGACAGAAAATCGGCCCTTTCAGTTGTCGTTCAATAGGCCGCTCGAACCACCGGTCCGATTTTGGCGCTGTCCTAATCTGTCCGTCAGTGTCCTGAGTTCAGGCTGAGGGTTTCCTAATTTCCCTTCAGAGTCTGGATCAGCAGGAAGATGTTGCCGTCAGGGTCGCTGAACTGCGCCTCAACAGCGTCACCCCAACCCGCGCGCTTCGGTCCATAAAGAACGCGAGCACCATGCGATTCCATGCGCTCGCACTCCGTCGCGATGTCGTCCGTGTCCATAGTGATGTAAGTCGGTTTGCCAAGTCGTGAGCTTATTTCGGGCTGCT
>DATDGT010000325.1:0-28475 GCA_036521975.1 Bryobacteraceae bacterium
CGGCTGCGAAGGGCCAACGACTGAGGCGTCGAGGAGGAATGGACCAACTTGTCGAGAGTGCTACGGGCCTCAGCGCTGAGTGGGACGGGAAGCGCAATACGGGGCATGCCCAAGCATACCAGAAGTTCTCTATTCTATAAATGACTATCTGTACGATGTACTAGTAACATTGGTGCGTTTGCCCCACGTTCAGCTTGGCTCCGCTTGGCGATCGAACAATAGTGAGGCCTCACGGCTCTCCTCCAGATGAGAATCCGATATTTGGCCGCGCGGGCGGTGGAGTTCCATCAGCGAGGACAAAATGAAGAAGCCAAAAAGAGAGGCGGCGGCGAAGCATAAGCGAGAGGCCGCAACGAAGCAAGCTGCCAGAGCCCGTTTAGCTGCCATACGGCACAAAGTAGCGGGCATCGACATCGGCAGCCGACAGATGTATGTGTGCGGTCCGGCAGGGGAGGATGGAACCCATGAAATCCGTACTTATGCCACGACCACGGAGCGAGCCTGTGGCCGCTGGTTGAGAGAACAACAGGTGGACGTGGATATCGGCCAGCAGGCCTATGAGCGCCTATACGAGGCTGTCCGGCTGCGGACGGTCACCAGTACTGCCGCCCAGCTTGGCTACCGGTTGGTCAAAACAGAGGCCTAAGAGAGTAGAACCGTGGGGGTCTCAGATGAGCTTCTGAAGCAATGGCAGTCAGCATTCGTTGCAGCTCGGTCGCATGCTGCGGAGCTGACGGTTGAATGCTGAACGCTGACAGCTTGCCGAAGGCCGCGGTGATATCGTACCAACGTACTGGGGACGCTTATGAAACCAACAAGATTAGCCATGGTCGCGGGCATTGTCCTGATCGCTGCTGTGGGCGCAGCGTTGCTGCTTCACAACTCCGCGTCCGGCGCCGGCGGCATCCCAAAATTCGAAGTCGACCCCTACTGGCCCAAGCAGCTTCCTAACAACTGGATGCTGGGCGGCGTCGGCGGAATCTTCGTCGATTCTCACGACAACATTTGGGTTGCCAACCGGCCCCGAAGCCCACAAGACAACGACAGGTACGCCGCCGCGAATCCTCCGCAAGCCGATTGCTGCGTGCCGGCGCCTCCGGTGCTGGAGTTTGACACCGCCGGCGACCTGATCCAAGCCTGGGGCGGCCCTGGACCCGGCTACGAATGGCCCGACACTGAACATGGCATGTTTGTCGATACCAAAGAAAACGTCTGGATAGCCGGAAACGGGGCCAAGGACACGCAGATCCTCAAGTTCACAAATAAGGGAAAATTTCTTTTGCAGATCGGCCATCACGGCCAGACCGGAGGCAGTAACGACACTGCCAACTTGAACCGTCCCGCCGCGATCGCGGTGTACCCGAAGACCAATGAGGTTTTTGTTGCGGACGGTTATGGGAACCGGCGCGTAATCGTCTACGACGCCGATACGGGGGCGTACAAGCGCCACTGGGGAGCCTACGGCAACCAGCCCGACGACAAAGCCTCCAACGCCCGTACTTTCGAAGGACGCGGACCGGAACAGTTCAACACTCCCCATGGGATCGCGATCTCCAACGATGGCCTGGTCTACGTCGGCGACCGGAGGAACAATCGCATCCAGGTCTTCCGGATCGATGGAACGTTCGTGCAGGAGGGCTACGTCGAAAGAAAAACGCTCGGGGAGGAAGGCACCACGTTTGACATCGGTTTCTCGCCCGATAGGCAGCAACGGTTCATCTACGTGCCGGATGGCGTCAACAAGAAGGTGCAGATCGTGGATCGCAGCCGGCTCGAAGTGGTCGGCTGGTTTGGTGGGCACGGCGGCCATGGCACGGGCCAGTTCTTCCACATCCACAACCTCGCCGTGGATTCCAAGGGCAACATCTATCTGGGCGAGTCTTTCGGACAACGAGTGCTGAGGTGGTCGTACAAGGGTACGTAACTTCGTGCAGTTGGGTTGGGCAAGATGGTGGCACGGGCTTTTTTAGCCTGTGAAAGACCGTCATTGACGGTCTTTTCCCGTTTCATCCGGCTCAGCCCCGAGCGCCACCCCGGTCCCTCCGGCAGCCGCTCTCGTTTCAGGAGCAACATCGGCGGAATAAAGCAGGCCGCGGTCATTCTTTCTTCTTCAACGTTCCATCATTTTCACGGATGAAGCTTCGGATCTCGTCCGCCAGCTCGAGGAGCTTTTCCCATTGCTCCCGGTAGAGCGTGACGGGAAAACGCCCGAGTCCGTAGACCGAGAGCGCTCCCTTCGGGCTCACTCTCAGCGAAATCTGGCCTCGCGCCGGCTTCCTCAGCATTTCGTTCTCGGCGCGCAGCTTCTCAATCTCTGCCTTCAATTCTTCTTCCGATGCCATGAGTCACTGATAGCACAATTCCCACGGCCCGGTAGGCATCGCGAACGTGCGAACGGAGAATTCTGGCGGTGTTCAAATACCGGCAGAGGCTACTTTGCAGGGAACGGCAAATAGAGAGGTGTGCTGTTTTTCAAGTAAATCAATTCCAGGAGATTGTTGCTCGGCTTCCTTGGGGGCTTTGGAAAGTAAAGGTACCCGGCGATGGCCCTATCAGTTTTCTTCTCTGGCAGCGCTTTGGCCTGGAGTTTGTCTTGGAGGACGCGTGGATCGGGACCTCGCGAGGGGGGAGGCGGCGGATTGGACTGAGGGTTGCCCACGGCGACGCCCGTCGCTTCGTAAGTTCCTACATCAGTAGTGCGGCGTCCTGTTACGGGATCTTTTTGCGTGCTTACAATCACACCCGTCTCACTGGTAACCTCAACCGGCCGTTTTATTCCCGGCGCTTCACGCAGGGGGTCGGAGGCTTCCTCAGGCGTGTCAGGACGGGTCTCCTGCTGTCCCGCAAATCGCAGAGCGAAGTCGTACCACTGCACATCGATTGTCGTGCCGTTTCGAGGATAGACCGCCACTTCGATCACCACGTAGTCCCGGGCGATTTCGGACGAAAAGGTTTTTGTTACCCGATCGGGCTTTAGGCGCTCAGCACCGATCTCCGCGTCTGGCAGGTTTCGGTGGGCGGCATAATCGGCAGCCGATGCGTGCGGAGGGAGACCTGTATCCGCAGCATGGAGACAAAGCCCGGCCGTAGCGAACAGAACCACCCGCCGATTTGGTGTCATAACGCCTCCGGTCCGCGGTAGCGGTGCTTGCGCTGTCTTCGGACGCGGAGCCGCGGCTTTTGGTTCCTTGAGACCGTCCCCACGTGGGGAAAAAGGCCGCCCAGTGAGTAGGGCCGCAGCGAGTATGGCCATGGATATCCTGGGGGTAGCCTTGGAAGTCCATCTGATCGACGGCACCTACGAGTTGTTCCGCCACTACTACGCTCTGCCGTCCGCCCGCGATCAAGACGGCCGCGAAATTGCGGCGGTCCGCGGTGTCCTCAGGTCGGTGTTGGGAATGATCAAGGATGGCGCCACGCACATCGGCGTTGCGACCGATCACGTCATCGAATCCTTTCGCAATGACCTCTGGCCGGGGTACAAGACTGGCGAAGGCATCGAACCCAATTTGCTCGCACAATTCCCGCTCCTTGAAGAGACGCTCTCCGCGGCGGGTTTCGTCGTCTGGCCGATGGTGGAATTCGAGGCTGACGACGCGCTGGCGGCTGCGGCCGCCGGGCTTTGCCGGGACCCGCGCGCCGAGCGCGTGATCATCTGCACGCCGGATAAGGATCTCGCCCAATGCGTTCGAGGCGAGCGTGTGGTCCAGTTAAATCGCCGGACGCGCGTGGCGCTCGATGAGGCCGGAGTAATTCGGAAGTTCGGCGTTTCGCCTGAATCAATTCCCGATTACCTGGCGCTCGTTGGGGATGCGGCCGATGGATACCCAGGTCTGCCCGGGTGGGGTGCGAAGTCCACTGTTCGAATCCTAGCGAAGTTCGGGCACATCGAACGGATTCCCGAGAATTCGAGCCAATGGGCGGTCAACGTTGGGAGCGCAGGCAGTTTGGCTGCGACGCTCTTGCAGAATCACGATCTCGCGTTGCTCTTTCGGACGCTCGCCACACTACGCACCGATATTGCATTATTCGAGGATGTCGACCAATTGCGATGGAGCGGCCCGACCCCGTCTTTCGATGAGATTGGGACGCGGCTGGACGCGGCGGTCACGCCGACGAAACGAAATGTGACCAAAGTTCGGGTAGCGCGAACGCATTGAATCGAAAGCGCGCGCGGCGGGTTGGCCGCCGCAAAACAATTACCATAGACAATGCGCCCCGACGCCCAATATGGCCGCTGTCCGCACGGTTTACGTCGTCTCAGACCTCCATCTTGGAGGAGAGCCGGAGGAAGGCCGGCGCGGCTTTCGCATCTGCACCCACGAGAATGACCTGGCCACCTTCATCAGCTCGCTGGGAGGGCGGCAGGACCATCCCTCAGAACTAGTCTTGAACGGCGATACCTTCGATTTTCTGGCCGAAAAAGTGTCCGATAAGCAGCCCTTTTGGGCGGATTTTCGCGGAACCGAGCAGGCAGGTCTTAAGTGTTTGAACACCATTGCCGAGGACCGCTGCCCCGGCGTTATTCAGGCGCTCCGGGCCCATCTGGAACAGGGGCATCGCCTGGTGATTCTTCCGGGCAATCATGATATCGAGCTCAGCCTGCCGGCGGTGCGCGGGCGCCTGCGCGAACTTGTGGCGCCGCGCGGCTGCGACTACGAGTTCGTCGGAAACGGCGAGGCTTACCGCGTCGGCGACGTGGTTATCGAACACGGTGACCGCATCGACGACATGAATTTTGTCGATTACAACCTGCTGCGCCGGCACTGCGGCCATCTTTCTCGTGGAATGGCGGTTCAGCCGGAAAATGCTTTCGATCCTCCCGCCGGCAGCAAGCTGGTCGCCACTGTAATCAACGGAATCAAGACGACATACCGTTTTATCGATCTGCTGAAGCCGGAAAAGGAAGCCGCTTTCCCGGTAATTCTCGCTCTCGAGCCGGGCCGCCGCGGTGCGCTCAGAAACATCGCACGCGCCTATCGGGAAGGGAAGCGGCGGCGTAAGGAGCAGTTGAAACAGTACAGCAGCGACATTTCCGCACGGCCCGGCAGCGAGCCGACGCCGCCGGCAGTGGACCAGACCGACGAGCTGGGAGACATTCTGCAGCGCACCTTGGGGCGACGGGATTTCGCCCTGTCGGAACCCGCTGACGAATCTGCGGGGGTCGCTGATATTTCGGCCCTCGACAAGGCGAAGAGCTTTGCCACGCTGCTCTTCGGCTCGAAGAAGGAAGGCTGGGACCAGCGCCTTTACGACCTACTCGACGCTCTGCGCGCATTCCAGAGTGGCGATGCCTTCCGCCGTGATCGGGAGACGGAGCCCGGTTACGAGAAGGCGGCTCGCGATCTCGCTTACGGTCCCCTGCGGCACGTCGTCTTCGGTCACACGCACATGGCGCGCCAGATCGCCATCCCCAGTGGCGGGTTCTACTTCAACAGCGGGACATGGGCCGACGTGCTTCGCTTACCGCCCAACATTCTGGCCATGGACAAAACATACGCTCCGCTTGCGGAATTGGAGCAATTTGTTCGCGAGCTTGTCGAGAATGATTTTTCCCGCTTTACCACCATGTTCAAACCCGTTTTCGTTCGTTTTCGCCAGGACGAAAACGGGAATTCCACAGAAGCCGCACTCTGCGATTATGATGGTTAACACTGCGTATGGTCCAAACCCGCTGGGCATCAATCGGCAGAATTGAGGTTGACGGAAAGCACTCCGGCACCGGATTTTTGGTGGCCGGCAATTACCTGCTCACCGCTCTGCACGTGGTAGCGGATAAAGACACGGGGCAGCCCTATCCGGACATTCGCGTGTATTTCGATCAGAATTCGGAATTCCAGGACGGCAGCAAAATGGTGGAAACGGATGCGTCCATCGCACGGGGCCTCTGGAGCATCCAGCACGACTTCGCGCTGCTGGAATGCACCAATATCCCGGACCGCGCGACTCCACTGCGCCTGAGCGACCGCTGCCTCCCCTTCGACAACTGCTCCGCGCCGGGATTCGCTATCCAGAAACCTTCGGGCTTTACCGTTTCGGGACATGTCTCTTCTCTGAATGAACCGATGCCGCGAAAGACGACGGCTCTGGGAGTGCAGTTCCATTTCGGCAGCGGCGTGCGAATGCGCGGGCACTCCGGTGCTCCCCTGCTGGTGCGCGAGCGTGCTGTGGGATTGCTGCGAACGGCCTTCGAGGACGACGTGAAGGTCTCCGCCGGCGGCATCGTGCACGCCACGTCCATTCGGGATGTGGTCGCCTCTTGCAACGTCGTTGCTTCGGGACTGCTCTCGTGCCGCGCTGTGGTGCAGTGGCCCTCGTTAGGTCCCACCGAAAGCCGCCTGCTCCTGGCCGACCGCAAGGCGGAATTCGAACTGTTTCAGCGCATGATCACGGGAAAGTCCACCGAGCGCATTCTCCTTCTCGAGGGCGAGAGCGGATTCGGAAAGAGCACGCTCATGGATGAGCTGATGAACTACGCCCAACCGCTCGGTGTGGCGGTCGGCCGGGCCGATTGCAAGGGCGGCGCGTCTCTAAGCGACGTGTTCGATTCGCTGCTCTTTTCATTGCCTCAGGCTTTGTTTCCCCAGACACGCGAGACTGCGGGAAACCAGCGCTTTTTCGTGATGGCCGATGAGATCGCCGACCTGGAGCGGCCAGTTGTTCTTCAAATCGACACGTGGGAAGACGCGGGAGACCCAATCCGGCAGTGGGTGACGAAGACGCTTTTCCCGGCGGTTCCCGCGAACCCGGGCCTGGTAGTCGTGATCGCCGGAAACTCGAAGGTCGAGCCCTTGACCAAGGCGTGTCCCGCGGGCTTGTGCGCCCGGCATCCTTTGAAGCCCATCCTTTCCACCGATGATTGGCACGATTACGCGGTTCGCCGCTGGCCCAACACCGGTCTGACCACGGATCACATCACTGCCCTTGTGCTTCGTAACCGCGGCATACCCATCAATGTAGAAACCGACTTGGCCTTCGTACAGGGCGTGCTCGCAGGCAGAGTGTCATGACCTTTGATGAGGTGTTCACGCGTCTGGGCCGGGCGGACCTGGATCTGGAGCAGCGCCTGCTGGCCACGGTGGAAGCTACCGTCGAAGCGCTCGCCCTGCCCATGCGCGATGCCCTGGAGGCCGCTGCCGTGCCGCATTCATTCAATGCGCTCGTTCTCGCCCATCTCCTCGATGTGGACAACGCCCAAGCCGAGACTCTGACCGCCGAGCTTGCGACTCTTTCCTTCGTCGAGAAGTTCCCGCTGCGCGGCGGCTGGAACGTCCACAAGGTGGTACGGTCTGCCGTGCGGCTGAAGCTGAACCGGGAAACCCCTGAGCGGTTTCGGCTGCTGTCGGCCCGCGCAGCCCAGTGTTCCTACGGGGACGACACGGTCAACCGTGTGGAGGCGATTTACCACGGCCTTTCCTCCGATCCTCGGAACACAGTGGCAGAACTGGAGCGCACCTACGTTGCGTGGGACCGCGCGGGCCTTCTCGAGGCGCAGCACATGCTGGCCACCGTTCTGGAGGAACTGCGGACGTTCCCCGTGGAGAAGACGGCCAAGGCGCGCGCCATGACCTTCCTGGGCTGGATCCGGCTGCACCGGTATCCGCTGGACAAGAGTGAGGGCCTGGCGCGTGAGGCGATCCAGAGCTTGACCGCCGCCGGTGAACCTGTGGCCCTGGCGGACGCGCATCTGCTGTTGGGCCGCGTGCTGGAGCGCCGGGGCAAAGTGAAAGAAGCTCTGAAGGAGTTCAGAGACGGCCGGAAACTTCTGAGTGAGGCTATCCGAAGCGATCCCGCGAGCTTCGAGGTCGGCCGGGTTTTGGCCGACGCGCATATTTTCATCGGGCGCTTGTGCAAAAGGGGGAAGGGAGGCAGGGAAGCTCTGGCCGAGTACGCCGAAGCTCAGCGCATCCTAAACGGGATGATCGCGCGAGACCCAGACAACCCGGTCTGGAAACGCGAGCTGTCTGTCACACACAGCGATGTCGGCCGCATTTACCAGGAGCAAAAGGATTTTCGGAGTGCCTTGGGATCCTTTCAGGCCGACAGGAAAATCGCTGAGGAACTCGCCGCCGCCGATCCGTCGAATCCCGATAAGAAGGTTGACCTCGGGGTGTCTTATAACAACACCGGGCGTCTGTTCATGGACCAGAATATGTTCGCGGAGGCGCTCCGGGAACATCAGGCCGACCGCGACATCATGCTGGGCCTTATCGCCGTGGACGCTTCAAATCCGGATTGGCTGCGGGAATTGTCCGTTGCGCTCCTGGGTGTGGGAGACGCGCACAGGGCTCTCAAGAACCACGCCGAGGCCATCGAATCGTATGCCGACTGCCGGCGCATCTTGCAGGGCTTGACCGAGATCGATCCCGGAAACGCCGAATGGCAGCGCGACTTATCACTGGCGGACCAACGCCTGGGCCGCCTTTACCGGGAACAGCAGAACTTCCCCGAAGCTCTAGCCGCATTCGAACGGAGCAGAGTCATTCTGGAGCGGATGCTGGCTCAGGAGCCGGACAGTGAAGATTGGCTTCGAGGACTTTCGGTTCTCCTTCACCACATGGGCCGCACGTACGAAGCGCAGGGCGATCTGGCGAACGCGCTGGTGTCCTATCAACAGGACCTCGTGATTGCCGAGCGGCTGGCCGCGATGCAGCCCGACGATGCCTCGCGGCAGAAGGATCTACGCGATAGGCGCGAGGCCGTGGACAGAGTTCATGCCGCGATGCCGAATGGCGGACGAGCCGCATAGCTTGGTTGCGGCAACGGGCGCATGGGCTTTCTACGGCACAGGAACTAGCAAAGCCGCGCTCAGCTTGGCGACGAGCACGTCCGTGAGATCCATCCGAACTTTAATTTCGGCATCTGATTCGCCCCACAGACTCTGCGCCGTATCCCAAGCCTGCTCCCGGAAAATGGCAAGGTTCCAGGTAGCGATAAGGTCTTCCAGGTGCGAAACGGCTGGAAGCGGGTCTCCGGGTAAGCGGACGTTGAGCTTCTGCTTCGCCTGGTCGATGAGACCATCGAGCGTGGGATTGACCGAGGTGTAGTCGTTGTATTGCGGCGTGCCATGCTGCGGAATCGTATTCGTGGCCTGGCATGTCGAGACGATCGCTATGGGCAGGTCGTGATCGATATGGGCGTTCATGCCGGCCAGGGCAAACTGAATGCGAGCGATTTTGACCTGGTCGCGGACAGAGAGCATGGCTTTCCAGCATTCCGGGCAAGAGCCGCCACCAAGCTCTCCGGCTACGGCGTCGAAATACAACCCGGCGAACAGAACGTCGAGTTTTGACAGCCAGGCGGGATCGTTGACCCCTCCCCCTGCGACTTTGTTTTCAATGGCCTTGGTTACCGTCATGTAGAGCCAGTTGAACCACTTGAGGCCGTCTTCATCCACGCAGGCAGCGTCAATGGTCTGCATGGTTTTGAAAACGTCGGCAATATTCTGAGGCTTTACCTGCACGGCCGCGAGGATTGCTGGATCGTAGGGGAACACGCCAGCTTCTTATATCGGCGTTATGCGGCAGTCCAATAGCCGGAAGTGCTAGGTCGAGGCGTTGCGCAAGGGAGCTCTCTCTAGGCAGGGAACGGCCAGACGCGCTCGATGGTCCCGCTCAGCATCCAGCGCCGGTCGTCGGCATTGAGGAAGCGCATGTCGTCGCGAACCACGCTGAGCGCTTGCGCGTACGTCGCGCGATCCTCGACGATCGGCCAGTCGGTAGCCCACATGAGGCGCTGGGGTCCGAACGCGTGGTACAGGCGCTTGACGTGCTCCTGCGCGTCCAGCCAAGGGTAGGGCTGTTTTGAAAGGGACCAGGTGTGCGAGATCTTGACGAACACGTTGGGGTAGCGCTGGAGCAGGGTCAATTTTTCGAGATCGGTCGGCCGATCCACGGGGCAGTCCGCCATGTGATCGATGACCACAGTAAGGTCCGGGACCTTCTCGAGCAGCGCCGCTGCGCCCGGCATACGCTGGATCGGCGCCAGCACGGTCATCGGGACCCTCAAATCCCGGCAACGTTTCCACAGCGGCGGCATCGAAGGGCCATCGAACCAATCGCCCGAGGCGTCGGCGGCCGGGCTGATTCGAACGCCACGGAATCCTTGTTCGGTGAGTTCCGATAAGTGGTCGGGCGCGGCCGGGTCCAGCGGGTCCACGCGGCACACGGCTTGAAACGTGCCAGGGTACCGCTTCATCACCGAGGCGACATAGCTGTTGTCGTAGCGGTAGTGAATCACTTGGATGAGGACGGTTCTGGAGACGCCGTTGGCCTTCATCAGGCCCAGCAGCATTTCCGGCGTGGCGTCCCGCGCGGGCACGTTGGCGCCTCGCGCGAAAGGAAACTGCGGATCGTGCTTCCACACGTGAACGTGCGGGTCGATGATCCGGGTATCGGCTTGGGCCAAAAGGGGCGTCACGGCGGCTGCGCCGAGCAGCGTTCGCCGGGAGATCTTAGACATACACCGACTCGAGCTGACTGGCGACGTACGCGCCGCAGCGTTCATAGCTCGCGCGCGGGCCCTGCCGGGCGATGTCCAGATCGACGATCAACCATCCGTCGAAGCCGATCGATTTCAGCACGCGGTGGCAGCCGGGGAAATCGATCTCCCCGTCGCCGAGATCAAAGATGCTTTCGCGGTCGAACGTGTCCGGTTTGGCATTAGCCAGGCGTTTGGCGTCTTTGTAATCGGCCAACACGAGGCGGCTCTTGTATTTTTCCAGCGTCTTGACCACGTCGCAGCCGGCCAGATGAAGATGCGCCGTGTCGGGCGAAAAACCGAAGAGCTTGGGGTCCGTCATGGCCATGCAACGATCCACCTCCTCCGCGGTCTGCACTATCTCCCCCACATGATTGTGGAGGCCCACACGGAAGTCCATTTCGCGGGCGGCCGAACCGATTGCGTTGAAGCACTCGCACATGGCTTGGAACGCGCCGGGAGCGGCTCCTTCGCGGCGGTTTGGTGAAAACACCACCAGATGGTTGGCGCCGAATCCTTTCAGGAAGCTCATAGCGGCTTTCGCATTCGCGATCACTTCCGTACGCCGGGCCGGGTCATGTGAGGGAGGGCTAAACGAAATGGTGACGATCTTGCACCCGCGCCGCGAGGCCTCCTTCTCCATTTGCGCCGCGGTGATGTCATAGGTTTTCAGGATCTGCGGGAACTGCGTTAAGCGCAGCCCGATGAATCCGGTGTCCTTCATCACGTCAAGAAGATCGGTGAACGGCACGCGGGGGAAGTAGTTCCACAGGTTGGAGCCGAGCCCCCATTTGACGTTGCGATTCGCGGGCAGCCGCCCCGCGGCGCTGGCGAGCGCCGCAGTCAACGCGCCCAATGCTTCGCGGCGAGTCATGGAGGAATGTTATCAAATGGAATCGGCAGGGCCAAGCGGCTGCTCCTTCCAATCAGTCCTCAGCAGGGTTCATGGGCACCGGGAATTGCGCTGCGGCACCCGGCGCAAGCGGCCCACCGGTATGTTCAATTTGATGGGCTGTTACCAACCTTCATTACCTATTACAGTTAGCGGACAGGGGGAGGCAAAGGGGCAGCGGACGTGTTGGTCACCACCGTATCGTCGGGACCCATACAACGCGTCATCGCCAGTAGATACCAGGGCTCGGCAAAGTGTGGTTTGGTCTCTCCGCGCCCGCAACAGAGCCCTTGACAATACTTTTCGCAGCCCCTGGAAAGCAGTATTTTCCGCCTCCGTTCCAGGTTCTTCTTTCAGGAGGTGCCAGATAGCTCCAAGCGCTTTGGCCATGGTGCTCATGCTATCCGCCCACCACATTATGCGAAGGTAATCGGAGGCAACGACAGCGGTGCCAATTGAGGAGAATCCCGCGCCGTCAAAAAGGCGGCCGAAAATCTGAGGGTTACCAACATCTCTCATCTGCCCCCAAATTCCGTCGTTCGTCAAGGGAAGACGCCTTTGGTCGTCGACGGGGTTGCCCACCCGCAGTAAGGAGACCATCGCTGCACGGCCGATATTTTCATACTCGCTTCGGGAGCGTGGTTGTTCGTTGCCGGTGTTGCCTCTTAGAAACATCGCTATCAACGCCGCCCCGGCCGGTGTGCGGAACACGTCAGCCGTAGCGGCAACACTTCCTGGCTGGTCTAATGCGGATCTCAGTAACGCAAATGTGAGCTCGATCGCTCCAAGCAGGTTGTCTTTTTCCGCCATCAGCCCATCATCGGCTTCACGTGTCGCCGTCGCGTGCGCCTGGGCGTAAGGCAGAAAGAAATCGGCAATTCGGCGCTGGAACTCGCTCGCGCGGGGGTCAGCATCCAGCCGAGCTTTTGTCAACTCCCGCGTCAACCCCTGAACGGCGAGACGCTCGCCGGCGTTCACCGCGCTGAGCAGTCGGAGCGCCGCCAAACGCTTCACTGCCTCATTCAGCCGCGCCAGATCTTGGCCAAAACCCGCCACTGCGGCCAAGGCTTGGCGCGAGGCGCTGGGCACCAACAATGAAAGTGCGAGCAATGCGTCGCGGCCGTCCTCACCCAGTTGGGGAAGGTAGAACGAGCGGTCAAAAACCCGCTGGGCCGCGCCTCCCTTGCCGCTTGCCAACTCTTCGAGTACCGTTCCCGGTGTCTGCGCCAGGGCAATCTGGGCTACAATCCACTGCATCACCAATGGGTTGTTGTCTGCGGCGCGAATGATCTCGTTACGGTCGAGCCCGGCGAGTGCTTCTTCTTGGTTCGCAACGACACGCTCCAGGAAGTCTTGCGCCTCTGCTACCGCCATAGGGTCGACACCGACATTCGAGGCAATATCGACGCCATCACGCTTTACGCTGAGCGCGTCGCGCGTCGTGACAAGCACGGGACACGGCGCATCGTCGGAGAGCCATTCCGTGCAGCTTTTCTGCTCCTCTGGCGAGACCGTTTCGAAATTGTCGAGCACAATCAGCGACGGTCCGGCGGCAAGCAGGGCACGCACTTGCATCTTCATGTTTTCGGCATCGAGGCTGGATTGCGGCAAATCGGGCCTGCCAAGTTGCACGGCGACGTCGCCCAGCAGGCTGGCAAGCGTGAAATCCGCGCGCCGCTCAGCGCTCACCTACGCTAACCGGGAACCGAACTGCGTGACCCAGGCTCGCGCTGCCTCCGCTGCCAACGTTGTTTTGCCCACTCCGCCCGCGCCCCACAATGCGACGAACTGGCGCCGTTCAGGCGTGAGTTCGTCTTTGAGGCGTGCCAGAATGTCGCGGCCCTGTCTGTCACGTCGTGCGACAAAACCGACCACCGGGGGCCGTGGGATCTGCGCCATTGCCGGAGTTGACTGCGCCGGAGGTTTGCCTTGCTGATCCACCGGGACCTCAACTTCACACAGATAGAGCGCTGCCATCGCGTTGACGACCAACTCTTCCGGCGTGCCAAACAACCCGTGGCTGTAATTGCTAAACTCGGTTCGGAGCCTTTGGATATCGGCGCCTGCGTGGCCGCCGCCCGTTTCAGAATCCGTGAACATCTGAGGCCAAGCGGCTTTGGGATCAAGTAAGAACAACAAGCAGGTTTTGTTGGCCTCCCGGGCCCGCCGGCATTCCAGTTCTGTAATGGATAACTGCGAAGGATTATCTTCTGGGGGAATCCATCCGTAACGCTGTGCAAAGATGCCAATATAGAAATCGCACGCGGCAACGTCCGCCAGGCAACGGTGAACCAACCGATCGTCGCGAGCAACGTAGTCCTCCATAGCCTGGACATCGTACGCCATTTTTCGAAGCGCGCTATACAGGGCTGATCGATACTTTAGAAGATCTTCGAACGTTGAGGAGATATAGACCTTCTTTTGCATCGCCCAAGGTTACTATATGCCGCAGTGCACAGTCCTTGCTTTAGCTCGCGAACAGGGTGCGGGCGCCGGAAATTGCGCCGGTGGCCCCGCAAAACTGTACAATTGATCTTCATCCTAGCCGGATCGCTCAGCAGCAGCGCGCATGAACAAAGTTCTATTGAGTCACGACGAGGCCATCTCCGATATCCCAGAGGGCGCCACCGTTATGGTGGGCGGGTTCGGCGCCTGCGGCGTTCCTGAAAATCTGATCAAAGCACTAGTTCGCAAGGGTGTTCGAAACCTGCACACCATATCGAATAACGTAGGCAACGATGGCTATGGAGTGGGTTGGATGCTCGAAGCCGGCATGATCGCATCTCACATCGGCAGTTATGTGGGCGAGAACAAACTGCTGGAAAAAATGTTGATCGAGGGCAGCATCGACTTAACACTGGCGCCACAGGGGACGCTTGCGGAGCGCATTCGCGCGGGCGGCGCGGGAATCCCGGCGTTTTACACTCCGGCGGGCGTCGGCACGGTGGTCGCGGAAGGTAAGGAGGTGCGCGTATTCGACGGGCGTCCGTACGTGTTGGAGCGCGCCTTGAAAGCTGACTTCGCCCTTATTCGGGCCTGGAAGGGCGATCGTTTGGGGAATCTCGTGTACCGGAAAACGGCTCGGAATTTCAACCCGATTATGGCTGCGGCAGCCCGCATCACCATCGCTGAAGTGGAAGAAGTGGTCGAAGCCGGGGCCATCGATCCGGATCACGTTCATACGCCGGGAATCTACGTGCAGCGTGTTGTGGCCGGTGGAAGCTATGAGAGGCGCATAGAGCGCATGACTGTTCGTCGGGCTTAAAGTGGGCGCTAACGATATGGACGTACGTGAACGAATCGCGCGGCGCGTCGCCCTGGAACTACGCGATGGATATTACGTGAACCTGGGTATCGGCATTCCTACGCTAGTTTCGAACTACGTTCCCGATGACATCGAAGTCGTACTGCAATCGGAAAACGGCATGCTTGGCGTGGGCCCGTATCCGCTCGAAGATCAAGTCGATCCCGATCTGATCAATGCGGGCAAAGAAACGGTGACCGAGATTCCTGGCAGTTCTTATTTTTCGAGCGCGGAGTCCTTCGCGATGATTCGCGGCGGGCACATCGATTTAAGCATTCTCGGCGCCATGGAGGTCGATCAAAGCGGCAATCTCGCCAACTGGATGGTCCCCGGCAAAATAGTGAAGGGCATGGGCGGCGCCATGGATTTGGTGGCGGGCGCGCGGCGCGTGATCGTGGCGATGGAGCACACAACCAAGACCGGCGCTCCGAAAATCCTTGAAAGATGCACCTTGCCCATAACGGGTCTGGGCGTAGTCAACACGATTGTGACCGATTTAGCTGTCATTGATGTCACGCCAGAAGGACTTGTGCTCGTGGAAGTCGCTCCAGGCGTGTCGGCGCAGGACGTACAGAAAGTTACAGCGCCGAAGTTGAAGGTGGCGCCGTCATTAAGCAAGATTTCATATTAGAGCGCATCTCATAAATGGCAGCGCACGACACACGGCTTTTTGCGGAGTTCCGCCCGTCTGCGAAACGTTCATGAGTGTAATAATTGATGGACACCTACGAGCGAACGGGCCATGAAGCAGGAGTTTTGGCGGCGAGCAGAGGAACTGTTCCACGCTGCGTTGGAGCGGGCGCCCGAAGCGCGCAGATCGTTTCTCGATGAGGCCTGCGGCGAAGATACCGAGCTGCGGCGCCAGGTCGAGATGCTCGTTTCGGAGGATGAGCACGCCGGAAGCCTACTGGAAAAGCCGGTCCTTGCCGATGTCCCGGCCACGCTGATCGCCGGCGGTTCTCTCTCGGCCGGGATTCGTTTGGGACCCTACGAGATCCTCGCGCCCCTCGGAGCGGGCGGCATGGGGGAGGTGTGGAAGGCTCGCGACACACGACTGAACCGGTTTGTAGCCATCAAGACCAGCCACGCCCGATTCAGTGAGCGCTTTGAGCGCGAGGCGCGTGTCATCGCCGCGCTGAACCACCCGCACATCTGTTCGCTCTATGACGTCGCGACCTCGCCCGATGGCTTCGGCTACCTGGTCATGGAATACGTCGAGGGTTAAGCCGCTCCATGGTCCCGTTCCGCTCGAGGAAGCTCTCGCGCTCGCCGGCCAGATCCTCGACGCGCTCGACGCCGCGCATCGCAAAGGCATCAAGCATCGCGACCTCAAGCCCTCGAACATCCTGGTGGGCAAGGAGGGCGTAAAGGTTCTCGATTTCGGCTTGGCGAAAATGGACCGCGCCGCTGGTCCCGAAGGCAGTACCCAAACCATACTGACCGGCGAAGGCTCCATCCTCGGCACGTTGCAATACATGGCGCCGGAGCAGATCGAAGGGCACGAGGCCGACGCCCGCAGCGACATCTTTGCCTTCGGCTTGGTGCTATATGAGCTGATCACGGGCAAACGGGCATTCACCGGCAAGAGCCAGGCCAGTCTCATCGCGTCCATCCTCAAAGAGCAGCCCCATGCCCTGCATGACTTGCAACCGCTGACGCCACCCGGCCTCGAACGTGTGCTCGAAACCTGCCTCGAAAAGGATCCCGACAAGCGCTGGCAATCGGCTCGCGACGCCAAGCACGCGCTGGACTGGATCGCGGCGGAAGCGCCACGCGCGGCGATCGCGGTGAGTGCGGCGAGACGGGTCCGGCCGTGGCAGGGCGTGGCGGCGCTGTTTGCTCTGATCGCCCTGGGTCTCGCGGTTTGGATGGTTTGGTCCAAGACCCAGCCCTCCGCTCAAGTGAGCCGGCTCCAGGTGGTGGTGCCCGAAAACGTCACGCTTGAATACTACTTGTCGGTATCGCCCGACGGCCGCAAGCTGGTCTTCACCGCGTCGCGAAAAGCCGGGCTCTGGATTCGCGATTTAAATTCCCTGGACTGGCGGCGCCTGCCCGGAACAGAAGGCGCTGCGAGCCCATTTTGGTCTCCGGACAGCCGGTATGTGGCGTTCGCCGTCGAAAACCAGCTCAAGAAGATTGACCTTGCCGGCGGCCCTCCGCAGACGTTGTGCACGGTACCCGTTATCAGCGTCGGATCGGGCGACTGGAACCGGGACGGCCTCATCGTCTTCGGCAGCAACGGCTGGGACTCAGGAGGCCCCCTGTGGAAGGTCTCCGAGGCGGGCGGCGTCCCGACGGCGATTACCGCGGTTGACGCTCCGAAGGGAGAAGTGCACAACTGGGCCCCGGCCTTCCTGCCGGACGGCAAGCACTACATCTATGTCCGCTCGGGAGCGTCCGAAGCGACGGGTATCTATGCCGGTTCTCTCGACGCCAAACCGGCGGACCAATCGCGCGAGCGGATCCTCGCTACGCGGTCTCCAGCGTCCTACGCCAACGGCTTCCTCTTTTTCGTGCGCCAGGGAACGCTGATGGCGCAAGCATTCGACCCAGGGCGGCTGCAGCTCAATGGTGAGCCGGTTCCGGTGGCCGAGGGCGTGGATACCACATGGTTCAGTCTCGGACTCTTCTCGGTCTCTCCCAGTGGTGCTCTCGCATATCGTGCCAGCACTTTTAGCGGCAGCCGTCAGCTCACCTGGTTCGACCGGCAAGGAAAGATCGTGGGCACCTTCGGGCAGGCAGGCACGGATAACTCTGTCCACTTATCACCGGACGGAACGCGCGGTGTGGTCCGCGAGGCGAATTCTAACGGAGTGGGTGATCTTTGGACCCTGGACTTTTCAAGTGGGCAACGCACGCGTTTGACGTTTCGCCATAGCGCCGTCTCGCCGGGCGTCTGGTCTGCGGACGGCAGCCGCATCGCTTTCGCGGCCGGCAATCTCCTGGACACGATCTATGACAAGCCCTCCTCCGGCGCGGGCGACGAAAGGGAACTTCTCAAGGAGCCGGGGATCGTTCACACCCCCACCAGTTGGTCGTCAGACAGCCGGTTTTTGCTGTACTACACTGATCCCTCGCCCAAGACTAGAAACAGTGTTTGGGTGCTACCGGTCACAGCGGGCGCCCCGGGCGAGCGCAAGCCAGTGCTCTTGCCCGGCACGCCCTTCAACGAATGGGGCGCCGTCTTCTCGCCCGACATGCACTGGATTGCTTACGTCTCCGCCGAGACAGGCGATAGAGAGATTTATGTGCGCCCGTTCGTCGCCTCCGGGCCATCCGGCGTGCCCGCACTGGGCCAGGGCAAGTGGCAGATCACGAAGGACGGCGGAAACTTTCCAAGGTGGCGCGCGGACGGCAAAGAGCTCATCTACGACGATTTTCCATCCTCATACGTGAAGATGGCCATGGAGGTGAAAGCCAGCGGCGCCGTCTTTGAGTTTGGAAATCCACAGCGGCTGTTCACAGGTCCCATCGACTTCGGCGCCTGGGACGTCACCCCCGACGGCCGGCGCTTCCTGTCGAGCGCGCCGCAGGTTCAGCAGTCTGCACTGCCCATCACCGTGGTGCTCAACTGGCCCGCGCTTTTGAAAAAATGAACGCGCTGGAACTGTCTGTTTCAAAAATCCGGCCACGTATCGAGATCAATGTGGGGCAGCGCCCTGCGCTGCGGCGGGGCCCTCGGCCCGCCCGGTGCGGGCGGCCTACATATGAAACCGTGTACTAAGGCACCTATGGGGCAACGAATTGAAAGCTATAGGTCCCGTCCCAGGCAAATTGATATCCGTCGCCGCCGGACTTGTACGTTACATTGACTCTGGCGGTGATGCCGGCGAGCGGTCCTTTCCCGTCCGACAAAGTACACAATCCAAGATAGTCAACGAGATTGAGCGTGCATCGGCCGACAGCCCAGTCGTCGGGCCCGACGTAGACGAAGATGTTGCTGTCCAAATAGGGTGTCCCGGCAGCGGTTGGAACGCCGGCAGCTTGGTCGTAGTAGATTTTCGAGCCGGGTGGAATCTGTGCCAGGTCCGAGCTCAGCACCGTGCAGTATTGACCGGCGCCGCCCTGGTACGTGGACTTCGGGCAGTCCTTGACGATATGGAGCTGTCCATATTGCCAGCCGAGCGCCGGTTGTTGGGCGACTCCCTTGCCCAGTGAAAGAGTCAGCATCAAAGCAACGCACGTTCCTGCGAACGTCAGTGATCCTACAAGTTTCGTCATAGTTGAAAAATCCTCCTACTGGTATTCCGCGAACGGACACAGGAATGGTTAACGGGCGGCGGTTTTTTTATGCTAGGATTTCGACCGGCGTGACGAAGCGGGACAAGCAGCAAGATATCACCGGAATGCTCGCCGCCTGGAACGAAGGTGATGCGAACGCGCTGAACCGCTTAATGGATCTGGTGTACCCGGAGCTGCGGCGGATTGCGCGCCACCACCTCGAACGCCGGCGCGCTGGCGAGAGCCTGGAATCCGCCGCTCTGGCCAATGAGGCGTATCTCAAGCTGGTGCGCGCTGGGGGAATCCGCTGCGAAAACAGAACGCATTTCCTGGCGCTGTGCTCCCAGATCATCCGGCGCATCCTGGTGGACCATGCGCGCAAGCGCGGCTTTGCCAAGCGGGGCGGAGATGCGCTGCGCGTGCCGCTGGATGAAGTGCTGCTGGCGGCGGAGGCGCGTGGTATTGAGGTGCTCGCCCTGAACAAGGGGCTCGACGCACTCGCCCGAATCGACCGCCGCAAGAGCCGCGTTGTGGAGTTGCGTTACTTCGGCGGCTTGAGCATCGAGGAAACGGCGGAGGTCCTGGGGGTTTCGGTGGATACGGCGAAGCGCGACTGGAGGATGGCGCGGGCGTGGCTCATCGCCGAGCTTACCGGGAAACACGACTCCGACGGGTCGTAGGCTGCGACGCGGGCTCTAAGCGTGTCCTAGAGAACAAGGAGAGAGGTTCCGTAGCAGTCGCAAGAACCCGACTCAGGGCGGCCGCCGCTTGCGTCGCTATTGCCGCCGGTGGAAGGTTGAGCGCCTCTTCGCGAGCCTGCAAAACGTCCGGCGCCTGGTCACACGTTATGGACAACTTTCAGCCGCTACGCGCGAGCATCCGATCGCGGCCTCCTCAATAGAATTCCGAGGATTGCCGCGATTGCCGCAAACACCGCCAATTTGGCATACACATCCCGGTAACCGGCAACGAGAGCTCCGGCCTCGCGAGCGCGGTCGAGTGCACTTTCGAAGTACCCGGGTGCCAGGAATCCGGAGATGCCCCACGCGGAAAAGAGAAGGCCGTAATTCCCCCCGACGTTCACTTTACCGAAGTAGTCCGCGGAGAGGGCGGGCATCAAGGAAAGAAAACCCCCGTAAACAAATGCGGCCAGGCAAAGACCCACGATCAAGTCCCAAAAGCCCCGAATGGAGCGCAGAAATCCGAGGCACACGATAATGGACACCAGGTTCATTGCAACTAACGTGGCCTTCCTTCCGATGCGATCGGAAAGAGCGCCCCACCCTAATCGCCCGGATCCGTTGCAAATGCCCATGATGCCGAGGGCGACGCCCGCCGATATCGGCGCCGCGGTCGTGAATTCCTGGAATAGAGGCGAAACCTGTCCGATTGCGATCAGCCCGACCGCGGCTCCAAGCAGAAAAATGCCCCACAGAGCATAAAACTGCCAGGTAGCCAACATTTGGGCCGCGGAGATCTCCATCCCCTGCGCCTTATGCGCCTCAAGGGGTAAACCTGGAGGAGTCCAACCCTGGGAAGGAACACGGTACAACTGCGCGGCCCCCACCACACAGACAACAAAGATCAGTGTCATTACTTCAAATGCATGTGGAATGGTTTCCTGAAACTGAGCCGGATTTTTGCCGATGAGGCGCTCAATCAAAGGACTCCAGAACAGCGGGCTGATTCCAGCTCCCATCACGGCGAGTCCGACCATCATGCCGCGCTTATCCGGAAACCACTTCACTAAATTCGCAATAGGAGTGACATAGACGAAGCCCGCGCCCAAACCCGCGACAATTCCCCAGCCGATCACCAGGCCGGCAACACTGGTACCGTAGATCGCCGAGATGATAAATCCGATGCCAACCAGGATTCCCCCCGCCGACGCCACTATACGAGCGCCGCGGCGATCCTGCCAAAGCCCGCCTATAACCGTTCCAAGCGCGACCGCCAATAGCGAATATCGATACGGCATGATCGTCTGCGCCTTGGACCATCCGTGGTATTGCGCCAGCGGCTCCCGAAAAACGGTCCAGGAGTAAGTTACCGCGACGACGATTTGCATAAAAACAGCGACGATCGCGTGCCGGGCGCGTCGTGTTTCGCCGATCGTCTTTGGCAAGGCTGAGGTCGTGGTCGCTCCGTCGTCGTGTATATTATAGTCACCTCTTCAAATGCCCTCCCACGTCGACGCGCGGGTCCGCGTCCGCTACGCGGAGACCGACCAGATGGGTATCGTTTATCACGCCAATTATCTGGTCTGGATGGAGGTAGGCCGTGTTGAATATTGCCGGGCCTCCGGCGCGCGTTACCGCGATCTCGAAAAAGAAGGAGTTCTGCTTGCCGTGGTCGAGGCGAATTGCCGCTATTTCTCTCCAGCCTTGTACGATGAGGAAGTCGTCATACGGACGCGCATTCAGGCCGCTAACCCCCGGCAGGTGCGCTTTGCTTATGAATTGGTATCGGCGGAGGATTCACGGCGGCTGGCCGAAGGCTATACGATTCATGTCTTCATGGGACCGGATCGTAAGGCTCGCAAGCTGCCCGCAAGATATCACCCACTTTTCGGTATCGAAGACGGGAAACAGCAGTAACACGACAGAGCAGGCTTTAGCCTTGGGCGCCCTCTGGGCACTGTGCTTCAGCCCAGGTCTGGAGTTTCTCCCGCCTTACAGCCTCGTCCGTGTAGTTCTCATGGGTTCTCGTTTCCGGTCGGATAGGTCGCGAGCGCACGCGCTAAACTGCGCCTCTTTCCGGCTACGCCTCTCCCCGTGACCCCTCGCCCGATTCATTCCCTCCTCCATTCCCGCAGTTCTCGCACGTTGGCGAGATCCAGCCCGGCGAAGCGAGAACAGTCTTCTGCTTTCTGAGGTTTCCCTTCGGATTCCGAGTCCGATACAATTTCCCCCGAACCCGTTTTACCGGTGGGGCCGGATGCCGAGTTATCGCCCTCGGCAGGCGAGTCAGCCGATTTCCGGCGGGCTGAGGCGCCGTGGTTTGTTGGATTACCGCTTCCAACTGTCGTCACCTTACTCCGAATCCCACCCCGTGTCAAGCGTTTTTTGTCGCCGGCCAGAAAGCGCACAGCGAATGCGTTGTGCGCATAAAATTTGGTGCTGCGATCCAATCCAGCCCCGCCCGTGAGGGCGGGGTGTAAAAGACAGCCTTCTTGCGGCACGCCGGCCAACCCAACGCGGCCGAGGTCGGCGCCTTCCGTTCACTCCTTCCCGCGCGAACCCCGGCATCACACTGTAACCCCCACAAATCAACGGGAAAACGCCGTGAGTGATCGAAAATCGGTCGAAATTTGACATTTATCCGCGCATAACTTGACGCTGGGGATGAACCCCAAACTACTGACACGGCTAACGATCGGAGTGTTTTCCCAGTGTAGGGAACCGGGAGTTTTGTCGGGATTCTCTTTCTTTTTATATGCAACCCGAACAAAACTGTACCGAAATGTAGAAACTCCAGGCACAGGCTTTAGCCTGGGAAAGTCCGTGATTGACGGTCTCTTCCCGTTTTATCCGACGCGTTCTCCGGAGGCCCAGCTTCAGCCCTGAGAGCGTTGGCCGCAAAAATGACTACGCCACTCGAAACAAGAGGAGATCCAGACTGAATGTCACTCGCATCGCTTCGGGCGGCCGCGACCACATCGGCCGGTAAATCGAGACCAGGACGTCGCGAACGGCGGCAGCATCGAGATCAGTTGCGGTGGTAACGCGGCGGCGATCGAGGAGCGTGAACCCTTGCGTGAATGTCTCGACGGTTCGGGGCACGCGATCGCGGCCGGCGCCGCGCAACTCGATAAGATCGTCAGCCGCCGGAATGCCGACCAGGAGACGTCCGTTGTCGCGCAAGACACGCCGGAATTCGCCCGCATTCATGCGCCCTGTGATCGACAGGACGATCGAGAGGGATCCGCTCGAGTACGGCAGGAAGCGATCGGCATTGGCCACGATCCACTCGCATCCGGGATAGTGCCGCGCCGCGACATCCAAAGCTTTAGTCGAGAGGTCCACGCCGTGCGCGTCGAAGCCGGTCTGGCGAGCGAGAGTGCCGAGGTAGAAACCGTCACCGCAGCCGGCATCGAGGATGATGTCGTCCGCGGATGCGGCCATGAACTCCGCGATCGCGTCGAGAAGCGGCCTGGTGATGCCGCGATCGTGCAATCGCCGCCGCGCCGCGACGGCCGCTGCCGTGTCGCCTGGCTGCTTTGATCGCCGGTCCTGCGGTTGGAGCAGGTTGATGTATCCGCTACGCGCGATGTCGAAGCAATGTCCGCGAGCACAGACCAGCCGCCGTTGCTCGTGCAGCAACGCCATCTGACAACCCCGGACTGGACAGACGAGCATGCGGGCGATGATCAGCTAGCTGATCGCTGACCGCTGATAGCTCCTCATTCACGGCAACCCGAACGCGACTACCGCGCCACCGGAGACTCCGGCTACATACTGCTTTCCGGATTTTCCGGCGTACGTCATCGGGTTCGCGTTCATGTTCGCGTCCAGCTTCACGGACCAGAGTTCCTTACCCGTTTTCGAATCGAGTGCGTGGAAGTACGTATCGTTGGTCGGGGTAAACAGCAGACCGCCCGCGGTGACTGTTGATCCGGCGCCGCCGATGGAGCCGACGTTCTGCTTTTCTTTCGGCAACCGTTCGTTGATGCCGAGCGTTACTTTCCAGGCAATATCGCCCGTGTTGGCGTTGATGGCGTAGAGGCGCGCCCACGGTGGACGCACGCAGGGCATGCCTCCGGCGCTGAATTGGTTATAGGGCCCGGGGCCATTCACCGAACCGCGATCCATCGGCAGCGGCGAGCCCTCCGTCCCATTGCCGTAGTTGCCCCCGGGGACCTTCTTTTCGATCCAGCCCGTCAGCGCAGAGTCAGAGGTGCTTATGTAGACGTATCCGGTGGTGGGGTCCGCCGCGGTGCCGCCCCAGTTGGGGCTGCCGACGCCGGGGAACTGCAGATAGCTCTTAGGTGGTGCGCCTGCTTCGTGGAATCCGAACGGGGTGAACGGGCCCTGGTTGATGAAACCGCCCGCGCGGTCCCAATAGTCTTCGCAGGCCTTTACGTGCTCCGGCGTGGTGTCCGACGGGCGGACGAAATCCTCCGCTTTGTTGAAGCTCATCCGCACCAGCGGTGGCGGCTTCACGGGGAAGGGTTGCGTGGGAGAATACCATTCGCCCGGGACGTCACCCTTGGGTACCGGCCGCTCCTCGACGCCGTAGATGGGTTCTCCCGTCTCACGGTTCAGAATAAACATCAGAGCATTCTTGCTGATGATTGCGAGAGCGGGAATGGTCTTGCCGTCCTTCTTCACGCTAAACAGACTGGGCGCGGCGGGGAGATCGGTGTCCCACAGGTCGTGGTGCACGACTTGGAAGTGCCACACGTATTTGCCCGTAGTGGCGTTGATAGCGACGATCGAATTACCGTACAAGTTGTTGCCGGGACGGTCGCCTCCATAATAGTTGCCGGCAGCCCCGCCCACGGGCATGTAGATAAGGTCTCGCTGTTCGTCGACGGTGAAGTACCAGCCCCAGACATTGAGACCGGCGCGGGAGTGATTGTCTGACTGATCCAGCCAGGAGCCTGGGTAGTTCTTGTCTCCCGGCTGCGCCATAGTCTTGAAGCGCCACAACTCGGCGCCGGTTCGAGCATCGTAGACCTTGGTGTCGCCGGCGGGGCCGTCGCTGCGCTCGCCGTTGTTGTTGCCCATAATGATGAGGTTCTTGTAGACGTAGGGCGCACCGCCCCAGCCGATCTCGATATCCACCACGCCCTCCTTACCGAAGCCCGGATCGGTGTTGCCGGTCGTGGCGTTAAGCGCGAACATCTTGGTCCCGACAGTGTAGAGCACCCGGGCGGGGTTTGAGCGATCACCCGGCCAGTAGCCAACGGCGCGGGTTTGGACGGTTCCTCCGGCGGTCCGGTGCGACCAGATCTCCTTGCCGGTGTCGGCATCGAGCGCCACCACCTGATTTCCAGCGGGGAGATACATGACGCCGTTGACGACAATGGGTGTCGACTCCGCGACGACGGCGGGCGCGCCCCCTCTGCCTTTTCCTTTTCCTTTTCCGCCGCCCTTTTCGCCGCCCTTTTCATCGTCCGCCGCTGAGGGAGCCGCTAAGGGAGCTGATCCCGCGGCCGGGCGGTAACTCCACGCCTTTGCCAATTTGCTTACGTTTGCCCTGTTGATCTGTTTAAGCGGAGAGTAACGCGAACTGGTCAGGTCGCGGCTGTACATCGGCCAGTCCCCCGGGGGGACCGCCGTCGTCACCGGAGCCTTCGGAGGGGTTTGTTGGGGCAGTCCGACCGCCGCGAGAAACGCCACCATCAGGGCAATTCCGGCCAGCATGATTCTGAGATTTCTGAGCATCCATGCCTCCCAGAGGAGTGGGTAATATAATTCGGGTAGAGTATAGCAGCCGGAGCCCGCCAGAGGCACGACCGCAATGACCGAGCAAAACTCGGCCGCGCTCCGGGTGGGACAAGCTGAGGCTTGTCCTGCTTGACTTACTTGACCACCAGCACGCTGCAATGCGCCACCCTCGCCAGGTTATGCGAGGTCCCGCCCCAAAGATGTTCGTAGATGGCGGAGCGCCCCTTGAAGCCAATCACTAGCAAATCGAAGCCGCCCTGCCAGGCGAAATCGACGATCGACTTCACCTCGTGCCCCGATACGATGGTGCATTCCAGAGGCATGGAGCGGCGCGCGGCGCGCTGCTTGGCCTCGGTCCCGAGCTGGCTGTAATAGGTGTCTTTCACTTCGCGCTCCGCGTCGATTTCCGTCATCGCCTCCGCATAGCGGGGCAGATCCTCTTCCACGCTGATCATGTACAGACTGGCGCGAAGGCGGCCCGCCAGGTTTAGCGCCGCGTCGAAAGCTTTCCAGGCGCCATCGGAGCCGTCATGGGCCACCAGAATCTTCTCAAACATTTTCGGTTGCCTCCGTTTGCTCGGAGCGCGAAAATGCCGCGCCTTGGGGCGGCGGCAGCAAGTGCTTCGGCATGAACCACGCGTTAGCGATCATCGTAGGAACCACGGCGCTGGCAATTACCGCCGCCACCAGAAACGAATATTGCGTCCGGTCGATGATCCCGTGGTTCAGGCCGAACAAGGACGAAATCGTCCCGAACGTCAGCCCGGTGGACATCATCAGCGAATAGTAGATGCCCTCATGTCCCAAATAATTGAAGGCGCGCACCGTGGGGGTCAGCGGAATCATTCTGCTCACCATTTTCGCCGCCAGCAGGGCCAGGAAGACCAGTGGGGCTCCTACGAGCGAGTGACGGAAACGAGCGAGCCGGCGCGCGTCCTCAGCTTCTTGGTTCCCGTGCCGGTTACAAACCGCGCGCTGCCGCGGCGATGGCATTGAGATCCTCCCGGATTGCCGCTGCCCGGTTCGGGTCTGCCGTTTCGATCAGCCGCTCCACGGTCCCGATGAGATCGTCGAGACGACGCTCGGCTTCCGGACCCAAGCTCGAAAGCGCGGCACTGACGCTCTGCTCCCACTGCGAGGTAAGACGAGAAATATTGGTGTGGACGATAGCCGGTATTAATCCGAGGAGATGGCGGCTGACTAAACTCTGGATGAGGACCATCGGCAGAACTGGCGAAAGCAATTCCCAATTGCGATCAAAGATCGAACCGATTTTCACGTCGGGAGTGAGCGGCTCCTGAACAGCGATCTCAACTTCGGTTGTGCGGAGCGGCGTGCCGAAGGCCCGTTCGGCCCCGGCGGAAAGACGGTCGCGGAATTCCTGAAGCCGGCGCAGCATTTGCCGCCCGGTTTGATCGAGGTTTTGAACCAGCCGAGAGCGCTCGTCGCGGGAGACTCGCGCTAACTCCACGGATAGCCGGCGACTCAGCCAGGCGTCGAACGAGGTGAGGAGGAAGCCCAGACTTCTTGTCCAGGAGGGAAATTCGGCGGCAAACTCCGATATCAATTTGTCTTCGATTTCGTTTTGATGTTTCTCCAGCACAGCGGCAACAACGGCACGCGTGCCGGCCATCGCGTGACGGACAATAAGCCGCAGCTCGTTCTTGACGTCGGCAATCGATTCCTTTTCGCCCGCGACCTGCCTGACCATCGCCAGACGCTTCGCGGCGGCCAACTCCGCCGCCTTCAAATTCAGCGTCAAATAATCCGAGGACTCGCGAAGCAGCGTGTTGATTTTTCGTGCGCCGATGGAGCGCCGCTCATCGTCGAAGCGGGCAAGTGTGCCGTGAATCAAGTGTTGCTCCAGGCGCTCCTTCAGGTGCTCGTAGCCCGGCCGTATCGAATAAGGAAAGATCTCAACGGCGTGGTCAAAATTGCGGGTCAGTTCCCTTTGCACGAAATCGACGATTTCGGAGAGCTCCTCGGGCCGCGGAAGGTCGGCTTTCGTCAGCAGGATCGAAACGTTCGGCGTATAGCGGTACAGCTCGCGCAGCAGCTCGACATCGCGCCGGGAAAGGGGAGGGTCCACGCTCACGGCCGCTAGGGCCAATCCCACGTTCGGCAGCCAGCGTATGGAAGTATCGGTATTGTGCGCGAGGACGCTTTCGAGTCCGGGCGTATCCACCAGTGCCAGTCCTTGCAAGTTTCGGATCTCCGGCAACTCCACCTTGACCACGGCGGCGCGTTTCGAATTTTCGGGATTCTCCCGCTCGGAAATATAGGCACCGATTTCCTCAAGAGGCGCCGCACGAACGCTGCCGTCCAGAAATCGGACTTCAGCTTTCTCCTCGGAACCGAATCGAATCTCGGTGATCACCGTCGTCACCGGGATCACGCCGACGGGCAGAATCGGCCGTCCGATGAAATGGTTGATGAAGCTGCTCTTGCCCGCTTTAAACCGGCCCACGATCATCACGGCGATTTCGTCCTGGGCCAGCGCGGAACTGCACGATTGGAGCAGCGGATCAAGCGACGACAAGCCGTAACGGCTCGCGATTTCAGACGCAAGATCGAGCGCCTGATGCAGGCGATCTAGCGTATGATTTGGGGTCGCTTCGGCGGGATCGATAGGGAACAAGGTGAGCCTCTACGTTGTTTGTCAGGAGCCATCATTCCCGGCGTTGCGGGACGGTTTCGGTAGAGCCCCATCACCTTGCCCTTACAGTGTAGAACAGGCTTTGAAGAAACTCGCGCACAACGGACTCGCCGGGCGCAGCCGCTTCGCCAGAGTCCGTGATCCGCCCGTAAGCCGGACCCCGCCCTGACGGGCGGGGCTAAAGGCTGGCCGAAGCGCGGCGCGGCGTTCGCACCCCAGCCCCGGCCGTAAGGCCGGGGACTGGAGTTGTGTGCCGAGCATGTTCGGCAGTTTGGAAGTGAAAGTCTTCTACCCAACCTGATGGAGGTGAAGGGTTAGCGATGCGCAAGGGCTATCGCCGCGAGGCGGGGTCTGAAGGAAGCGCGGAGCGAATGTGCGAGTTGATGGACAAGAACCGGATATGAGGCGCGAGCGTCGGACGAGCGGGCAACGAGTCGCGAAGTCCATATTCATCAAGGACGCGAAGCGTAGATTCGGCGACTGCGCACGGAAGGCGACTGAACTTACCCCGGGAGGTTTGCTCCGCGTTCC